>JBILTM010000176.1:0-11024 GCA_044371545.1 Burkholderiaceae bacterium
GTCGACCTCGGCTCCGGCGACGGCAAGATCGTCATCGCGGCCGCGCGCGACTTCAAGGCGCGCTCGCTCGGCGTCGAATTCAACCCCGACATGGTCACGCTCGCGCGCCGCAACGCCGAGAAGGCCGGCGTGCAGAACCTCACGCGCTTCGAGCAGGGCGACATCTTCCAGTTCGACTACTCGTTCGCGAACGTCGTCACGATGTACCTGCTGCCCGGCCTGAACCTGAAGCTGCGCCCGACGCTGCTGAAGATGCGGCCCGGCACGCGGCTGGTCACCCACCAGTTCACGATGGGCTCGTGGGAGCCGGACGACAGCAGCACCGTCGACGGCCGCCCGGGCTACCTGTGGATCGTGCCGGCGTCGGTCGGCGGCGGCTGGAAGCTGACCACCACCGACGCGCGCGGCGCGAGCGAGGCGGCCGCCACCTTCACGCAGGCGTTCCAGCAGGTGAGCGGCACCGCGCGGCTCGGTCCGATCGAGGGCCGGATGCGCAACGTCAGGCTGTCCGGCGACCGGCTCGGCTTCGAGCTGATGGACGACAAGGGCGTGCTGCGCACCTACGACGGCCGCGTCGCCGGCGAGCGCATCGAGGGCGCCACGCGCGCGGCGGACGGCGCCGCGGGCACCTTCGTCGCGCAGCGCACCGGCGCGGCCACGCCGGTCGACGGCGGCCGCGAGTGAGCCGCGCGGGGCGTGCGGCCGTCGCGGCCGTCGCCCCGATGGCGCTCGCCGCCACGACGTCCCGCCCGCGTCGGGCAGGCGGGTCGCGTCAGGCCTTCTTCTCGCGCGGCACGCGGCCCATCAGGTAGAACTCGTCGTTCGGCATCATGCCGACGGAGTTCGCGAGCCGGTTCGACATCGCGAAGAACGCCGCGATCGCGGCGATGTCCCAGGCGTCCTCGTCGTCGAAGCCGTGCGCGTGCAGTTCGCGGAAGTCGTGGTCGTCGACCGCACGCGAATCGAGCGCCACCTTCATCGCGAAGCCGATCATCGCGCGCTGGCGCGGCGTCAGGTCGGCCTTGCGCCAGTTGGTGGCGAGCTGGTCGGCGAGCTTCGGCGCCTTCTCGTAGATCCGCAGGATCGCGCCGTGCGCGACGACGCAGTACAGGCAGTCGTTCGCGCCGCTGGTGGCCACGACGATCATCTCGCGCTCGCCCTTGGTGAGGCTGCCGCCCTCCTTGAGCATCAGCACGTCGTGGTACCCGACGAACGCGCGGAACTCGGCCGGCCGGCGCGCGAGCTTGAGGAACACGTTCGGCACGAACCCGGCCTTCTGCTGGACCGCGAGCAGCGTCTCGCGGATGTCGTCGGGCAGCGCGTCGAGCGCGGGCAGCGGATAGCGTTCGGGGTTCATCGGCGGTCTCCGGAAGCGGGTCGGTCGCCGACGAGCCTACCACCATCGTGCGCGCGGGCCGGAGGGCCCGCGCAGGCTCAGCCCGAACGCCAGGTCGGCGGCGGCGGGGGCGGCGCGCCGGGGGGCGGCGGCGGCACGGTCGACGGGCCGGCTGCCGGCGGGGTGGACGGCGCGGCTGATGGCGACGGCGCCGCACGCGGGGCGGGCGGCGACGACGGCGCGGCCGCGGGCGGCGGCGCGGGCGGCGCACCCGGAGGCGGCGGCGGCACCCCCGGCGGCAGTGCGGCCGGCCGCGCGGGCGGGCCCCACGGACCGGGCCGGTAGCCGTCGATGACCGGGACCTTGTGCCCGCTCGCGTACATGCACTGCACGTACGCATGGTCGTAGCGGCGCTGCACCTCGATCGCCGAGCCGCTCGCCGCGCCGCTGCCGATGGCGGTGCCGGTCAGCAGCCCGACGCCCGCGCCGACGCCGGCGCCCTGCGAGCCGCCGATCGCGGCACCGGCGACCGCGCCGATCGCGGCGCCCGCGACCGCGCCGCCGGCGACGGTGTCCTGCGCGGCGCGCTGCGCCGACTGGCCGCCGGTCCGCTCGCTCGCGAAGCGGCGGCATGCGTCGTCGTCGGCGCGGAACTGGGCGAAGGAGCGGCCGGTGCCCGGCAGCGCCATCGTGCTCGGGCCGGCGGGGACCACCGCGCAGCCGGACAGCGCGGCGAGCGCCAGCGCGGCCGCCGCGAGGCGGACGCGGCGCGTCGGCAGGGTCGTGCGCATCGGAGCCTCCTCGATCACTGCGCGTCGGCGCGCGGCGCGACCTGCAGCCAGCCCGCCGGGCACTCGGGGACCTGCGGGTACCAGCCCTGCGACTCGGCGCACCAGTACCAGAAGCCGGGCACCGGCGCCGCGGGCGCGGCCTGCTCGGGCGGCCGCTCCACCCAGACGATCGGGGGCGGCGGCGAGACCACCACCGGCGGCGGCACGTAGACCGTCGACGGATACGGCGGCGGGTAGGCCCAGCCCGGGTACGGGTACGCGTAGCGCGACCCGTACCAGTAGGTGCCGGGGCCGATCCAGACGTCGACGCCGACCCGGGGGCGGGGTGCCCAGCCGTAGCCGTAGCCGTAGCCGTAGCCGTGGCCGTACCCGTGGACCGGTCGCGGGGGCGGCACGTAGACCGAGGTCGGCGGCCGCATCACCGGCGGCGGCACGTGGACGACGCTCGGCGGCACCGCGGCCGGCCCGGAGATCACCGGCGGGCGCGCGGTGCCGTAGAACCGGCTCGGCGCGGGCTTCGTGACGACCTGCTGCGCGGCCGCGGCCCCGCAGGCCGCCACGCACACGATCGCCACCACGAACTTCGAGCCACCCATGTCGGTCTCCATCACGGCGCCGAGGCGGTTGCGCCCGCCGGGCCGTCCGGGCGCGAGGCGCCCAAAACATTGAACGGCCCGATGGCGCGCTCCGTCGACCCCCGAAGCAATCGGTTACAACTGGACGCGCCGCGCCGGCCCGCGGGTGCCGGCCCCGCCCTCGGCTATCATCGCCGCGCCCATGAAGATCTCCGTCGTTGTCTCGGCCTACAACAACTGGCTGGCGCTGGACCGCACGCTGCTCGGCTTCCGGTGCCAGTCGCTCGCGCCGGTCGAGCTCTGGGTCGCCGAGGACAGCCACTTCGACGAGGTCGCGGCGGTCGTCGCCCGGCACCGCGCCCTCGCGCCGTGGCCGATCCGGCACGTCACGCAGGTCAACAAGGGCTACCGAAAGCCGATCATGATGAACCGCGCGTTCCGCGACGCGAGCGGCGACTTCGTGGTCTTCACCGACGCCGACTGCGTGCCGCGCGGCGACCTCCTCGAGGCCTACGCGCGGCTCGCGCGCCCAGGCATCTTCCTCGCCGGCGGCAGCCACCTGTCGATCCCCGAGGCGTTCCACCGCGAGCGGCTGACCGACGCGATGATCGCGTCGCAGCAGCTCTTCGATCCCGACTGGCTGCGCGCGCAGGGCATCGAGCTGTCGCGCTGGCGGCTGACCCGCTCGCGACCCCTCGCGCGCACGCTCGACCTGCTGACCGCGCGCAATTCGCTGAACGGCGCGAACACCGGGGCGTGGCGCGCCGACATCCTGAAGGTCGGCGGCTACGACGAGACGATGGGCTACGGCGGCGAGGACCGGAACTTCGGCTACCGGATGAACAACGCCGGCGTGCACGGCGTGCGCGCGCGGCACTCGCTCGTCTGGGTGCACCTCGACCACAAGCGCGGCTACGTCGATCCCGCGCTCAAGCAGGCGAACCTCGACTGGAACCGCGAGGTGAAGCGCCAGCGGCTGGTGTGGCCGCGCGAGACCGCGATCCCGCGGCCGGCCTGAGCGGATCGCCTGCCCGGGGCGCGGTCAGCGTGCCGCCGGTCAGGCCTGGAACGACGCCTCGCCCGCGGTGTAGAGCCGGGCGTACAGCCCGTCGCGCTGGATCAGCTCGGCGTGCGAGCCGCTCTCGACGATGCGGCCATCGGCCATCACCAAAATGCGGTCGGCGTTGACGATCGTGGAGAGCCGGTGCGCGATGACCAGCGTCGTGCGGTCGCGCATCAGCGTCTCGAGTGCGGCCTGCACGAAGCGCTCCGACTCGTTGTCGAGCGCCGAGGTCGCCTCGTCGAGGATCAGCACCGGCGCATCCTTGAGGATCGCGCGCGCGATCGACAGGCGCTGGCGCTGTCCGCCCGACAGCCGGATGCCGTTGTCGCCGATCACCGTCTCCAGCCCCTCGGGCAGCGAGGCCACGAATTCGTGCAGGTGCGCCGCGCGCAGCGCCGCCTCGATGCGCTCGCGTGGCGCGTCGCGGCGCGCGCCGTACGCGACGTTCGCCGCGATCGTGTCGTTGAACAGCATCACCTGCTGGCTGACCCACGCGACCTGCGCGCGCAGGCTCGCGAGCGTCAGCGTCTCGATCGGGATGCCGTCGAGCAGCACACGCCCCTCGGTCGCCGAGTGGAAGCGCGGGATCAGGTTCGCGAGCGAGGTCTTGCCGCCGCCCGACGGCCCCACCAGCGCGACCGTCTCGCCCGGCGCGATGCGCAGGTCGATGCCGGCGAGCGCCGGCCGCTCGGCGCCCTCGTAGCGGAAGCCCACGCGCTCGAAGACGATCTCGCCGCGCGCGCGCTCGATCACGCGCGTGCCGGCGTCGGGCTCGATCGGCTCGTCGACGAAGCGGAACACCACGTCGGCCGCGGCGAGCGCGCGCTGCAGGTCACCGTTGACGTTGGCCAGGTGCTTGAGCGGCGCGAGCAGCATCAGCATCGCGGTGAGGAACGACACGAAGCCGCCGACGCTCGTCTGGTCGGCGCGCGACTGCACCAATGCGATCGCGACGACGATCGCGACCGCGAGCGCGGCGGCGAGCTGCGTCATCGGCACGATCGTCGCGGTCGCGACGGTCATGCGCCGCGCGAAGTTGCGCAGCCGCTCGTTGGCCGCGTGGAAGCGCGCCTTCTCGTAGTCCTGCCCGCCGTAGACCTTGATGACGGGGTTGCAGCGGATCGCCTCCTCGACGACGCCGGTCATCTCGCCGACGTAGCGCATCTGCTCGGCCGACAGCCGACGCATGCGCTTGGAGAACGCGCGCACCATCACCGCGACGATCGGGATCAGCACCGCGGCGATCAGCGTCAGGCGCCAGTTGAGCCAGAAGAGCCACGCGAGCAGGCCGACGATCACCGCGCTGTCGCGCACGATGACGACCGCGACCGCGGCGAGCGTCTGCGTCACGTTGTTGACGTCGTTGACGAGCTTGGCGATCAGCTGCCCGCCCGACTCGCGCGCGAAGAAGCTCGCCGGCATCGCGGCGAGCCGCGCGAACATGTCGCGGCGCAGGTCGGTCAGCACGCGCTGGCTGATCCAGGTCATCGCGTAGTTCATCGCGAAGGTCGCGACGCCGCGCGCCACGAACAGCAGGATCACCGCCAGCGGCAGCGCCCACAGCAGCCAGTCGGCGCCCTTCGCGCCGAAGCCGTCGTCGAGCAGCACCTTGAAGAGCGCGGGCAGCGCGGGCTCGGTCGCGGCGGTCGCGATCATGCCGAGCACGCCGAGCGCGAGCACCTTCCAGTGCGGCCGGACGTAGCCGTACAGCCGGCGCAGCAGCTCGCGGTCGCGGCCGCGCGTGTCGGGGCCGTCCGCCGCGCCGTCAGCCATAGCGCAGCTCGACGCCGTCGGGCGAGAGCCAGTCGCGCAGCTGCGCGAGCAGCGTCTCCTCGGGCCGCACGCGCCAGGCGTCGCCCAGCCGCACCGCGCAGCGCGCCGAGCCGTTGTGGTAGTGGATCTCGATCGGGCAGCCACGCGGCGCGATCGGCGTGTCGTCGTCGTCCTCGGCCGAGAACACGCCGCCGTTCGGCACCTCGGCCGCGGCCCGCGCGCGGTACGGCTCGAGCAGCGCGCGCAGCAGCGCACCGTCCGAGCCGCCGTTCATGCGCAGCAGCAGCGCGCGCGCGTGCTCCTGGCGCGCGCGCGTGAGGTCGAGCACGCGCTCGGCACTGATGCGCCAGCCGCCGCTGTAGTCGTCCTTCGCGACCTTGCCGTGCACGACGAGCAGCTCGTCCTCCTTCAGCAACGAGCGCGCCGAGTCGTAGAGCTCGCTGAAGATCGCGATCTCGACGCCGGCGCTCGCATCGTCGAGCCCGAGGCGCACCATCTTGCCGCGCCGGGTCATGCCGACCTGCAGCGAGGTGACGATGCCGGCGACCGTGACCGGGACCGCGCCGAACGCGCTCTCGGCGATCCGCGGCAGCTCGGCGAGCTTCGTCTTCACGAAGCGGCGCACCTCGACCTCGTGCCCCTTGAACAGGTGGCCGCTCAGGTAGAAGCCGAGCGCGACCTTCTCCTCCTGCAGCCGGCGCCGCTCGTCCCACGGCGGCGCGGCGAGCCACTGCGGCTCGATCGCGCCGGCGCCGTCGTCGCCGCCGAACAGGCTCGACTGGTTCGCGTGCGCCTCGGCCTGGTCGGCCGCCTCCATCGCCTGCCCGACGTTGGCGAGCAGCTTCGCGCGGTCAGCGTCGAGCGCGTCGAACGCGCCCGCGCGGACCAGTGCCTCGATCGTGCGGCGGTTGACGACACGCCGATCGACGCGCGCGCAGAAGTCGAAGAGA
The DNA here is from genome assembly GCA_044371545.1 of Burkholderiaceae bacterium. GTDB lineage: Bacteria > Pseudomonadota > Gammaproteobacteria > Burkholderiales > Burkholderiaceae_E > UBA4615. The sequence continues at coordinate 6,489 of JBILTM010000176.1, forward strand.
TCGGTGAACGGCCGCGCCTCGCGTGCGCGCAGCATTTCCTGCACAGCGCCCTCGCCGGTGCCCTTGATGCCGCCGAGGCCGTAGCGGACCGTGCGCGCGTCGATCGGGTCGAAGCGATAGACCGAGCGGTTGATGTCCGGCCCGAGCACCGCGACCTTGTTGTCCTGCGCGTCCTTGACGAAGACCTGGACCTTGTCGGTGTCGTCCATGTCGGACGACAGCGTCGCCGCCATGAACTCCGCCGGGTAGTGCGCCTTCAGCCACGCGGTGTGGTAGGTGACGACCGCGTAGGCGGCGGTGTGCGACTTGTTGAAGCCGTACTCCGCGAACTTCTCCATCAGGTCGAAGAGCTGCGTCGCGAGGTTCGGGTCGTGGCCCTTCTTCTTCGCGCCCTCGTTGAAGATCGCGCGCTGCTGCGCCATCTCCTCGGCCTTCTTCTTGCCCATCGCCCGGCGCAGCAGGTCGGCGCCGCCGAGCGTGTAGCCGGCGATGATCTGCGCGATCTGCATCACCTGCTCCTGGTAGACGATGACCCCGTAGGTCGGCTCCAGGCACTGCTGCAGGTCCGGGTGGAAGTAGTCGATCTTCTGCTGGCCCTTCTTCCTCAGGATGAAGTCGTCGACCATCCCCGAGCCGAGCGGCCCGGGGCGGTAGAGCGCGAGCACCGCGATGATGTCCTCGAAGCGATCGGGCGCGAGCTTCTTCAGCAGCTTCTTCATCCCGTCACCCTCCACCTGGAAGATCGCCGTGGTGTTGGCGTCCTTCAGGACCTGGTAGGCCTTGGGGTCGTCGAAGCTCAGCGTCGCGAGGTCGAGCGCGCGCTCGGGGTGGTTGCGGTGGATGTAGTCGACCGCGAGCTGGATGATCGTGAGGTTGCGCAGCCCCAGGAAGTCGAACTTCACGAGGCCCACCGCCTCGACGTCGTCCTTGTCGTACTGCGCGACGACCGAGTCGGTGCCCGGCGCCTTGTACAGCGGGCAGAAGTCGGTGAGCCTGCCCGGCGCGATCAGCACGCCGCCGGCGTGCATGCCGACGTTGCGGGTCAGGTCCTCGAGCGGCTCGGCGACCGCGAGCAGCTCGCGGACCTCCTCCTCCTTGCGCTCTCGCTCGGCGAACAGCGGCTCGGCCTCGCGCGCCTTCGCGAGCGACACCGGCTTGGCCTGCACGATCGGGATCAGCTTCGAGAGCTGGTCGCAGAAGGTGTAGGGCATGTCGAGCACGCGACCCGCGTCGCGGATCACCGCCTTGGAGGCCATCGTGCCGAAGGTCGCGATCTGCGAGACCGCCTGCGCGCCGTACTTGTCGCGCACGTACTCGATGACCTTCCAGCGGTTGTCCTGGCAGAAGTCGATGTCGAAGTCGGGCATCGACACCCGCTCCGGGTTCAGGAAGCGCTCGAAGAGCAGCGCGTACGGCAGCGGATCGAGGTCGGTGATGCCGAGCGCGAAGGCGACCAGCGAGCCCGCGCCCGAGCCGCGGCCCGGGCCGACCGGCACGCCGTGGGCCTTCGCCCAGTTGATGAAGTCGGCCACGATGAGGAAGTAGCCGGGAAAGCCCATCTGGATGATGGTCTCGCACTCGGTCCGCAGCCGCTCCGCGTAGCGCGGGCGCTCGGCCTCGCGCGCAGCCGTGTCGGGGAAGAGCTTCTCGAGCCGGTGCTCCAGCCCCTCGGCGGCGAGCCGGCGCAGGTAGTCCTCGATCGACAGGCCGTCGGGCGTCGGGAAGTCGGGCAGCCGCGACTTGCCGAGCTCCATCGTCAGGCTGCAGCGGCGCGCGATCTCGACGGAGTTCGCGAGCGCCTCGGGCAGGTCGGCGAAGAGCTCGGCGATGTCGACCTGCCCCTTGAACCACTGCTCCTCGGTGAAGCGGCGCACGCGGCGCGGGTTGGCGAGGATCTCGCCGTCTGCGATGCACACGCGCGCCTCGTGCGCGCGGTACTCGTCGCGGCGCAGGAACTGCACCGGGTGGGTCGCGACGACCGGCAGGCCCAGCCGCGCGGCGAGCGTCGCCGCGGCGCGCACGTGGGGCTCGGCCTCGGCGTGGCCGCTGCGCTGCAGCTCGACGTAGTAGGCGTCGGGAAAGAGCCGCGCCCACTCGCGCGCGCAGGCCTCGGCCGACTCGACGCTGCCGGCGAGCAGCATCGTGCCGACGTCTCCGCAATGTGCGCCCGACAGCGCGATCAGGCCGTGGTGTCCGTCGGGGCCGTGCGGCAGCGACGCGAACCACTCGCGGCGCATCTCGCCGCGGCCGCGCCACTCGTTCTCGAGCCAGGCGCGCGACAGCACCTCGCACAGGTTCAGGTAGCCGGTTCGGTCGCGCACCAGCAGCAGCGCGCGGTGCGGCCGGTCGCGGTCGGCGTCGTTGGTGATCCAGGCGTCGACGCCGAGGATCGGCTTGATGCCTTTGCCGCGCGCGGCGCGGTAGAACTTGACCCAGCCGAAGGTGTTCGCCGAGTCGGTCAGCGCGAGCGCGCCCTGCCCGTCGGCGCGGGCCGCATCGACCAGCGCGTCGATCCGCACGATCGAGTCGCTGACCGAGTACTCGGAGTGGACGCGAAGGTGGACGAAGCGGGGCGCCGGCATGGCCGCATTCTACCGTCCGGATCCCGGCACGACCCCTCGTCGGCGGCCCCGGCGCGGGCCGTATAATCCGCGCCCACCATGACCTTCGACCCGTGCGTCATCGCCTCGCGAGACGGCGGCGCGGCCCTGCCGCGCGGCCGGCATGCGCCTTGAGCGCCGCACGCGGTCCGGCGCTCGTCGAGGACCGGGCGGCGCCCGCGGCCGACCCCCGGCGCGCCCACCGCCGCGCGCTCGTGGTCCTGCTGCTGTGCACCGTGCTCTGGAGCACGGCCGGCGTCGGCACCCGCTTCCTCGAGCACGCCGAGGGCTTCGAGATCGCCTTCTGGCGCTGCGTGTTCTGCGCAGCCTTCGTCGCCGCGGTCCTGATCGTGCGCCACCGCGGCGAGTGGATCGGCCGGATCGCCGCGGGCGGCGTCGCGGCGTGGACGAGCGGTGCAATGTGGGCGACGATGTTCGTCGCGTTCATGGTCGCGCTGTCGTACGCGTCGGTCGCCAACGTGCTGCTGGTGATGGCCGCGGCGCCGCTGCTCGCGGCGGTGCTCGGCTGGCTGGTGCTGCGCGAGCCGGTGCCCCCCCGCACCTGGCTCGCGATCGGGATCGCGGCGGCCGGCATCGTCTGGATGGTCCGCGAGGGCCTGTCGACCGGCGGCCTGACCGGCATGGTGATCGCGTTCGCGGTGCCGGTCGCTGCGGCGATCAACATCGTCGTGCTCAAGCGCGCGCACGCGAACGTCGACCTGGTGCCCTCGGTGCTGCTCGGCGCGCTGATCGCGATCGCGGTCACGCTGCCGTTCGCGTGGCCGCTGTCGGCGAGCGCGGGCGACCTCGCGATCCTCGCGGCGCTCGGCGTGTTCCAGCTCGGGCTGCCGTGCATGCTGATGGTCGGCGCGACGCGCCACCTCGCGCCGCACGAGATCGGGCTCCTCTGCCTGCTCGAGGTGGTGCTCGGGCCGCTGTGGGTCTGGCTCGGCGTCGGCGAGTCGCCGAGCGCCAGCACGCTGCAGGGCGGCACGCTGGTGCTGGCTGCGTTGGTGCTCAACGAGCTGGTGGGGATGCGGACGAAGCGCTAGGCGCCGGGTCGCCCACGAACGCCGCTCACTTCTCCACGAACGCCCGCTCGATCACGTAGTCGCCGGGCACGCCCTGCGACGGCGAGATCGCGAAGCCGCGCGCATCGAGCAGCGCACGCGTGTCCGCGAGCATCGCCGGGCTGCCGCAGATCATCGCGCGGTCCTCGGCGGGCGACAGCGCCGGCAACCCGAGGTCGGCGGTCAGCTTGTCGCGCTCGATCAGCTCGGTGATCCGCCCGCGGTTGCGGAACGGCTCCCGGGTCACGGTCGGGTAGTACAGCAGCCGCTCCTGCACCAGCTCGCCGAAGAACTCGTTGCCCGGCAGCTCCTTCTGCAGGTACTCGGAGTAGGCGAGCTCGCTCACCTCGCGCACGCCGTGCACCAGCACCACCTTCTCGAAGCGCTCGTACGTCTCCGGGTCCTTCACGATCGACAGGAATGGCGCCAGCCCCGTGCCCGTGCCGAACATGTACAGCCGCCTGCCCGGGCGCAGGTCGTCGACCACCAGCGTGCCCGTCGGCTTGCGACTGACTAGCACCTGATCGCCCGGCTTCAGGTGCTGCAGCCGCGAGGTCAGCGGGCCGTCCGGCACCTTGATGCTCAGGAACTCGAGGTTCTCCTCGTGGTTCGCGCTCGCCACGCTGTAGGCGCGCATCAGCGGCTTGCCGTCCACCTGCAGCCCGAGCATCACGAAGTGCCCGTTGCGAAAGCGCAGCGACGGGTCCCGCGTCGTCCTGAAACTGAACAGCGTGTCGTTCCAGTGATGCACGTCGAGGACGGTCTCGGTGTTGAAGGCGGACATGGCGGGGCCGGGGTATCGAGGAGGAGGAAGAGGAGGAGGAGGAGGCGCGTTCGTTGACGCACTGCAACATCGTACCGCGACC
>JBILTM010000177.1:0-11013 GCA_044371545.1 Burkholderiaceae bacterium
CTCGAGAAGCGCGTCGCCACGGTCGGCCGCGTGCAGCCGCACATCGAGATCAAGATCGTCGACGCGAACGGCCGCATCGTGCCGCGCGGCGTCACCGGCGAGTTCTGCACGCGCGGCTACTCGGTGATGCGCGGCTACTGGAACGACCCCGAGAAGACCGCCGAGGCGATCGACGCCGGCGGCTGGATGCACACCGGCGACCTCGCGACGATGGACGCCGAGGGCTACGTCAACATCGTCGGGCGCCTGAAGGACATGGTGATCCGCGGCGGCGAGAACATCTATCCGCGCGAGGTCGAGGAGTTCCTCTACCGGCACCCGAAGGTGCAGGACGTGCAGGTGATCGGCGTGCCCGACCTCAAGTACGGCGAGGAGCTGTGCGCGTGGATCAAGCTGCGCGAGGGCCAGTCGTGCACGCCCGACGAGATCCGCGAGTTCTGCAAGGGCCAGATCGCGCACTACAAGGTGCCGCGCCACATCCGCTTCGTCGACGCCTTCCCGATGACGATCACCGGCAAGGTCCAGAAGTTCGTGATGAGGAAGCAGACGATCGAGGAGATGGGGCTGTCGGAGCAGAAGACGGCCTGAGGCCCGGACGCGTGCGAGTGCAAGGAATCGTCACGCGACCACCGTCGCGAGCTTGACCGTGCGCGTCGGGCCGCGCGATGCTCGAGGGCCCCCCGACCTCGACGACGCCATGCACGCCCTGCGCACGCCGCTATCCCTGCTCCACCGCCTCGTCGCGATCTGCCTCGCCGCCGCCCTCGCCGGCTGCTCGATCGCTCCCAAGGCCCCCCAGTTCAGCGGCGCCGGCACCGTCCAGTCGATCCGCGAGATCCGCGAGCCGAACACGCTCGCGACCGTCGCGGGCGCGCTCGGCGGCGCGCTGATCGGCGGCGTCGCGGGCGCCGGGATAGGCGGCGGCAGCGGCCAGGCCGCCGCGGCGTCGGTGCTGTCGGTGGCCGGCGGCACCGGCGGCGCGGCGCTCGCGCAGTGGCTCGGGATGCGGACCCGCTACGAGGTGCTCGTGCGCTTCGAGGACGGGATCGACCGCGCGTTCACGCTCGACGCGATGCCGGGCTTCAAGCCGGGCGCGACGGTGCGCGTGGTGGACGGGGCGCTGCAGAAGTAGCGGCGGATCGGCCGGCGACCCGGCCGCGGTCCGGCACGCCGGGGCCGGGACCGGGGGCGCTCTCCCCGAGGATCGGCCGCCCGCCCGGCGCCGGATGCGCGGATCCCGGACCGGCCCGCCCCGAGCGGCTGGTACGCTGGGCGGATCGCGCCACCCCCTTCCCAGGAGACGCCCCCATGGACTACACCCGTTTCGGCCGCAGCGGCCTCGAAGTGTCCCGCATCTGCCTGGGCTGCATGAGCTACGGCGTGCCCGAGCGCGGCGCGCACCCCTGGTCGCTCGGCGAGGCCGAGAGCCGGCCGTTCCTGCGTCGCGCGCTCGACCTCGGCATCAATTTCTTCGACACCGCGAACGTCTATTCGGACGGCACCAGCGAGGAGATCGTCGGGCGCGCGCTGAAGGACTTCGCGCCGCGCGACGAGGTGGTCATCGCCACCAAGGTCCACGGCCGCATGAGGAAGGGCCCGAACGGCGCCGGCCTGTCGCGCAAGGCGATCCTGTCCGAGATCGACCACAGCCTGCGGCGCCTCGGCACCGAATACGTCGACCTCTACCAGATCCACCGCTTCGATCCGCAGGTGCCGCTCGAGGAGACGCTCGAGGCGCTGCACGACGTGGTGAAGGCCGGCAAGGCGCGCTACATCGGCGCCTCGTCGATGTACGCCTGGCAGTTCGCGCGCGCGCTGCACCTCGCCGATCGGCACGGCTGGACGCGCTTCGTGTCGATGCAGAACTACGTGAACCTGCTCTACCGCGAGGAAGAGCGCGAAATGCTGCCGCTGTGCCGCGCCGAGGGCGTCGCGGTGATGCCGTGGAGCCCGATGGCGCGCGGCCGGCTCACGCGGGACTGGGACCAGGGCAGCGCGCGCGCCGAGACCGACGCGTTCGGCCGCACGCTCTACGCGAAGACGGGCGACGCCGACCGCAAGGTGGTCGAGGCGGTGGCCGCGGTCGCGGCGGCCCGCGGCGTGCCGCGCGCGCAGGTCGCGCTCGCCTGGGTGCTGCAGCAGCCCGGTGTCACCTCGCCGATCGTCGGCGCGACGAAGCTCGAGCATCTCGACGACGCGGTCGCGGCGCTGTCGCTGCGCCTGGGTGCCGAGGAGATCGCGACGCTCGAGGCGCCGTACGTGCCGCACGCGGTGGTCGGGCACGCCTGAAACGCCACGACGGAGCACCGACGATGCAGGTCGACCCCCGCTCCCCGAGCAGCGCCGCCTCCGCCGACGACGAGCGGGCGATCGCCCGCTACCTGTACCTGCTGCGGACCGCCCCGCCCGATGCGATCGAGCAGGTCCACGCCGATGCGTTCCGCTCGCTCACCGACGCGCAGCGCGGCGAGCTGCTCGCGCGGATCGGACAGGTGCTGCCGCCGTACGAGCGCGGGCTCGCGGTGCCCGCCAACGGCACCCCGATCGGCCTCGCGCGCCTGATCACGCGCGCCGAGATGCGCCAGCCGGGGACGGTGGCGCGGCTGTTCGGCCCGGGCGCCGGCATCGCGGGCGTGGCGGCGTCCGGCCTCCTCGGCGGGATCGCGGGCGCGGTCGTGGCCAGTGCGATCGCGGCGCCGTTCCTCGCGGGGGCGGCGGCAGCCCTCGCCGCGGCGGCGGTCCCGGGCGGGTCGCCGTCGGTCGGGACGCCCGCGGCCGCGGACCCGGGCGACCCGCCCGCGCACGAGCTCGCCGCCGAGGCCGGATCGGTCGACGATGCCGACGATGTCGCCGACGTCGCCGACGTCGCCGATGCCGACGATGGGGACCCGGACTTCGGCCTCGACGACCTGTTCGACGCCTGAGGGATCGACGGCGCCGCGCCGGGCCCGGACCGCGCGGCGGGCTATGCTCCCGTCCATGCCGGACATCCTCACCGTCTCGAAGCTCTCCAAGACCTACGCCTCCGGACACCGTGCCCTCGACGGCGTCGACCTCGCGATCCGCCAGGGCGAGATCTTCGCGCTGCTCGGCCCCAACGGCGCGGGCAAGACCACGCTGATCAGCATCGTCTGCGGGATCGTGCGTGCGACCGACGGCAGCGTGACCGTGGGCGGCCACGACATCGTGCGCGACTGGCGTGCCGCGCGCGCGCTGATCGGGCTGGTGCCGCAGGAGCTCACCAACGACGCGTTCGAGACCGTCCGGGGCACGGTCACCTTCAGCCGCGGGCTGTTCGGCCGGCCGCCGGATGCGGCGCACGTCGAGCGCGTGCTGCGCTCGCTGTCGCTGTGGGACAAGAAGGACAACCGGCTGCGCACGCTGTCGGGCGGCATGAAGCGGCGCGTGCTGATCGCCAAGGCGCTCGCGCACGAGCCGCGCGTGCTGTTCCTCGACGAGCCGTCCGCGGGCGTCGACGTCGAGCTGCGGCGCGACATGTGGCAGCTGGTGCGCGGGCTGCGCGACACCGGCGTCACGATCATCCTCACCACGCACTACATCGAGGAGGCCGAGGAGATGGCCGACCGCGTGGGCGTCATCAGCAAGGGCCGCATCATCCTGGTCGAGGACACGGTCGAGCTGATGCGCAAGCTCGGCAGGAAGCGGCTCACCCTGCAGCTCGAGCGGCCGATCGCGCAGGTGCCGGACTCTCTCGCGCCCTACGCGCTCGAGCTCTCGGCCGACGGCGGCGAGCTCTCGTGCACCTACGACACGCGCAGCGCACAGCTCGACATGGTGGGCTTCATGCGCCGCCTCGGCGAGGCGGGCCTCACCTTCAAGGACCTGCACACCACGCAGAGCTCGCTCGAGGACATCTTCGTGGACCTGGTGAAGCGGGAGGCCGCGTGAGCCGCCGGGCCGCCCCAAGGCTTGCAGCGCCGCAGCGCGCAGCGCGCAGGCTCACCCGATGAGCTTCGAGTCGATCCGCGCGATCTACGGCTTCGAGATGGCGCGCACGCGGCGCACGCTGATGGGCAGCATCGTCTCGCCGGTGATCTCCACCTCGCTCTACTTCATCGTCTTCGGCGCGGCCATCGGCTCGCGCATCCCCGAGGTCGGCGGGGTCAGCTACGGCGCCTTCATCGTGCCGGGGCTGGTGATGCTGTCGCTGCTCACGCAGAGCATCTCCAATGCGTCGTTCGGCATCTATTTCCCGCGCTTCAGCGGCACGATCTACGAGCTGCTGTCGGCCCCGGTCTCGCCGATGGAGATCGTGATCGGCTACGTGGGCGCGGCCGCGACCAAGTCGATCGCGATCGGCCTGATCATCCTCGGCACCGCGGCGCTCTTCGTGCCGCTGCGCATCGACCACCCGATGTGGATGCTGCTCTACCTGGTGCTGACGGCGGTGACCTTCAGCCTGGTCGGCTTCATCATCGGCATCTGGGCCGACGGCTTCGAGAAGCTGCAGGTGGTGCCGCTGCTGATCGTCACACCGCTCACCTTCCTCGGCGGCAGCTTCTACTCGATCGACATGCTGCCGCCGTTCTGGCAGACGGTGGCGCTGTTCAATCCGGTGGTCTACCTGGTGAGCGGCTTTCGGTGGAGCTTCTACGGCGCGGGCGACGTGGGCCTCTACACGAGCCTGGGCGTGACCGCGCTGTTCCTCGCGGCCTCGCTGGGCGTGGTGACCTGGATCTTCAGGACGGGGTACCGGCTCAAGGCGTGAGCGGCCGTGTTCGCCGTCGAGCGATGGCGAGACGAGCGCGATCGGACTCAGGGCGCGACGACGACGAGACGCGGGAGGTGGTTCCTGTACGGAGCGGGATCGCGAGTCAGCACGCTGAAGTTCGACACCGCAGCATGCGCGCCGATGTAGAAGTCGGGGATCGGCTTCGTCCTGGAACCGCCTTGCTGCCGATACCGGGCGAAGGCCGCGGCGGTCAGCGATGCGCATGCCCAGGGCAGCGGACTGCGCACGGTGCCGTAGACGTCGAGCAAGGCATCCAGCGCATCGACATCGGGCCCGGGCACCAGCTGCTCGACCGCCCACCCGTTCCAGGGACTGGCCTCGTCGATGCAGTCGATCCAGACATTGGTGTCCAAGAGCGTTCCGGCGCTGCCGTCGTAGCCCGCGAGAACGGAGCCCGGTCGCACTAGCGACGACGACGACGCGAGGGGGCCGGCGAAACCTCGTCGCCGCGAAGGAAGGCCATGATGTCGTCGGCGTCGAGTTGCCTGAACTCGGGCGCCAGCGTGCCTCGGACCCGCGCCGCGGCCGCACGCAAGGTCGCGCGGCGGTCTTCCTTCGCTCCCGTCCCGACGGTCGTGATCACGATCCGGCTGCCCTCCAGTCCGAAGGACACCTCGCTGCCGGGCACGACGCCCGCCGCGAGGCGGATGTGCTTGGGAATGGTGACCTGGCCTTTCTCCGTGACCCGCATCGCACACCCCGAGTTGGAATCCGAAGCAAGAACCTTACTTCACTTCGGCGGGCTCAGCAGCGGGATCGATCCGTCCGAGCTCGACCCGATCAGCCCGGTGCGCGCGTAGATCGACAGCTTCTCGCGGGTGTCCTGGATGTCGAGGTTGCGCATCGTCAGCTGGCCGATCCGGTCGGTCGCCTCGAACGCGCCCTCGCCCTTCTCCATCGTCAGCCGCTCGGGGTGGTAGGTGAGGTTCGGGCTGCGCGTGTCGAGCAGGCTGTAGTCGTTGCCGCGGCGCAGCTCGAGCGTCACCTCGCCGGTGATCGCGCGCGCGATCCAGCGCTGCGCGGTCTCGCGAAGCATCAGTGCCTGCGGATCGAACCAGCGGCCCTGGTACAGCAGGCGGCCGAGCCGCATGCCGTTGATCCGGTACTGCTCGATCGTGTCCTCGTTGTGGATGCCGGTCACCAGGCGCTCGTAGGCGACGTGCAGCAGCGCCATGCCGGGGGCCTCGTAGATGCCGCGGCTCTTGGCCTCGATGATCCGGTTCTCGATCTGGTCGCACATGCCCAGGCCGTGGCGCCCGCCGATGCGGTTGGCCTCGTCGAAGAGCTCGACCGCGCTCGCGAACGAGCGGCCGTTCAGCGTGACCGGCACGCCTTCCTCGAAGCCGACGGTCACCGTCTCGGGCTCGATGCGGACCTCGGGCTTCCAGAACGCGACGCCCATGATCGGCTGCACGATGTGCATGCCCTGGTCCAGGTACTCGAGGTGCTTGGCCTCGTGCGTGGCGCCGAGCATGTTGCTGTCGGTGCTGTAGGCCTTCTCGGCCGACATCTTGTAGCCGAAGCCGGCCGCGTTCAGGTACGCGCTCATCTCGGCGCGCCCACCCAGCTCGGCGATGAAGCGCGGGTCGAGCCAGGGCTTGTAGATGCGCAGCGCCGGGTTCGCGAGCAGGCCGTAGCGGTAGAACCGCTCGATGTCGTTGCCCTTGTAGGTGCTGCCGTCGCCCCAGATGCCGACGCCGTCGTCGCGCATCGCGACCACCAGCGCGGTGCCGGTGACCGCGCGCCCGAGCGGCGTGGTGTTGAAATAGGTCGCGCCGCCGGTGCGGATGTGGAAGGCCGAGCACTGGATCGCGGCGATGCCCTCGGCGACCAGCTGCGCGCGGCAGTCGATCAGCCGGGCGAGTTCGGCGCCGTATTCGAGCGCCTTGCGCGGGATCGCGTCGAGGTCGGTCTCGTCGGGCTGCCCGAGGTGGGCGGTGTAGGCGCAGGGGACCGAGCCCTTCGCCCGCATCCAGTGCACGGCCGCGCTGGTGTCCAGGCCGCCGGAGAACGCGATGCCGACGCGCTGGCCGACGGGAAGGGAGTCGAGGATGGTCTGGGACATCGTCTGCGCGCCGCGGGCGGCGGCTCGGTGTACGGGCAATCCGCCATTCTAGCGAACCACCGCGCCGCGCCCGGCGCGCCCACCTCGTCGGCGCGCCCCGCGGCCCGGCCGGGCGCGCGGGACCGGCCGGACACGCGCGTCAGGCCGTCTTGTTGTAAGCGCTGCACCAGCCCTTGGCGGCGACCGCCTTGCCGGGGAACAGCGCGCAGCCACCCGACGCGTCGGCGGGCTTGCCCTGGAAGAGCACGCAGTTGGAGCACAGCTGGCCGGCGGCGTACTTCGGGAACTTGGCCTTGTCGACCTTGGTCGCGTCGGCCTTGTAGCCCACGCCCTGCGCCTGCGCGTCGGTCTCGGCGACCATCGCGGGCTGCGCGTGCACCGTGGTGCCGAGCATCGCGGCCGAGGACGCGCCGGCGGCGACGATGAGGAAAGTGCGACGGCTCGCTAACGCATTTTTCACGGTTTTTCCAGGGGAAAACGAAGAGGAGCGCGCATCCTAAGCCCGCCCCCGCACGGGCTTCCGGGATCCCGAGCGGACAACAGGGACGCTCGCCGAATGGCATTCCACGACGGCCCGTGCGAGGCGTCGTGCGGCGAGCTTCAGCGACCGAGCCGGGCCGCCAGACGCGCATGCGGCACGAGCGTGCCTTCGCGCCGGCGCACGGCGGCGAACGCATCGCTCGCCGCCGCGGCCACGGTGTCGACGTCCCCGTCGGTCAGCGCGGCGCACACGAAGTTGTTGTGCCACGGATGGACGTACACGCCGCGCCGGACCATCTCGCCCGCGAACGCGAAGCCGCGCCGGAAGTCGGGGTCGTCGTCGAGCAGCAGCTGCGGCATCTGCACCGGCCCGGTCTGGCGCAGCGCGTAGCCCGAGGCGGCGGCCGCGCGCGCGAGGCCCTCGCGCAGTCGGGTGCCGGCACGCTCGATCCGCTCGAGGTAGTCGGTGTCGCGGATGCGCGCGAGCGTCGCGAGCGCGGCGGCCATCGGCGCGGCCGAGAACCAGAAGCTGCCGGTCGCGTACACCCGGGTCGCGGCGTCGCGCGCGACCTCGGCGCCGAGCAGCGCGGACAGCGCGTGGCCGTTGGCGAGGCACTTGCCCCACGCGCTGAGGTCGGGCTCCACGCCGAGCGCAGACCACGAGCCGCCGCGCGCGAGCCTGAAGCCCGCGCGCACCTCGTCGAGGATCAGCAGGCCACCGTCGCGGTCGCAGACCTCGCGCACCGCGTGCGCGAACGCGCGGTCGGGCATCGTCTGGTCGACGAACGCGTCGTGCCGGAACGGCGACACCAGCACGCCGGCGAGGTCGCCCTCGGCCGCCTTCGCCGCCGCGTGCAGGCTCGCGACGTCGCCGTGCACGAAGGTCGCGACGTGCGCGCGATCCTCGGGCAGCGAGCCGGCGGGCACCGGCGTGAACCGCGCGTCCGAGCCGTGGTACGCGCCGCGGGCGACGAGGATCGTGCGGCGCCCGGTGTGCGCGCGCGCGACGCGCACCGCCATCGACGTCGCGTCGGTGCCGTTCCTGCACAACATCGCCCAGCGCGCGTGCCCGACCTGCCGCACCAGCGCCTCGGCGAGCTCGACCATCCGCGGCGACGGACCGGTCATCGTGTCGCCGCGGGCGAGCTGGTCGACGTACGCCGCGTCGATCTCCGGGTCGGCGTAGCCGAGCAGGTTCGGCCCGTAGGCGCACATCAGGTCGATGTGCTCGTGGCCGTCGGCGTCCCAGAGGCGCGCACCCTTCGCGCGGGCGAAGAACTGGGGGAACTCCGCGGGGAGCATCGCGACGGACTCGTGGCCGTACATGCCGCCGGGGATCACGGCGGCGGCGCGCTCGCGCAGCGCGGTGTCGGTGGCGTTCGATCGCACGGTCGCTCCTGGTTCGGTCCGGGCCCCTCGTGGCGCAGCCGCCGGACGGGCATTCGCCGTCACCGTCGGGCGCCGGCCGTTCGATGCCCGGACGCGTGTACCCTGCCGGCACGTCGGCACTCGCGTGGGCCGCGACGAGGAGGATACGTGAGACGTCCGCTCGCGGTGCTGGCGATCGCATCGGCCCTGGCGGCCTGCACCACCGTCCCGCCGGGCGATGCGCGGCGAGACGCAGCGCTCAAGTCGTTCGCGGCCGCGCCCGGGATGGCCGGCATCTACGTCCACCGCGGGCCGCCCGGGGGCGTCGGCAGCCCGATGCACGTCGACGTCGACGGCACGCCGCTCGGGCGGACGGTCCCGGGCACCTACCTCTACCGGGACGTCGCCCCCGGGCGGCACGTCGTCGCGGCCCACGCGGAGAACACCGTCGAGCTGGAGGTCGACGTCGGACCCGGCGAGCTCGCGTACGTTCGCCAGGACACCGCTTGGGGAGTCTTCGCGGCACGCACCCGCCTGCATCGCGAGGACGAAACGCGGGGACGCGACGCGGTGCGGGCGTCGCGGTTCGCCGAGAGCCTGGCACCGGTGCAGGCGGTCGAGGTGCGCCTCGAGGCCGACGATCCCGCGTGGCACGGCCCCCTCGCGTGCAGGGCGGCCAACGGCTTCGGGTCCTGGACGTTCGAAGCGCCGGGCACGGTGGTCGTGGCCTCGTCGGGCACGCCGCTGCGCTTCGAGTGCGCGCCGCGCACCACGGACCTCGATCCGGCCGGCGGCACGGGCACGACGGTCGCCGCGACCGCGGCCGCCGTCGCGACGCCGGCCTCGGGAGCGGCGTCAGGGGCCGCGATCGGTGCCGTCGCGGGCATCGTCCTGGGTGCGGCGTCGGTGCCGGTGATGGGGCCGGCGTTCGCGGTCCTGCTGGCCGCCGGGGGCGCGATCAGGGGCGCCGAGATCGGCGCGCTGGCCGGCCCGACGCCCGCGCGCGCGGGACCGGTCTATCCGAGTCCGGTCGTCGTCCGCATCGGGCGCGGCGAGCCGGCCCGGTGAACGCCGGCGCCTCGCGGCGCCGCGCGCTCAGAACGAGCGCGGCATGCCGAGCACGTGCTCGGCGACGTAGCTCAGGATCAGGTTCGTCGAGATCGGCGCGACCTGGTAGAGGCGCGTCTCGCGGAACTTGCGCTCGACGTCGTACTCGCAGGCGAAGCCGAAGCCGCCGTGGTACTGGATGCAGGCGTTGGCCGCCTCCCAGCTCGCCTTGGCGGCGAGGTACTTCGCCATGTTCGCCTCGGCGCCGCAGGGCTGGTGCGCGTCGTAGAGCGCGCACGCCTTCCAGCGCATCAGGTTCGCCGCCTCGATGTAGGTCTCGGCGATCGGGAACTGCACGCCCTGGTTCTGCCCGATCGGGCGGCCGAACACCTCGCGCTCCTTCGTGTACTTCACGACCCGGTCGACGAACCAGTAGCCGTCGCCGATGCACTCGGCGGCGATCAGCGTGCGCTCGGCGTTGAGCCCGTCGAGGATGTAGCGAAAGCCCTTGCCGGCCTCGCCGATCAGGTTCTCATCGGGGATCTCGAGGTTCTCGAAGAACAGCTCGTTGGTCTCGTGGTTGACCATGTTCGGGATCGGCCGCACGGCGAGGCCGCGGCCGACCGCCTCGCGCAGGTCGACGAGGAACACCGACAGGCCGTCGGCCTTGCGCGCGACCTCGGCGATCGGGGTGGTGCGCGCGAGCAGGATCATGTAGTCGCTGTGCTGCACGCGCGAGATCCAGACCTTCTGGCCGTTGACGACCCAGCGGTCGCCGCGCTTCACCGCGGTGGTCTTGATCTTGGTGGTGTCGGTGCCGGTGGTGGGCTCGGTGACGCCCATCGACTGCAGCCGCAGCTCGCCGGTCGCGATCTTCGGCAGCAGCCGGCGCTTCTGCGCCTGCGAGCCGTGCCGCAGCAGCGTGCCCATGTTGTACATCTGGCCGTGGCAGGCGCCGGAGTTGCCGCCGCAGCGGTTGATCTCCTCCATGATCACCGACGCCTCGGTGAGCCCGAGGCCCGAGCCGCCGTACTCCTGCGGGATCAGCGCGGCCATCCAGCCGGCCTTCGTCAGCGCGTCGACGAAGGCCTCGGGGTAGGCGCGCTCGGCGTCGACCTTGCGGAAGTACTCGTCGGGGTACTGCGCGCACAGGTCGCGGACGGCGTCGCGGATCTCGGTGTGGTCGGTGGCGGCGGGGGCGGTCATGGCAGGGTCCTTCTGGAAGCGGGGAGTGTAAATCGGCGGCGGCGGCGCATCCGCAACGAGGGGCGCGGTTGCGGACGCGCCGAGCGACTGATAT
>JBILTM010000022.1:0-36277 GCA_044371545.1 Burkholderiaceae bacterium
GTTGGAGTCGGCCGCCGCGCTCAACCCGAAGCGCAGGAAGTTCGGTCCCCACGCCTTCTCGATCGGGGAGATCTCGAGCACCTGCCCGGCGCCGTCCGGCAGCAGGGAGTAGCTGATCCGATCGTAATCGCCCGAGGAGTTCCACGCGTTGATCGCCCGGTCGAGCTTGCCGCGGTCCAGCGTGCCGCGCGGCGCGATCTCGACCTGCGCGATCATCGAGCGCGCCGCCGACGGGCTCGCCCCGACGACCCGGACGTTCGTGTACGAGTCGTCGCGAGCCACGCGCGCGGACCGTGCCTCGCGCCACTGCGCGTACTGCGCCTCGGGCAGCACCAGCCGCTCGAGTTCGGCGCGCGCGGCGAGCGTCGCCGCCTCGCCCGCCGGGATGCCGCCGACGCCGCGCGAGAAGCTCGCCGAGCCGATGTCGCCGAGCTCGGGGCGGATCATCACGTCGACGCCCGGCCGGACCTCGGCGCGGGACTCGCGCATGTTGCGCTCCATCAGGATGCCGATCATCTGGCCGGCGATCCCGAAGACGCTGCCGAGCTCGTCGCGCTTGAGCAGCGGCCCGCCGATGTCGACCGCGATCACCACGTCGGCGCAAACCTCGCGCACGACGTCGACCGGCATGTTGCGCGTGAGGCCGCCGTCGACCAGCAGGCGCCCGTCCGACTGCACCGGCGCGAACGCGGACGGCACCGCCATGCTCGCGCGCACCGCGGTCACCAGGCTGCCGCTGCCCTGCACCACCATCTCGCCGCGCTCGAGGTCCGTCGCGATCGCGCGGAACGGGATCGGCAGGCGGTCGAAGGTGTCGAAGCGGCCGCTGGTGCCGAGCATCTTGTGCAGGAAGAGCTCGATCTTCTGGCCCGAGATCAGTCCCGGCGGCAGCAGCACCGAGCCGTCGCGGTAGCCGAAGGTGAAGTCGAGCAGGTAGGCCTTCTCCTCGGTGCGCCGGCGCGGCTGCTGGTCGCGCCGCGGCGGCGCGTCGTCGAACATGTCGCGGTCCCAGTCGACCGAGCGCAGCGAGGCCTCGATCTCGTCGGGCGTGTGGCCGGTCGCGTAGGCGGCGCCGACCGCGGAGCCGGCGCTGGTGCCGGCGATGCAGTCGACGGGGATGCGCATCGACTCGAGCGCGCGCAGCACGCCCACGTGTGCGAAGCCGCGCGCGCCGCCGCCGGACAGCGCGAGGCCGATGCGCGGGCGGCCCGCCGGACGCGGCACGCTCGTCGACGCCGCCCCGGGTGGCGCGACGTCCGGCCCGGTGCGCACCGGCTCGCGGGGCAGCGGCGTGGGCGGCACCGGCGCGAGGGGCGTCGGCGACGGCGTCAGCGGCGCGGGCAGGCCCTGCGCGAGCGGTGCGGGGCCGAGCCGCAGTTGTGCACCGGCGAGGCCGGTCGTCGCGGCGAGCGCGACGGCGAGCAGCGGCCCGAGGATGCGCGGGCACCGACGGGCGCAGCGCGGGAGGAGCGTCGCCGGCGGGGCTGGCTGCACTGTGTTGTTCGGGGAGTTGGAACTCGACCGTGACCATAGCACGGCCGTCCGTCCCATCCGTCGCGCCGCCCGTCGTCCCCGGGGCCGCTGTCGCGTCCGGCCACGCGGAGCCCGCCGTCAGGATCCTCGTCAACCGATCCGCCCGCACGGCGGAGGTCCGTCCGGGAGCCCGACATCACGAGTCGCCAACGCACTGTCCCCGCGCTGATCGCGCTCGCCGGCCTCGCCTTCGCCGGCACCGTCTCCGCGCAGGGGGCCCAGACCGCGATCGGTGGAGGCCTCGGCGACGCGGTGGGCGGCGCCTCGGGCGACGCGGTGGGCGGCAGCGTCGGCGGCTCGACCGGGGCGGTCGTCGGCGCGGGCGTCGGCGGCGCGGCCGGGTCGGTGGTCGGCGCGAGCGTGACCGATCGGCCGCGCACCCAGGTCGTGCGCCAGCACACGCACACCCGCGAGGTCATCGACGTCGACGGCACGCCCCGCAGGCGCAAGGGGCACCACGAGCACCGCCGGCACGACGACTGAGATCCGTACGGCGCCGGGGCACGGGCCGCCCGGGCCGGCTTCGTACCCCGCGGGTCAGGGCTTCTGCGTGGCCGGATCGCCGCCAGGCGCGAGAGGCGGTGCGGTGGGCGCGGACGGCGCCGGAAGCGCGCCGGTCGACGGCAGTCCGGGCGTCGCGCCCGAAGGCGCCACGTCGCCCGAGGGCGCCGGCGACGCGGGCGTCGCGGGCGCCGGCACCGGGGGCGGCGGCGGCGGCGGCGCGGACGGCGCGGGCAGCATGCCCGGCGTGCCCGGCGCACCCGGGGTGCCCGGCATCGCCGAGCCCGGCCCGCCGGTGCCGTCCTCGACGCGCACGACACGCGTCACGTAGTAGCGCGTCTCGCCGAAGCAGGTCGTAGGCAGCCCGACCTTCTGCTCGTAGTGCAGGGACACCCGATGACCCATCTGCCGGTTGATCTGCTCGGCGACCGCGTCGTCGGTGACGGTGAACTCGAACTTCTCTGGAATCGCGCCGGGCATCGACACCAGCGCGACCTCGCCCTCCCAGGTCTTGCAGAGCCAGCCCTTCTTGGAGAACTTCTGCACCCACCCCGCCCGCTCGCCGCTCGAGTAGCTCCAGTTCAGCACGACCGCGAAGTAGAGCGCTCCGACCGCCAGCACGATCAGCAGCACGTAGAGCAGGAAGCGGCCGAACGAGAACCGGGAGGCGGGCGCGGGAGCTGCCATGGCGTGGGCGTCGGATGGGGGTGCGTCGATGCTATCACCGTCGACCGCGCCGGCGCGGCGGTGCGCGCGGCGCGCCGAGCGTCGCGTCAGAACACCGCCGAGGCCCCGCCGTCGATGTTGATGCTCGAGCCGGTCACGAAGCTCGAGCGGCGCGACACCAGGAACAGGATCACGTCCGCCGCCTCGTCGGCCTCGCCGACGCGCCCGAGCGGGACGGTCTTCGCCATCTCGGCGTAGAGCGCCTCGGGGTCCACGCCGTCGCGCGCCGCGCGGGCCTCGTGCTGCCCCGCGCGCACGAGCCCGATGCAGACCGTGTTGACCAGGATGCCGTACGGCGCGTACTCGCGAGACAGCGCCTTGGTCATCGCGAGCCCCGCCGCGCGCGACACCGTGGTCGGCATCGTGCGCGCGCCCGGCTGCTTCGCGCCGATGTTGGTCACGTTGACGATGCGTCCGCCGCCACGGGCCTTCATCGACGGCAGCGCGAGCCGGATCAGCCGGATCGCCGCGAAGAGCTTGAGGTCGAGGTCGGCCTGCCAGGCCTCGTCGGTCACCGACTCGAACGCGCCGATGCGCGCGGTGCCCGCGTTGTTCACCAGGACGTCGACACCGCCGAAGGTGCGCAGCGTCTCGTCGACGATCCGCGCGCAGTCGTCCGCGAGGGCCACGTCGGCAGCGACCGCGTGGACCGTGCCGCCGGCCGCGCGGATCTCGGCCACGACCGCGTCGAGCCGCTCGCGCCCGCGCGCGGTCACCACGACCTTCGCGCCCTCGGCGGCGAGCCGCAGCGCGGTCGCCCGGCCGATGCCCTGCGTGCCGCCGGTGACGACGGCCACCTTGTCCTTCAGTCCGAGATCCATGCGCGCCTCCCGCGTCCGACGAAACGCGCGATTGTCGCGCGCCGTCGCACCGGGGGCGGCCTCCGCACGACGCCGCGTGGAACCGCGGCGCCGCGCGACGCGATCAGGACGGGCCCGGTCGCGCCTTGCGACCCGGCGCCGCGGGCGGCACGAAGCCCGCGATCCGGTAGAGCCACGCGTCGGTCGGGTCGCCGCCCTCGTAGCGGGTCACGACGCACGCGATCACCGAGTGCTTGGAGACCAGTTCGGCACCGAGCTTGCGTACGGTGTCGAGCGGCGCGGACATCTCGGCCGAGATCTCGAAGTCGAAGCGCTCGCGGTGCTTGCGCACGACGTCGAGCACGTCGGAGGCGCTCGGGGTGCCCATCACCCGCGCCTCGGGGCGGGACGCGCCGGGCTGCGCGGCGCCGCAGGACCGTCCTTGTGGCGGAAGTTGATCCGCCCCTTGCTCAGGTCGTACGGCGACATCTCGAGCGTCACGTGGTCGCCCGCGAGGATCCGGATCCGGTGCTTGCGCATCTTGCCCGACGCGTACGCGGTGACCTCGACGCCATTCTCGAGCGTGACGCGGAAGCGGGTCTGCGGCAGCACCTCGCTGACCACGCCGCCGAGTTCGATCAGTTCTTCCTTGGACATGCATGTCCCTCCAAGGAGCGCACGGTCGCGCCCCCTCGCTGAAACTCGATCGGATGGAGAGCACCCGAGGCCGGATCGACACGGCCCGGGGCACGTCGGAGCGGTGTCAGGCGCTCTTCAGGTCGGTCGCCGAGACGCGGCCGTCACGGCCCGACTGCACTTCGAACTGCACGCGCTGCTTCTCGACCAGCTCGGACATGCCCGCGGCCTGGACGGCGGTGATGTGGACGAACACGTCCTTGGAACCGTCCTCGGGCTGGATGAACCCGAAGCCCTTGCCGACGTTGAAGAACTTGACGATGCCGAAGGCCATTGAACGCGTCCTCACAGGACCGCCGCGACCCGGACGGAACGCGGCATCAAATCACCGTGGGACTCGCAGCGACCGCCTCCGACGCGGAGCGATCGCGAACCCGCAACAACTCGATCCGCCATTGTACCCCGACGCGAGCGTGGGCATCGCCCCGCACGGCGACCGCCGGCACGGCCGTACGGACCGGTCGCGGCGCGCTCCCAAGGGCGGTCGCGCGGACCGCCTTCACCGCCAGGCTCAGGCGGTGAGGATCAGCGCCCCGTAGCGACCGACGTCGGCCTCGAAGCCCTTGAGCGTCTGGTCCGAGATCGACGCGTGCAGCAGCACCGTGCGGGCGATCTCGGCGTTCGCCTCGAAGGTGCTCGCGAGCGCCGCACGCTGCGATTCGGGCACATGGTGCAGCAGCGCGCCGATCAGGGCGTCGAGCGCGATGACGCTGCCCTTCAGGTCGCAGATCATCTCGGTGGCGTCCTGGAGCGTCCTCACGGGCAGTTCCCGGCGCACAAGGAAAAACCGCGGCCGAAGCCGCGGTCTTGCGTCGAGCCCCGTTCGGAGCCGACGACGTCCGTCATTCGACGACGCGGATGTTCGAGGCCTGCGGGCCCTTCTGGCCCTGCGTCACGTCGAACTCGACCTTCTGGTTCTCCAGCAGGGTCTTGAAGCCCGTGCCCTGGATTTCCTTGAAGTGCGCGAACAGGTCCTTGCCGCCGGTGTCAGGGGTGATGAACCCGTAACCCTTGCTCTCGTTGAACCACTTGACGGTACCGGTTTCCTTGGCCATTGCTGATTTCCTTTCGTGTTGATGCCCGGCACGTGCCGGGCACTGCAGAGACACTCCGGGAAACTCGCATAGCAAAGTCGCACATGAGCATGTCTACCGGGCGCATGGTAACAGACCCGCACGGCCGAGCCTCGTCCGTCAAGGTCGGGTCAGCGCGAGCAGCACGTCGGCATACCACGCCGCGTTGAGCCCGAGCGACTCGTCGAGGTCGCGGTCGCGCGTGCCCATGTCCATCCGGGACGCGTGCACGCCGAGCAGCCGCCAGGGCAGCCGGGACGCCGCGAGCGGGCCCGAGCGGGCCCGCACCACCACCGGCGCACCGCTGGTGCCCCGGTGCGTGCGCGCGTCGGTGAGGAAGTAGCCCTGCCCCTGGAAGCGAACGCCGAACGCCGACGCGATCCCCGCCTGCCTCACGACCGGCAGGTGGTGGACGGTGTCGTGGAAGCCGAGCGGGAAGCCGACGACCAGTGCCGGCTCGCCGACCTCGACCTGCTCGAGCGCGCCCTCGAGGTGCTCCGGCCCGAAGGCCTCCCAGCCGCGCGACGATGCGAGCGCGGCCGCATCCAGCGGCACCACCGCGACGTCCACCTGGCCGCCGGTGTCCGACGCCTGCCGCCAGAGCGCGACGCCGTTCGCGTACAGCGGCACCGCGACCTGCACGGTGCGCGTCAGGTCCACGTCGTCGACGTGCAGCGCCACGCCGACGCGATCCGGCAGGTGGCCCGCCGCCTCGTCGTGCACCACGTGCGCGCTCGTCGCGAGCCAGGTGCGCCCGTCGCGGGCGAACAGGAAGCCGCTCGCACGCGTGAGGAGCCCGCCCCCGAGAAAGGTGGACACCTGCACGCAGGCCCGCAGCAGCGATTCGCTCATCGACGTTCTCCACCCGCTACGGCGGGCATCGGCCTGCGCCGGCGAAGGTCGTGCCCGGCGGGGGGAGGAGGCGGCCGGCCGCGACCGAGCGGGAGGCCGGAAGGGCCCGGGGCCCCGCGGTGGCGGGGCAGCAGCCATCACATCGCTACACTACCTCGCCCCACTGCCGAGGGGGCCGGTCTTGATGGCGGTGGGGATACGCACTGCGGGCAGAAAGCTACTGGCGCGATTTCGCGAGCGCTCCAAGACAGTCCTCTCCGATCCGCTTGACCATCCCGGGCATGTCTTGCGCGGCATGCGCGATGGCGCCGCTCACCAGCAACGTCGCCAATCCATGGATGGCCGACCATGCCAGCAGTTCGGCGCCCTCGCGGCGCCTTCGATCTATCGCGCCCGATTCCATCAGCTCATCCAGAACCTGCGAGAGCGCGGCGTAGGGACCGGTCACCCCGGCATCGGCGTGCCCAGAGGGCTTCGACGAACCGGCGTGATTCGGCCCGAACATCACCGTGAATTGATCCGGCTGCTCGAGCGCGAAGGCCACGTAGGCCTGCCCCTGTGCAATGAATCGGGCACGGGCGGCACGAGCGCTGACGCCTCGAACCGATTGCATGGCCTCGTCGAAGCGCCGCCCCATCTCGACGAACCCATCGGCCGCGATCGCGCCCAGCAGCGCCGACTTGTCCGCGAAATGCCGGTAGGCAGCGCTGGGAGAGACGCCCACCGCCACGGCGGCCTCACGCAGCGAAAACCCCTGGACACCGTGCCTGGCGATCAGCGCCAGCGCGGCACGCTTGAGCGCGGCGGGCAGATCGCCATGGTGGTAATGGTCCCGGACGGGCCCACGAGCCTGTGCGTCGACCCGAGGCGGACGAGTCTTCCGTGCCGTGGCGTTCATCGCGTCATGTTGACACCTTTCACATCGGCCGGTAAAGTGAACACTGCTCATTTCAGGAGCCCTCCATGCGCCATGTGCTTCGATACCTCCTCGCGACGCTGGCTGCCGTCCACCTGGTGGGCGCCGCCGCCCAGCCCGCGACGCCCGAGGTTCTGACATTCAGGTTGTCGATGTCGAACGTTCATGCCATCAAGGGTTCGCGCACCGTGCTGGTGGATGCCGGCGGCAAGTCAGACCTGCCCAAGCTCGAGGCGGACATGGCGCAGGCCGGCATCGGGTGGAAGGACGTCGCGGCGGTCATCGTGACCCACGGCCACTCCGACCACGCGGCACTGGCCGCCGAGATTCGCAGGCGCAGCGGCGCCACGCTCGTTCTGGGCAGCGCAGACCTGGACATGGCCGGTGCCGGGCACAACGACGATCTCAAGCCCACCAGCTTCATGGCCACGCTGCTCAAGCAGTTCGCCATCGACCCCACCTACGAGGCCTTCAAGCCCGATCGTGTGATCACGGGCGAGATGCGGCTCGAAGAATGGGGCATCGCGGGTCGGGTCTATCCGATGCCCGGCCACACGCCGGGCTCGCTCGTGGTCGAGCTCGATGACGGACGCAGCTTCGTGGGCGACATGATCCTGGGCGGCTGGCTCGGCGGCGCCTTTCTGCCGCAGCGGCCGGGCGAGCACTACTTCCATGCCGATCGGCAGCGCAACCTGGAGAACATCCGGGCCCTCCTAAGGGGTCCGACCCGGATGTTCTATCTCGGTCACGGCGGCCCCGTCACCCGGGAGTCGGTTGCAGCCGCGTTCGGCGATGGCGCATCGGGCGCGGCGCCTCGCGCACGGTGACCCGTCCGTGCTCGCCCCCCATGCGTCGCCCGAGCGATCGGATGCAGCTCCTGCGCACACCCGACGAACGATTCCGGGGTCCACCCCGATCATCACACCCCGACCCGGCACGTCGACGATGAGGCGAACGCCATGATCCTGCATGATCTGCCCGCCGGGATGCATACCCGCCGCGTGCGCATCTTCCTGGCCGAAAAGGGCCTGTCCGTCACCACCCGCGTCGTGGACGCGGTCAAGGGCGAGAACAAGACGGACGACTTCCTGCGGATGAACCCGATGGGTCGCCTGCCGGTGCTGCAGTTGGACGACGGTACGGCGATTGCCGAGTCGCTGGCGATCTGTCGCTACCTGGAGGCGCTGCATCCGCAGCCACCGCTCTGGGGCGAGGGTGCGCTGGAAGCCGCACGCGTGGACATGTGGACCCGGCGGATGGAGCAGCAGGTTTCGACGCCGATGGCCGACATCTTCCTGCACAGCGGCGACTTCTACCGCAGCCGCATCGTCCAGGTCCCCGCCTGTGCGCAGTGGTTGCGCGAGCAGGTTTCGCAGACCCTGGCCTGGCTGGACAGGGAACTGGCCGGCAAGCCCTTCATCTCGGGCCCGAGCTACACCATGGCCGATATCGTGGCCCAGTGCGCCTTCGTGCTCGGCAAGGCAGTGGCCGTGCGCATTCCGCCGGAGCACGCGCACCTCACGCGCTGGTTTGCCGACGTCAGCGCGCGCCCCACGGCCCGCGCCTGAAACCGGAGGCCGCCGCATGGATGCGACCAAGGTCTGCTGCGTCATCGGTGCCGGGGACGCCACCGGCGGAGCCATCGCACGGCGCTTCGCGCGCGAGGGCTACGAGGTGTGCGTGGCCCGGCGAACCGAGGCGGCGCTGGCGCCGCTCGTCGGATCCATCCAGGCCGACGGTGGCCGCGCACACGCATTCGGGCTCGACGCCCGGCGCGAAGAAGCCGTTGCCGGCTTCATCGATCGGGTCGAGTCGACCATCGGCCCGATCGAGGTGATGGTGTTCAACGTCGGCGGCAACGTGCGCTTTCCCATCCTCGAGACCACGGCCCAGAAGTACTTCAAGGTGTGGGAAATGTGCGCCATGGCGGGCTTCCTCGTCGGGCGCGAGGCTGCACGGGTCATGGTTCCCCGCGGTCGCGGCAGCATCCTCTTCACCGGCGCCACGGCCAGCACCCGGGGCGCCAACGGATTCGCGGCGTTCGCAGGCGGCAAGGCGGCGTTGCGCGCGCTGGCGCAGGCCATGGCCCGTGAACTCGGACCCAAGGGCTTGCATGTGGCGCATGTGATCGTGGACGGCCTCATCGACACCGCATTCGCCCGCGAGCATTTCGCGCAGATCGTCGCCGACGCCGGCCCCGATGGCGTCCTCGACCCGGAGCACATCGCCGATGCCTACTGGTGGCTGCACCGACAACCGCGCGATGCGTGGACCTTCGAACTTGATCTGAGACCGTGGGTCGAGAAGTGGTGACCCGAATCGCACACGCGCATGCGGCCGCTGGATCGAGTCTCGACACCGAGTTCAATCCGCAAGGAGAGGTGGCCGGGCCGCCATGAGGTCCGCTCCCGGATCCGAGGATCTCGACGGACCGCCCGGAAAAGTGCATCAGCGCAAAAGTGGCGGAGGGCGAGGGATTCGAACCCCCGGTGGGTTGCCCCACAACGGTTTTCAAGACCGCCGCATTCGACCGCTCTGCCAGCCCTCCGTGCGCCGATGATCGCACAGCGCGCACGGGGCGGCGAGAACGCCGGCGCGGCCCGACGGACGCGCGGGCCGTCGGTTCAGGCCGGCGAGAACGCCGGCCAGGCCCAGTCGCCGTCGACGATCCGCTGCAGGTGCAGCACCGCGATCTGCGTCTTCACGTCCGGCAGCCGCCCGGCCCGGACCGCGTCGACGAGCTCGCCGAGCGTGCGCCACTCGACGTCGATCCGCTCGCCGGCGTCGAGCGCCCTGCCCTCGCCGGCCGCGCGTGCCTCGAGACCGCGCGCGAGGTACAGGTCGATCAGCTCGTTCGAGAAGCCGATCGCCGGGTGGATCTGCGTCAGCGGCGCCCACTCGCGCGCCACGTGGCCGGTCTCCTCGAGCAGCTCGCGCCGGGCGGTCTGCAGCGAGGTCTCGCCCGGGTCGATCTTGCCCGCGGGGATCTCGAGGTAGGCGCGCTGCATCGGATAGCGCCACTGGCGCACCATCAGCACGCGACCGTCGTCGCCCAGGCCGACCATCGCGGCCGCGCCCGGGTGCACCACCCACTCGCGCGGATGCTCGGAGCCGTCGGACAGCCGGGCGACGTCCTTGCGCACGCGCAGGAACACGCCCTGGAAGACGAGCTCGGAGCTGACCGTGCTCTCCCTGAGGTGCTCGCTCATGCGGGGCTCCTGGGCGCGATCCGGGCCCCGTGCCCGGTCAGATGCCGAACGCCTGCTTGACGGCGCCGAGGCACAGCGTCATCAGCGGCCCCGGCACCAGCCCCAGCACCAGCACGGCCGCGCCGTTGACCGCCATCAGCGTGCGCGCATCGGCCGCGGGCGTGATCGCCGCGGTGTCGACCGGCTCGTCGAAGTAGATCGTCTTGACGATGCGCAGGTAGTAGAACGCGCCGATCAGCGACAGCATCACCGCGAACACCGCGAGCCACACCATGCCCGCGTCCACCACCGACTGCAGCACCGCGAGCTTCGCGTAGAAGCCGACCGTGGGCGGGATGCCGGCCAGCGAGAACATCAGGATCAGCATCGTGAACGCGATGCCCGGATTGCGCTTGCCGAGCCCCTTCAGGTCGTCGATCAGCTCGGCCTCGTGGCCCTTGCGCGCGATCAGCATGATCACGCCGAAGGTGCCGAGCGTCGTGAGCACGTAGGTGACGACGTAGAACATCGACGCGCTCCACGCGTCGGCCATGCCGTCGGTGCTGCCGCCGACCACGCCCGACAGCATGCCGAGCAGCACGAAGCCGATCTGCGCGATCGTCGAGTAGGCGAGCATCCGCTTGAGGTTGTCCTGCGCGATCGCGACGATGTTGCCGAGGCCCATCGACAGCACCGAAAGCACCAGCAGCATCTGCTGCCAGTCGACCGCCACCGCGGGCAGCGCCTCGGCGAGCATCCGGAACGCGATCGCGAAGGTCGCGATCTTCGGGGCGCTCGCGATCAGCAGCGTCGCGACCGTCGGCGTGCCCTGGTAGACGTCCGGCACCCACATGTGGAACGGCACCGCGCCGAACTTGAACGCGAGCCCGGAGACGATGAACACCACGCCGAACACCATCACCGTCGCGTTGGCCGGCGTGCGCCCGCTCATCGCCTCGGCGATCCGGTCGAGGTCGAGCGTGCCGGTGCCGCCGTAGAGCATCGACATGCCGTACAGCAGGAAGCCCGAGGCGAGCGCGCCGAGCACGAAGTACTTGATCGCCGCCTCGGTCGAGACCGCGTGGTCGCGGCGCATCGCCGCCAGCGCGTAGAGCGACAGCGACATCAGCTCGAGGCCGAGGTAGACGACGAGCAGGTTGCCGGCCGAGATCATGATCATCTGGCCGAGCAGCGCGAAGAGCGCGAGCGCGTAGAGCTCGCCGCGGTGCATGCCGCGGTCGGCCGCGTAGCCGCGCGCGTAGACGAGCGTCGCGGCGACCGCGATGTAGGAGGTCAGCTTCAGCACGTGGCCGATGCCGTCGGCGACGTACATGCCGTTGAAGGCCGATTGGGCGGGCTGGCCGAGCTGCCACACGGTGGCGATCGCCGGCAGCAGCAGCACCGCGAGCGCGAGCCGGTCGATCCGGGTGTGGCCGTCCGCGGGCTTCGCGAAGACGTCGGCCAGCAGCACCGCGCAGGCCGACAACAGCAGCAGGATCTCCGGCAGCGCGGCGACGAGGTTGAGCTTGTCCATCGGGGTCACTCGGCGATCTTGGAGATGGCGACGTGGTCGAGCAGCGCGCGCACCGACGCCTCGGAGACGTCGGTGAACGGCTTCGGCCACAGGCCCATGACGAGGACCGCGACCGCGAGCGCGGCGAGCATCCAGAACTCGCGCGCGTCGACGTCCTTCAGGTGCCGGACCTCGTCGTTGGCGATCTCGCCGAACACCACCCGCTTGTACATCCACAGCGAGTACGCGGCGCCGAAGATCAGCGTCGTCGAGGCGATCGCGGCGATCCAGAAGTTGTACTTGACCGCACCGAGGATGACCATGAACTCGCCGACGAAGCCCGAGGTCGCGGGCAGCCCGCTGTTGGCCATCGCGAACAGCATGAAGAGCGCGGCGAACTTGGGCATCGTGTTCACCACGCCGCCGTAGTCGGCGATGCGGCGGCTGTGCATCCGGTCGTAGAGCACGCCGATGCACAGGAACATCGCGCCCGACACGAAGCCGTGCGAGATCATCTGCACGATCGCGCCCTGCACGCCGAGCTGCTCGAACATGAAGAAGCCGAGCGTCACGAAGCCCATGTGCGCGATCGACGAGTAGGCGACCAGCTTCTTCATGTCGGTCTGCACCAGCGCTACCAGGCCGACGTAGACGACCGCGACCAGCGACAGCGCGATCATCATGCCGGAGAGCGCCTGGCTCGCGTCGGGCACGATCGGCAGCGACAGCCGCAGGAAGCCGTAGGCGCCGAGCTTCAGCATGATCGCGGCCAGCACCACCGAGCCGCCGGTGGGCGCCTCGACGTGCGCGTCGGGCAGCCAGGTGTGCACCGGCCACATCGGCACCTTGACCGCGAAGGCGAGCAGGAACGCGAAGAAGATCCCGATCTGCTCGGACATCGACAGCGGCACCTCGTGCCAGTCGAGGATCGAGAAAGAGCCCGACTTCAGGTACAGGTAGATGATCGCGACCAGCGTCAGCAGCGAGCCGAGCAGCGTGTAGAGGAAGAACTTGAACGCCGCGTAGACGCGGTTCGGTCCGCCCCAGATGCCGATGATGATGTACATCGGGATCAGGGTCGCCTCGAAGAAGACGTAGAAGAGCAGCCCGTCGAGCGCCGAGAACACGCCCACCATCAGGCCCGACAGGATCAGGAACGCGGCCATGTAGCCGGCGACGCGCTCCTCGATGACCTTCCAGCCGGCGACCACCACGAAGATCGTGATGAACGCCGTCAGCATCACGAACCAGACCGAGATGCCGTCGATGCCGAGGTGGTACTCCACCCCGAAGCGGTCGATCCAGGGCATGCGCTCGACGAACTGCATCTCGGCCGACGCGGTGTCGAACTTGGTGTAGAGCGGTATCGTCGCGAGGAAGCCGAGCACCGCGCCGCCGAGCGAGACGGTGCGCACCACGCCGGCGTTGCGGTCGGTGCCGAAGGCGAGCACGAACAGGCCCGCGAGGATCGGGATCCAGATCGCGGCGCTGAGGAAGGAAACGGAGGTGTTCATGTTCTTGTGTCCCCGTGCCCGTCAGCGCGTGGCCATCGGCACGAACCACCAGACCAGCACCGCCACGCCGACGATCATCGCGATCGCATAGTGGTAGATGAAGCCGGACTGGACCCAGCGCAGCACACCGGCGAACCAGCCCACCAGCCGCGCGCTGCCGTTGACCACCGCGCCGTCGATCACCGCCTGGTCACCGACCTTCCACAGGCCGGTGCCGATCGCTCGGGCGCCGCCTGCGAAGACGATCTCGTTGAAGCGGTCGAGGTAGTACTTGTTCTCGAGCAGCCGGTACACGCCCGAGAAGCGGCTCTGGATCGCCGCCGGCAGCGCCGGGTTGACCAGGTAGCAGTAGTAGGCGGCAGCCACCCCGGCGACGGCGAGCCAGAACACCGGGGTCATCAGCGCGTGCACGCCCATCGCGGCCCAGCCGTGGAAGTGCCCGGCGAGCTCGGCCATCGCGCCGTGCTTCGCGCCGTCGACGTGGATGACGTCCTTGAAGAAGTCGCCGAAGACCATCGGGCCGACGGTGTACAGGCCGATCAGCACCGACGGGATCGCGAGCATCACCAGCGGGACGCTGACGACCGCCGGGCTCTCGTGCGGCGGGCCGCCGTGGTGACCATGGTCGTCGTGGCCGTGGTCGCCGTGCCCCACGTCGTGCCCGTGGCCGTGCCCGGTCGCGTCGAAGCGCTCCTTGCCGTGGAAGACCAGGAAGTACATCCGGAACGAGTAGAACGCGGTCACGAAGACGCCGATCATCACCGCCGCATACGCGAAGCCGCTGCCCGCGAGCTCCGAGTGCTTCACCGCCTCGATGATCAGGTCCTTGGAGTAGAAACCCGAGAAGAACGGCGTGCCGATCAGCGCCAGCGACCCGAGCAGCGAGGTGATCCAGGTGATGGGCATGTACTTGCGCAGCCCGCCCATGTTCCGGATGTCCTGGTCATGGTGCATCCCGATGATCACCGAGCCCGCGGCGAGGAACAGCAGCGCCTTGAAGAACGCGTGCGTCATCAGGTGGAAGATCGCGACCGAGTAGGCCGACGCCCCGAGCGCCACCGTCATGTAACCGAGCTGCGACAGCGTCGAGTACGCCACCACGCGCTTGATGTCGTTCTGGACGATGCCGAGGAAGCCCATGAAGAGCGCGGTGATCGCGCCGATCGTCATCACGAACGACAGCGCGGTGTCCGACAGCTCGAACAGCGGCGACATCCGCGCGACCATGAAGATGCCGGCGGTGACCATCGTCGCCGCGTGGATCAGCGCCGAGATCGGGGTCGGGCCCTCCATCGAGTCGGGCAGCCAGACGTGCAGCGGGAACTGCGCCGACTTGCCCATCGCGCCGATGAACAGGCAGATGCAGGTCACGGTGAGGAGCGACCACTCGGCCGCGCCGAGCAGGTTGATCGTCTTGTCCGCGACGCCGGGCGCCGCCTTGAACACCTCGGCGTAGTCGAGGCTGCCGAAGTAGGCGAGCACCAGGCCGATGCCGAGCACGAAGCCGAAGTCGCCGACGCGGTTGACGAGGAACGCCTTCAGGTTCGCGTAGATCGCCGTCGGCCGGGTATACCAGAACCCGATCAGCAGGTAAGACACCAGGCCGACCGCCTCCCAGCCGAAGAACAGCTGCAGGAAGTTGTTCGACATCACCAGCATCAGCATCGAGAAGGTGAACAGGCTGATGTAGGCGAAGAAGCGCTGGTAGCCGGGGTCGTCCTTCATGTAGCCGATGGTGTAGACGTGCACCATCAGCGAGACCGAGGTCACGACGCACATCATCGTCGCGGTCAGCGAGTCGATCAGGAAGCCGACCTCGAACTTCACGCCGTCGACGATCGCCCAGGTGTAGAGCGGGCCGTTGAAGGTGTTGCCGGCGAGCACGTCGCGCAGCACCGTGATCGACGCGAGCAGCGAGACCAGCACGCCGAGGATGGTGACGACGTGGCTCAGCGTGCGGCCGATGACGCGGCCGAACAGGCCGGCGAGGATCGCGCCAACGAGCGGCGCGAACGGGACGAGCAGGTAGGCGGTCTTCATGTCGTTGTTCTCTTCCCTGCGGCCGTCAGCCCTTCAGTGCGTCCATGTCCTCGACGTTGATCGTGTCGAGGTTGCGGAACAGCACGACGAGGATCGCGAGGCCGATCGCCGACTCGGCGGCGGCCACCGTCAGGATGAAGAACACGAAGATCTGCCCCGCCGCATCGCCGAGGAAATGCGAGAACGCGACGAAGTTCATGTTGACGGCGAGCAGCATCAGCTCGATCGCCATCAGGATGATGATGACGTTGCGCCGGTTCAGGAAGATGCCGACGACGCTGATCGCGAACAGGATCGCGCCGAGCCCGAGGTAGTGCGCCAGGGTGATGGTCATTTCTGAGGCTCGATTCCGTTCGCGGGGGCCGAGCTCGTCGCGGCGGCCGGCGGGGTCGCGGGGCGGCCGGGCATCTTCACCAGCCGGACCCGGTCGGTGCTGCGCACGCGCACCTGCTCGGACACGTTCTGCGCCTTCACGCCCTCCCGGCGGCGCAGGGTCAGCGCGATCGCGGCGACGATCGCCACCAGCAGGATCACCGCGGCGATCTCGAACGCGTAGACGTACTCGGTGTAGATCAGTGCACCGAGCGCCTTGGTATTGCTGTAGTCGGCCGGCAGGCGCGGCGCGTAGGACGCCTGGATCGTGCCGAACTGGTGCCACAGCACCGCGATCAGCTCGAGCACCACGATCACGCCGACGAAGGCCGCGACCGGCAGGTTCTTCCAGAAGCCCTGCCGCATCCGGTCGACGTTGATGTCGAGCATCATCACGACGAACAGGAACAGCACCATCACCGCGCCGATGTAGACCAGCACCAGCGTGATCGCGAGGAACTCGGCCTTCAGCAGCAGCCAGATCGCCGCGGCCGAGAAGAACGTCAGCACGAGGAACAGCGCGCTGTGCACCGGGTTGCGCGCAGTGACGACCCGCAGCGCCGAGAACACGGTGACGGCCGCGAACAGGTAGAAGAAGAAGACGGTCGGGTCCACGGGGGCTCTCGTCTGGGGGGTCCGGGTCAGCGGTACCGGGCGTCGGCCTCGCGGGCCGCCGCGATGTCCTTCTCGTACCGGTCGCCGACCGCCAGCAGCATCTCCTTGGTGAAGTAGAGATCGCCGCGCTTCTCGCCGTGGTACTCGAGGACGTGGGTCTCGACGATCGAGTCCACCGGGCACGACTCCTCGCAGAAGCCGCAGAAGATGCACTTGGTGAGGTCGATGTCGTAGCGCTTGGTGCGCCGCGTGCCGTCATCGGGTCGCACGTCGGACTCGATCGTGATCGCGAGCGCCGGGCACACCGCCTCGCACAGCTTGCAGGCGATGCAGCGCTCCTCGCCGTTCGGGTAGCGGCGCAGCGCGTGCAGCCCGCGGAAGCGCGGCGAGTACGGCGTCTTCTCCTCGGGGAACTGCACGGTGATCTTGCGTGCGAACACCTGCGAGCCCGTGAGCCGCAGGCCCTTGAGCAGCTCGACGAGCATGAAGCTCTTGACGAAGTCCTTGATCGCTTCCATGGGGGTCTTCGCTCGGGAGGTCAGTTCCAGATGTTGAGCGGCGTCTGGATCCAGATGCCGACGACCACCAGCCAGACCAGCGTGACCGGGATGAAGATCTTCCAGCCGAGCCGCATGATCTGGTCGTAGCGGAACCGCGGGAACGAGGCGCGGACCCAGATGAAGACCGTGACCAGCATGAAGGTCTTCAGGAACAGCCAGAACCAGTCCCAGAACCACTGCGGGCCCGGCACGGCCTCGATCGCGATGAACGGCGCCCAGCCGCCGAGGAACATGATCGCGGCCAGCGCCGAGATCAGGATCATGTTGGCGTACTCGGCGAGGAAGAAGATCGCGAAACCCATGCCCGAGTACTCGATCATGTGGCCGGCGACGATCTCCGACTCGCCCTCGACGACGTCGAACGGATGCCGGTTGGTCTCGGCGATGCCCGAGATGAAGTAGACGACGAAGACCGGCAGCAGCGGCAGCCAGTTCCAGCTGAGCAGGTTCAGGCCCATCTCGGCGAAGCGGCCCTGGTTCTGGCCCTCGACGATGTCGGTCATGTTCAGGCTGCCCGACACCATCAGCACGACCACCAGCGCGAAGCCGATCGCGAGCTCGTACGACACCATCTGGGCCGAGGCACGCAGCGCGCCGAGGAACGCGTACTTCGAGTTCGACGCCCAGCCGGCGAGGATCACGCCGTAGACCTCGAGCGAGGTGATCGCGAGCAGCAGCAGCAGGCCGGCGTTGACGTTGGCGAGTGCGCGGTCGGGCCCGAACGGGATCACCGCCCATGCGGCGAGCGCCGGCATGATCGTCATGATCGGACCGAGGATGTACAACCCCTTGCTCGCCTGCGTCGGGACGATGATCTCCTTGAAGATCAGCTTCACCGCGTCGGCGATCGGCTGCAGCAGCCCCTTCGGTCCGACCCGGTTGGGCCCGAGCCGCAGCTGGATGAAGCCGATGAACTTTCGCTCCCACAGCGTCAGGTAGGCGACGCAGGCCATCAGCGGCGCGAGCACCGCGACGATCTTGATCAGCGTCCAGACGACGGGCCACGCGCCGCCGAGCAGCGCCTGACCCTGGCTGTCGAGGGCATCGATCCAGTTCATGTTGCCCCCCAGGGCCTGTGGCCCGGCCCCCCGAGGGGGCGCGAGCGCCTCCGATGCGATCGTGCGGCGCTCATCGCGCACGCTCCACGGCAACCTCGCCGAACATCCCACCCAGCCCCGCGGTGCTCGCGTGGGCGGTGGCGATGCGCACCGTCCCGTCGGCCACGCCCGGGTCGAGCGCCGCCTCGAGCAGCGCCTCGCCCTGTCCGGCC
This sequence comes from Burkholderiaceae bacterium, assembly GCA_044371545.1. GTDB lineage: Bacteria > Pseudomonadota > Gammaproteobacteria > Burkholderiales > Burkholderiaceae_E > UBA4615. Next base: position 18,170 of record JBILTM010000022.1, read on the forward strand.
CCGCCGAGCGCCTGCCGCACACGCACCGCGTCGCCGGCCGCGAGGCCGAGCGTCGCGAGCGTCGCGGCGTTCATGCGCGCCTTGGGCGGCTGCGCGTCGCGCGTGGCCTGCAGGCTCGGGGCGCGACGGACGATCACATCGCCGGCATACAGCGGCACGTCCGCGACGCGCTGCAGCCCGGCCGACGGCGCGGGCAGCGCGAGGCCGCCGGACACCGCGTTCGACAGCCTCGCGGCGACGTCCTGGGGCAGCGCCTGCGCGCGGACCTGCTCGGCGCTCTCCTGGTCGAAGCCGGTGACCGCGAGCAGGTTGCCGAGCACGCGCAGCACCTTCCAGCCGGGCCGTGCGTCGCCGCGCGGCCGCACCACGCCCGCGAACGACTGCACCGTGCCGGCGCAGTTGACGAAGGCGCCGGCGGTCTCGGTGAACGGGGTGATCGGCAGCAGGCAGTCGGCCGACTCGAGCAGCTCTTCCGAGCGGAACGCGGTCAGCGCAATCACGGTGTCGGCGCCGGCGAGCGCGGCCGCGGCCGCACCGGGCGCGCCGTGGTCGAGCCGCGGCTCCAGGCCGAGCAGCAGGTAGGCCTTGAGCGGCTGCGCGACCATCGCGGCCGCGTCGAGCCCGCCCGGGCCGGGCAGCGCGCCGGCGAGTTGCCCGCCGACCGCGTTCGCGCCGTCGACCGTCCAGCCGAGCGTCGCGCCGGTGGCGGCGGCGAGCGCCTGCGCGAGCGCGGCGAGCTGCGCCGCCTGCGGGTGCTGGCCGACCGCGTTGCCGAGCAGCACCGCCTTGGCCTGCCCGCTCGCGAGCGTCGCGGCGAGCGCGCGCGCGGCCTCGGACGGCTGCACGCCGGCGAGCTCGGCGGGTACCGCCTCGTTCTTCTGCTGCAGCGTCGCGACCAGCGCGCCCGCGAGCGTCACGCCCCAGTCGGACGGCGCGACGATCGCCTTCGCTGCGACCGGCATCAGCAGGTCGTCGTCGGCCGCGTGCAGCACCGCGACACGCGCGCCACGCTTGACCGCGGCGCGCACGCGTGCCGCGAGCAGCGGGTGGTCCTTGCGCAGGAACGCGCCGACCAGCAGCACGCGGTCGAGCGCGTTGACCCGCTCGATCGGCATGCCGAGCCACGGCACGCCCTGCAGCCGCGCGACGAGCGTCGCATCGGCCACCCGCGGGCGGCAGTCGACGTTCTCGCTGCCGAGTCCGCGCACCAGCTTCGCGAGCAGGTGCAGTTCCTCGACGGTCGCCTGCGGCGAGGCGAGCGCGCCGATCGCGGCCGCGCCGTGCTTCGCGCGCACACCGGACAGGGCGTGCGCCGCATAGTCGAGCGCGGCCTGCCACTCGACCTCGTGCCACTTCCCGTCGTGCTTGAGCATCGGGCGCTCGAGCCGCTCGACCGAGTTCAGCCCCTCGTACGAGAAGCGATCGCGGTCGGACAGCCAGCACTCGTTGATCGCCTCGTTCTCGAGCGGCAGCACGCGCATCACCGCGTTCTGCTTGACCTGCAGCACCAGGTTCGAGCCGAGCGAGTCGTGCGGCGCGACCGACTTGCGGCGCGACAGCTCCCATGTGCGGGCGCTGTAGCGGAACGGCTTGGAGGTGAGCGCGCCCACCGGGCACACGTCGATCATGTTGCCCGACAGCTCGGACTCCACGCCGCGACCGACGAAGCTCATGATCTCGGAGTGCTCGCCGCGCCCGGCCATGCCGAGCTCCATGACCCCGGCGATCTCCTGGCCGAAGCGCACGCAGCGCGTGCAGTGGATGCAGCGCGTCATCTCCTCGGCGGAGATCAGCGGCCCCATCGACTTGTGGAAGACGACCCGCTTCTCCTCGGTGTAGCGCGAGGCCGAGGCGCCGTAGCCCACCGCGAGGTCCTGCAGCTGGCACTCGCCGCCCTGGTCGCAGATCGGGCAGTCGAGCGGGTGGTTGATCAGCAGGAACTCCATCACGCCCTTCTGGGCCTTGACGGCTTTCTCCGACTTCGTCCACACCTTCATGCCCTGCGAGACCGGCGTCGCGCAGGCCGGCAGCGGCTTGGGCGCCTTCTCGACGTCGACCAGGCACATGCGGCAGTTGGCCGCGATCGACAGCTTCTTGTGATAGCAGAAATGCGGCACGTAGACGCCGAGCGCGTTGGCCGCATGCATGACCATGCTGCCTTCCGCGACCTCGACCTTCCTGCCGTCGACCTCGATCTCGACCATGTGACTCTGCCGCTCAGACGTACGCCGGGACCACGCAGCGCTTGTGCTCGACGTGGTGCTCGAACTCGGACCAGTAGTGCTTCAGGAACGCCTTGACCGGCATCGCGGCGGCGTCGCCGAGCGCGCAGATGGTCCGGCCCTGGATGTTGTCGGCGACCTCGCCGAGGCGCTTGAGGTCCTCGACGGTGCCCTCGCCGTGCTCGATGCGGTGGACCATCCGCCACAGCCAGCCCGTGCCCTCGCGGCACGGCGTGCACTGGCCGCACGACTCCTCGTAGTAGAAGTAGGACAGGCGCAGCAGCGACTTCACCGCGCAACGCGTGTCGTCCATCACGATGACCGCGCCGGAGCCGAGCATCGAGCCGGCCTTCGCGATCGAGTCGTAGTCCATGTCGGTGGCCATCATGATCTCGGCGGGCAGCACCGGCATCGACGAGCCGCCCGGGATCACCATCTTGAGCGTGCGCCCCGGGCGCATGCCGCCGGCCAGCTCGAGCAGCTTCGCGAAAGGCGTGCCGAGCGGGACCTCGTAGTTGCCCGGCTTCTGGACGTCGCCCGACACCGAGAAGATCTTGGTGCCGCCGTTGTTCGGCTTGCCGACCTCGAGGAAGTTCGCGCCGCCGTTGCGGATGATCCAGGGGACCGCCGCGAAGGTCTCGGTGTTGTTGATCGTGGTCGGCTTGCCGTACAGGCCGTAGCTCGCCGGGAACGGCGGCTTGAAGCGCGGCTGCCCCTTCTTGCCCTCGAGCGACTCGAGCAGCGCGGTCTCCTCGCCGCAGATGTACGCGCCGAACCCATGGAACGCGTGCAGCTGGAACGAGAAGGACGAACCGAGGACGTCCTTGCCGAGGAAGCCGGCCGCGCGGGCCTCCTCGAGGGCCGCCTCGAAGCGCTCGTAGGTCTCCCAGATCTCGCCGTGGATGTAGTTGTAGCCCACGGTGATGCCCATCGCATAGGCGGCGATCGCCATGCCCTCGATCACGATGTGCGGGTTGTAGCGCAGGATGTCGCGGTCCTTGAACGTGCCCGGCTCGCCCTCGTCGGAATTGCAGACCAGGTACTTCTGGCCCGGGAACTGCCGCGGCATGAAGCTCCACTTCAGGCCGGTCGGGAAGCCCGCGCCGCCGCGGCCGCGCAGCCCGCTCGCCTTGACCTCGGCGATCACCTGCTCGGGCGTCATGCCCTCCTTCAGGATCTTCGTGAGCGCCTCGTAGCCGCCGCGCTTGCGGTATTCGTCGATGTGCCAGCCGTCGGGCGAGCTCAGCCCCGCGTAGATCTGCGGGCCGATGTGCCGGCCGTGGAAGCAGGTCTCCTGGACACGCACGTCCGAGAGCGCCTGGCGGAAGTCGTTCGCACCCATCCCGTTGCTTCTCCTGGATCAGGTCTTCTTGAGCTCGTCGACGAGCGCGTCGAGCCGCTCGCTGCCCATGAAGCTGCACATCCGCTTGTTGTTGACCAGCAGCACCGGCGCGTCGCCGCAGGCGCCGAGGCACTCGGCCTCGACCAGCGTGAACGTGCCGTCGGGCGTGGTCTCGCCGAAGCCGATGCCGAGCTTCTCCTTCAGGTACGACGCGGCCTTCTCGCCGTCGCGCAGCTGGCACGGCAGGTTCGTGCACACCGCGAGCCGGAACGTCCCCGGCTTCGTCTTCACGTACATGTTGTAGAAGGTCGCGACCTCCCACACAGCGATCGACGGCATCTGCAGGTAGGCCGCGACGTCGTCGATCACGTCCTGCGAGACCCAGCCGATCTCGTCCTGCGCGATCGCGAGCGCGGCCATCACCGCGGACTGCTTCTGGTCGGCCGGGAACTTCGCGACCTCGCGGTCGATGCGCTTGTACGCGGCTTCGGAGAGGAGGCTCATCGATCGATCTCGCCGAACACGATGTCCTGCGTGCCGATCAGCGTGACCACGTCGGCCAGCATGTGGCCACGCGCCATCTCGTCGAGCGCCTGCAGGTGGGGGAAGCCCGGCGCGCGGATCTTGAGCCGGTACGGCTTGTTCGCACCGTCGGACACCAGGTAGATGCCGAACTCGCCCTTCGGGTGCTCGACGCACGCGTAGGCCTCGCCCTCGGGCACGTGCATGCCCTCGGTGAAGAGCTTGAAGTGGTGGATCAGCTCTTCCATGTTCGACTTCATCGCGACGCGCGACGGCGGCGCGATCTTGTGGTCGTCGACGATCACCGGCCCCGGGTTCCTGCGCAGCCAGTCGACGCACTGCTTGACGATCCGGTTGCTCTGGCGCATCTCCTCGACGCGGACCAGGTAGCGGTCGTAGCTGTCGCCGTTGCGCCCGACCGGGATGTCGAAGTCGAGCCGGTCGTACACCTCGTAGGGTTGCGTCTTGCGCAGGTCCCACTCGACGCCCGAGCCGCGCAGCATCGGGCCGGTGAAGCCGAGCGCCTTCGCGCGCTCGGGCGAGACCACGCCGATGCCGACCAGCCGCTGCTTCCAGATCCGGTTGTCGGTGAGCAGCGTCTCGTAGTCGTCGACGTAGCCGGGGAAGCGCTGCGTGAACAGATCGAGGAAGTCGAGCACCGAGCCCTGGCGATTCGCGTTCAGCTCGGCCACGCCGCGCTCGTTGCGGACCTTGCTCGCGACGTACTGCGGCATGCGGTCGGGCAGGTCGCGGTAGACGCCGCCCGGGCGGTAGTAGGCCGCATGCATCCGCGCGCCCGACACCGCCTCGTAGACGTCCATCAGGTCCTCGCGCTCGCGGAACGCGTAGAGGAAGACCGTCATCGCGCCGACGTCGAGCCCGTGCGCGCCGAGCCACATCAGGTGATTCAGGATCCGGGTGATCTCGTCGAACATCACGCGGATGTACTGCGCGCGCTCGGGCACCTGCACGCCGAGCAGCTTCTCGATCGCCATCACGTACGCGTGCTCGTTGCACATCATCGACACGTAGTCGAGGCGATCCATGTACGGCACGTTCTGCAGGAACGTGCGCGTCTCGGCCAGCTTCTCGGTCGCGCGGTGCAGCAGGCCGATGTGCGGGTCGGCGCGCTGCACGACCTCGCCATCGAGCTCGAGCACCAGCCGCAGCACGCCGTGCGCGGCCGGGTGCTGCGGGCCGAAGTTGAGGGTGTAGTTCTTGATCTCTGCCATCTGTCGCTCCCCGGTGCGGCCCTCAGCGGCCGACGCCGTAGCCCTCCTCGCGGATCACCCGGGGCACGATCTCGCGCGGCTCGATCGTCACCGGCTGGTAGATCACGCGCTTCTGCTCGGGGTCGTAGCGCATCTCGACGTAGCCCGAGACCGGGAAGTCCTTGCGGAACGGATGCCCGACGAAGCCGTAGTCGGTCAGGATCCGGCGCAGGTCGGCGTGGCCCTCGAAGACGATGCCGTACAGGTCGAAGGCCTCGCGCTCGAACCAGCCGAGCGACGGCCACACGCCGGTCAGCGACTCGAGCACCGGGAAGTCGTCGTCGGGGCAGAACGTGCGCAGCCGCAGCCGCTGGTTGCGCTCGACCGACAGCAGGTGCACGACGACCGCGAAGCGCGCGCCGTCCCGGGCACCGTGGCCGTAGTCGAGGTAGTCCATGCCGCACAGGTCGACCGCGGTGTCGAAGCGCAGCGTGGGGTGGTCGCGCAGCGTGCGGGCGACCTCGAGGTGGTCGGCGGCGCGCACGACCAGCGTCAGCTCGCCGAGCCGCTCGGTCAGCGCGACGAGGCGCTCGCCGAGCGCCTCGGAGACGGCGGCCTTCAGGGAGTCGGTGGCGCTCATCGGGAGTCCTTCAGCGCGCGATCGTGCTGGTTCGCCGGATCTTGTTCTGCAGCTGCATGATCCCGTAGAGCAGCGCCTCGGCCGTCGGCGGGCAGCCCGGCACGTAGACGTCGACCGGCACGATGCGGTCGCAGCCGCGCACGACCGAGTACGAGTAGTGGTAGTAGCCGCCGCCGTTCGCGCACGAGCCCATCGAGATCACCCAGCGCGGCTCGGGCATCTGGTCGTAGACCTTGCGCAGCGCGGGCGCCATCTTGTTGCACAGGGTGCCGGCGACGATCATCACGTCGGACTGTCGCGGGCTCGGCCTGAACATGATGCCGAACCGGTCCAGGTCGTAGCGCGACGCCCCCGCGTGCATCATCTCGACCGCGCAGCACGCCAGACCGAAGGTCATCGGCCACATGGAGCCGGTGCGGGTCCAGTTGATCAGCTTGTCGAGGCTCGTCGTGACGAAGCCCTCGTTGAGGATGCCTTCGATGCTCATGCGTGCTCACCCGTACCGCCGGTGGTGCCACCCGCGATCAGACGCGCCGCGAAGCGCGTGATGCCCATGTCGACCCGCCCGGGGCGCGATGCCGTGACGGCGAAGATGCCGCCGTCGGGCCGCGCCGCTCAGAGTTCTTGTTGCCTTCCCAGCCGCCGCCCCGCTATTCCCAGTCCAGCGCGCCCTTCATCCATTCGTAGACGAACCCCACCACGAGGATCGTCAGGAAGACCATCATCGACATGAACCCGAAGAAGCCGATGGTGTCGAGCGACACGGCCCACGGGAACAGGAACGCGATCTCCAGGTCGAACAGGATGAACAGGATCGCCACGAGGTAGTAGCGGACGTCGAACTTCATGCGTGCGTCTTCGAAGGCCTCGAAGCCGCATTCGTAAGGGGAGAGTTTTTCAGGGTCCGGCCGGGAAGGACCGAGGAGCTTGCCGAGGACCATCGGTGCGACGCCGACGCCTGCACCCACCAGTATGAACAGGAGGACGGGCAGGTAGTTCTCTAGGTTCACGAGGCTTCCCTGATTGGGGCGCCGCCCTGACTGTCGTGGGGACGCCCTGGATTTGGTGCCGACGGCGAGACTCGAACTCGCACAGCTTTCGCCACTACCCCCTCAAGATAGCGTGTCTACCAATTTCACCACGTCGGCTCAGCCCAAGATTCTAGCGCGAAATCACTTCGGGATATCGCCCCCGGGACCACTTTTTTGCACTGCATCACCGCCGGACGGCACCGCGGGCGCCGGCGAGGCCGGCACCGTGTCCGAGGCGGCCGGCGCGGCGGGGGCCGCTGCCGGCACCGAGTCCATCACGCTCGCCGGCGCGCGGCCGACGCCACGGGCGTTGCCGAAGAACGCCAGCGCGAGCGTGCAGACGAAGAACACCGTGGCCAGCGCGGCCGTCAGCCGCGACATGAAGTTCGCCGAGCCGGTCGCGCCGAACAGGCTGCCCGACGAGCCTGAGCCGAAGGCCGCGCCCATGTCGGCGCCCTTGCCGTGCTGCAGCAGCACCAGCACGATCACGCCGATCGCGCTCAGCACCTGGATCACCACCGCGAGGGTTGCGAGAATCGCCATCCGTATCGTTCCTTGATGCGGCCGCGCGACGTCGCGCGCACCGCCGTTGTCGTCAATCGACCCGGTCAGCCCCGATGCGCCGCCGCGCGCAGGATCGCCAGGAAATCCGCGGCGACCAGCGAGGCTCCGCCGATCAGGCCGCCGTCGACGTCGGGCCGCGAGAACAGCTCCGCCGCATTCGAGGGCTTGACCGAGCCGCCGTAGAGCAACTGCAGCCGCGGCGCCGCCGCGACGCCGCCCGCGGAGAGCCGCGACCGGATGAACGCGTGCGCGTCCTGCGCCTGCTGCGGCGTGGCGGTGAGCCCGGTACCGATCGCCCAGACCGGCTCGTAGGCCAGCACGCAGCGCTCGCCCGCCGGCGCGAGCGTCGCGCAGACCGCGTCGACCTGCCGGGCGAGCACCGCCTCGGTCGCACCGGACTCGCGCTCGGCGCGGGTCTCGCCCACGCAGACCACCGGCACCAGCCCGGCGGCGAGCACGCGCGCGGTCTTGCGCACCACCACCTCGTCGGTGTCGCCGAACAGCGTGCGGCGCTCGGAATGGCCGACCAGCACGTGCGTGCAGCCGAGGTCGGCGAGCATGCGGGCGGACACGCCGCCGGTGAAGGCGCCGTCGACGTGCTCGCACACGTCCTGCGCACCCCAGGTCACCTGCGAGCCCGACAGCCGCGCGGCCGCGAGCCCCAGGTACGGGTACGGCGGGCAGACGCCGACCTGCGCGCCCGCCAGCCCGGCGGCCCCCTCGCGGACGGCCGCGAGCAGCGCCTCGGCCGACGCGACGTCGCCGTTCATCTTCCAGTTGCCGAGCACGAGCTTCGTGCGCATGGGGCTCCGAGCGCCGAGGAAAAACCCTAGATTCTAGCGTCCGGACGGCGGGCGGGTCAATTCGGCGGGGCGGAGGGCGGCGGGGGCCGCGCGACGGAGGGCCGGCCGGAGCGCCAGCGCAGGACCCAGATCACGTAGCCCGAGACCGCGTAGACGAGGAACAGCGAGAACAGCACGATCGGCGGATCGGACGACACCAGCACGAAGGCGAGCACGATAAGCGGCACGACCATGTACGGCACGGACTTGCGCAGGTTCACGTCCTTGAAGCTGTAGAACGGCGCGTTCGAGACCATCGTGACGCCGGCATACACGGTGACCGCCCACGCCAGCCAGCGCAGATCCGGGCCGGTCGAATCGATCCAGCGGGTCTCGCGCAGGTCGGTCGCGATCCACACGAGGCCGGCGACCAGCGCGGCCGCGGCCGGGCTGGGCAGCCCCTGGAAGAAGCGCTTGTCGACCACGCCGATGTTGGTGTTGAAGCGCGCGAGTCGCAGCGCCGCGCCCGCGACGTAGACGAAGGCGGCGAGCCAGCCGAGCTTGCCCATGCCGCGCAGCGACCACTCGTAGACGATCAGCGCCGGCGCCGCCCCGAACGACACCATGTCCGACATCGAGTCGTACTGCTCGCCGAACGCGCTCTGGGTGTTGGTCAGGCGCGCCACGCGCCCGTCGAGGCTGTCGAGCACCATCGCGACGAAGATCGCGACCGCGGCCGCCTCGAAGCGCCCGTTCATCGCCTGCACGATCGCGTAGAAGCCGGCGAACAGGTTCGCGGTGGTGAACGCGTTGGGGAGGATGTATACGCCGCGCGAGCGCGGCTTCGGGGGGGTGGGCTCGGCGCCCGCGACGGCCGGGCGCACCGGCCGGGCACCGCGGAACGGCCGGAATCTCCGGCGCTTCGGTTCGTCCATCGTGACAGGCTACCGTCCGGCAGCGTTCGAGACAACCGCGCCCGCGCCTCGGCAGGCGACGCGCACATGCCGCGCGCGGCCGCTCACGGCGTCGCGTACGGCCCCTGCCGCAGCCACTTGGTCGCGATCCACTTGTGGCCGCGCAGCACCGGCATGCCGGCGTGCAGACAGCGCGAGTCGATCTCGCCGCGCGCATTCGAGTACTCGAAGTACACGGCGCTGCCGCGACGCGGCCGCACCGACAGCTCGAGTTCGGGGAAATAGGTGTCGCCGCCCTGCTCCGGCTCGCGCAGGTACATCACCACCGTCGCGACCCGCTGGCCGCCGTGCTGCAGCTGGCGCGCCGAGCCCTCGAAGGCCGGGTCGAACCAGTCGTGGTGGGGCTCGTACTCGCCGCTCACCGGGTAGTGCAGCAGCTGCAGCGGCTCGCCGTTCGCGATCGGGATGCCGGTGAGCGCGGCGACCCGCGCCTCGATCCGCGAGACCACAGCGTTCTCGCCGTAGCCGAAGTGCGCGCCCTCGGAGCGGCGCACGCCGCTGATCTCGAGGCGCCCCGAGGTCGGGTCGACCACCTCCGAGCGCTTGAGCTTGCCCTGCGCCATCCGGATCAGCGCGTCGCATTCCTGCTCGGTCAGCAGGTCCTCGACGAGCGCGACGTTCGGGTTCGCGAGCACCATCGCGAAGCGCACCTCGCGGTCCGCGACGCGCAGCCGCGTGCCGGCTGCCGGCAGGCGGATCGGGTCGGCCACGTAGTCATCGAGCATCGACGGGTTCTGCTGGCGCACGCGCTCGGTCATCGAGCGCATCACCGAGATCGCGACGCGCGCGTAGACGTCCTCGAAGCCGCCCTCGCGCATCGCCGCGAGCAGCGTCTCGTCGTCGGCCCCCCGCACCAGCGCCGAGGTGAGCCAGTCCTGCCAGTCGGGATGGATCAGGCCGGGCCAGCCGCCCGGGCCAGCCGCCGAGGCGGCGGGCGCGGACGGACGGGGCGCCGCGGGCGCGCCCTCGTCGTTGGCCGCTGCGTGGGCCGGAGTCGCGGTCGGACCCGCCGTCACGTCAGTTGCGCGAGCGGTCGACCAGCTTGTTGGCCTTGATCCAGGGCATCATCGCCCGCAGCTTCTCGCCGACCACCTCGATCGGATGCTCGGCCATCAGGCGACGCTTGGACAGCAGCGTCGGCGCACCCGCGCGGTTCTCGAGGATGAACCGCTTCGCGTAGTCGCCCGATTGGATGTCGGCCAGCACGCGCTTCATCTCCGCCTTGGTCTCGGCCGTCACCAAGCGGGGCCCGGTCTCGTACTCGCCGAACTCCGCGTTGTTGGAGATCGAGTAGTTCATGTTCGCGATGCCGCCCTCGTAGATCAGGTCGACGATCAGCTTGAGCTCGTGCAGGCACTCGAAGTACGCCATCTCGGGCGCGTAGCCGGCCTCGACCAGCGTCTCGAAGCTCGCCTTGATCAGCTCGACGGTGCCGCCGCACAGGACGGTCTGCTCGCCGAACAGGTCGGTCTCGGTCTCCTCTCGGAAGTTCGTCTCGATGATGCCCGCGCGGCCGCCGCCGATCGCGCACGCGTACGACAGCGAGTGGTGAAGCGCCGCGCCGCTGCGGTCCTGGTGGATCGCGACCAGCATCGGCACGCCGCCGCCCTGCGCGTAGGTCGAGCGCACGGTGTGGCCCGGCGCCTTCGGCGCGACCATCGTGACGTCGAGGTCCGCGCGCGGCATGACCTGGCCGTAGTGGATGTTGAAGCCGTGCGCGAACGCGAGCGTCGCGCCCTGCTTGATGTTCGGCTCGATATCCGACTTGTAGGTCGCGGCGATGTGCTCGTCCGGCATCAGCATCATCACGAAGTCCGCGCCCTTGACCGCGTCGGCGATCTCGGCGGGCTTCAGCCCGGCCTTCTTGACCTTGTCCCACGACGGGCCGCCCTTGCGCACGCCGACGACGACCTTGACGCCCGAGTCGTTGAGGTTCTGCGCGTGCGCGTGGCCCTGCGAGCCGTAGCCGATGATGGCGACCTTCTTGCCCTTGATGAGCTTGAGATCGCAGTCCTTGTCGTAGTAGACCTTCATGAGGTTTCCTTCCTCCAGTGGATGTCTCGGTTGTTCGAACGAGGCCGGTGCGTCAGGCCTTCAGGACCCGCTCGCCGCGGGCGATGCCCGACGCCCCGGTGCGGACCGTCTCCAGGATCGACGTCGCGTCGAGCGCGTCGATGAACGCGTCGAGCTTGGTGCCGTCGCCGGTCAGCTCGATCGTGTAGCTCTTGTCGGTGACGTCGATGACGCGGCCGCGGAAGATGTCCGCCATCCGCTTCATCTCCTCGCGCTCCTTGCCGACCGCGCGCACCTTGATCAGCATCAACTCGCGCTCGATGTACGGCGTCTCGATCAGGTCGACGACCTTCACCACGTCGATCAGGCGGTTCAGGTGCTTGGTGATCTGCTCGATGACGTCGTCCGAGCCGCTGGTGACGATTGTCATCCGCGACAGCGAGCGGTCCTCGGTCGGGGCGACGGTGAGCGTCTCGATGTTGTAGCCGCGGGCGGAGAACAGGCCCACCACGCGCGACAGCGCGCCGGGCTCGTTCTCGATGAGGATCGAAATGATGTGCTTCATCGCGCGTCCTCCCTCACAGGTCCTCGGAGCCGAGGATCATCTCGGTCAGCCCCTTGCCGCCCTGCACCATCGGCCAGACGTTCTCGGTCTGGTCGGTGATGATGTCGAGGAACACGGTGCGGTCCTTGTGCTTGCCGAACGCGTCGCGCAGCGCCGGCTCGACGTCCTGCGGACGATCGACGCGGATGCCGACGTGGCCATAGGCCTCGGCGAGCCGCACGAAGTCGGGCAGCGCCTCCATGTACGACGACGAGTAGCGGCTGCCGTACTCGATCTCCTGCCACTGCCGCACCATGCCGAGGTAGCGGTTGTTCAGGTTCACGATCTTGACCGGCAGGCCGTACTGCTTGCAGGTCGACAGCTCCTGGATGCACATCTGGATCGAGCCCTCGCCGGTCTCGCAGGCGACCTGCGCGTCCGGGTGCGCGAGCTTGACGCCCATCGCGTACGGCAGGCCCACGCCCATCGTCCCCAGGCCGCCTGAGTTGATCCAGCGGCGAGGCTTGTCGAAGCGGTAGAACTGCGCCGCCCACATCTGGTGCTGGCCGACGTCCGAGGTGACGAACGCGTCGCCGTTGGTGACCCGCCACAGCGCCTCGACGACCGCCTGCGGCTTGATGACCTCGCGGTTGTCGCGGTCGTACTTGAGGCAGTCCTTCTTGCGCCACTCGCCGATCTGGTTCCACCACGCCTGCACGCCGCGATGCGTGCGGGTGCCCGACGCGAACGCGGCCTGCAGCTGCGCGGTCAGCTCGACGAGGCACTCGCGCACGTCGCCGACGATCGGCACGTCGACCTTCACCCGCTTGGAGATCGACGACGGGTCGATGTCGATGTGGATGATCTTGCGCGGGTTCTGGGCGAAGTGCTTCGGGTTGCCGATCACGCGGTCGTCGAAGCGCGCGCCGATGGCGAGCAGCACGTCGCAGTGCTGCATCGCCATGTTCGCCTCGTAGGTGCCGTGCATGCCCGGCATGCCGACGAAGCGCTCGCTGCTGGCCCGGTACGCACCCAGCCCCATCAGCGTGTTCGTGCACGGGAAGCCGAGCAGGTCGACCAGCGTGTTCAGCTCGGGCGAGGCGTTGGCGAGGATCACGCCGCCGCCGGTGTAGACCATCGGGCGCTCGGCGGCGAGCAGCAGCTGCAGCGCCTTGCGGATCTGGCCCTGGTGCCCCTTCACCACCGGGTTGTACGAGCGCATCGGCACCGACTTCGGGTACTCGAAGCGGTACTTCGCCTTGGTGATGTCCTTGGGGATGTCGACCAGCACCGGGCCCGGACGGCCGGTGGACGCGATGACGAAGGCCTTCTTCATCGTCGTCGCGAGGTCCTTGATGTCCTTGACCAGGAAGTTGTGCTTCACGCACGGCCGGGTGATGCCGACCGTGTCGCACTCCTGGAACGCGTCCTCGCCGATCGCGTGCGTCGGGACCTGGCCCGAGATCACGACCATCGGGATCGAGTCCATGTATGCGGTGGCGATGCCGGTGACCGCGTTGGTCACGCCAGGGCCGCTGGTGACGAGGCAGACGCCGACCTTCTGCGTGGCGCGCGAGTACGCGTCGGCCGCGTGGACCGCCGCCTGCTCGTGCCGCACGAGGATGTGCTTGACCTTCTCCTGCTGGAAGAGCGCGTCGTAGATGTAGAGGACGGCCCCGCCGGGGTACCCGAAGAGGTGCTCGACGCCTTCTTCCTGAAGGCAGCGCACGACGATCTCTGCGCCGGTGATTTCCATGGTGTGTCCCGTTCAAGGTCCAGGGAGCCCGTCCGCCGGCGCCAACGCGGCCTTCGCTAGCCGCCTCGACGCAGGCCTCGGTCCGGGGCCTGGGAGATTGATGGACGCCGCACCTCACCCCTCGTGGGGGCCGATGCGGCATGCGTGCCTTTCGCGTGAATCGCTGGGTCGGTGAGACTCGGAAAAGACAAAGGCCCCGCCGATGCGTCCGGTCGTGCCGGCCGTGGTCGGGGCCGAAGGGTGCGAGAGGTTAATGCACCGCAGCAGGTGGGTCAAGGCACGGTTTCTGCTAGGATGCGCCGCTCTTCCAGGGCTTCGGCGCGGGTGAATGGCCTCACGGCAGGAACTCTCGGACTTCCTCGAATCGGTCGAGCGCCGGGCGTTCAAGCAGGCGGTCTACGCGGTCCGCGACGACGACGCCGCGCTGGACATCGTCCAGGACGCGATGTTCAAGCTCGCCGAGAAGTACGCCGACAAGCCAGTCGCCGAACTGCCGCTGCTGTTCCAGCGGATCCTGCAGAACGTCATCCACGACCACTTCCGGCGCCAGAAGGTCCGCAACCTCTGGACGACGTTGCTGTCCTCGCTGCAGCCGGACGACGACGAGTCCGGCGAGCGCGACCCCCTTGACGCGCTCGAGGTCGAGGGCGACTCCCGGGCAGGCGAGAGCGCCGCCCAGATGGTCGAGCGCGACCAGATCCTCCGTATCATCGACGCCGAGATCCAGAAGCTTCCGCCCCGTCAACGCGAGGCCTTCGTGATGCGTTACTGGCAGGAGATGGATGTCGCGGAGACCGCGATCGCCATGGGGTGCTCGGAAGGTAGCGTCAAGACGCACTGTTCCCGGGCGACTCACGCCCTTGCCGCAGCGCTGAAGGCCAGGGGAATCACGCCATGAACGAACAACTCTTCGCCTCCCGGATCCGGCAGGCCCTCGACGAATCCGCCGAGCGGCTGCCCTACCGCGTCACGCAGCGGCTCGAGCGCGCGCGCCTGGCGGCGATCGCCCGTGCGCAGCCCGAATCGGTCGCGGCCACGGCCGGCGCCGGGGTCTCGGCAGCGGTCGCGGTCGGCGGCGACGACCGCCCGTCGGCGCTGGTCCGCCTCCTGTCGACCGTCGTCCCCATCCTGCTCGTGCTGGCCGGCCTGTACGGCATCGCGGAGTGGGATGATGCGCAACGCGCCGCCGAGAACGCCGACATCGACGCCGAGCTGATGCTCTCCGACGACGAGGTCCCGATCGCCGCCTACGCCGACAAGGGGTTCGGCGTCTACATCAAGAACTCCCGACAATGATCCGTCGCCCGGCCACGGTCCGCATCCTGCTCGGCGCCCTCGCGGCGCTCTGCACGGCTGCGGCCGTCGCCGCCGGGCCCGACACCGCCCCCACCGGCACGCCTGCCGGGGACCCGCCGACCGCCGCCGCGCCGGTCGCGCCCGTCGACCCGACGACCGGCGGGTCGACGCCGGCGCCGGCGGCCCAGCCCGCCCTGACGTCCTCCGAAGGCTCTGCGCCCGCGGCCGCCGCGCCGGTTGCCGTGCCCGCTCCGGCCGCCGCGGACGCGCAGCCGCCGGCCGCCGCCCCCGCGCCGGCGCCCGCCCGGCGAGCCGAGCTGCCCCGCCGCGAGCCGGTCCGCCCGTCGTTGCTGCCGCTCGCCCAGCCGCTGTGGTCGGACCTGAACGCCACCCAGCGCCAGGTGCTCGCGCCCTTCGAGGAGAAGTGGAACGCGCTGCCGCTGACCGAGAAGCGCGCCTGGGCCGACCTCGCGCAGCGCTTCCCCGGCATGAAGCCCGACGAGCAGAAGCGCGTCGAGAAGCGGATCGTGGAATGGGCCGCGCTGACGCCCGAGCAGCGCCGGATCGCTCGCGCGAACTACGTGCTCGCCCAGCAGATCGCCCGCGAGAACCTGCTCGCCGAGTGGGAGAACTACCAGTCGATGACGCCCGAGCAGCGCTCGGTGCTCGGCGCCGTCGGCAACACCGGCAGCAACACCGCCGCCCGCTACGTCACCGGTCCGACCGGGCTCGCGCCGGTGGCGGCCCAGCCGCTGCCGCGCCGCGCGCCCAAGACGCCGGTCATCGCGGTCGGCACCGACGGCAGCGCCGCGTCCTCCGGGGGCGTCGCGCCGACCGTCGGCCCGGCCACCGGCTCGCGCTGAAGCGCGTGGCGGGTCCCCGGCCCGCGCCCGTCGCGGGCGCCTCTCCAGTCGACGCGCCGTTCGGGCCGATGCCCGAGGCCGGGTTGTGGCGCCGCGCGATGAGCGCGACCTACGAGTCGATCGTGCTGTTCGGCGTGGTGGTGTTCTTCGGCTACGCCTACTCCGCACTGCTGCAGTACCGCGGCGAGCCCGGCGCGCTGCGCTGGGGCCTGCAGGCCTGGCTGTTCGTGGTGCTCGGCGTCTACTTCGTCTGGTTCTGGAGCGAGGGCCGGCGCACGCTGCCGATGCGCACCGTCGGCGTGCGACTGCTCGCCGACGACGACCGTCCGCCCGGTCGGGCACGCGCCGCGGCGCGCTACACGGCGGCCTGGGCAATGCTGCTCGCGCCGATCTGGGCCGCGACCGGCACCGGGCACCCGGCGTGGCTGCTGCTGTGGCCGGTGCCGTTCTTCTGGGGACTGTTCGACGCGCGGCGCCGCACGCTCTACGACCGCATCGCGGGCACCCGGCTCGTCGTCGACACGCGACCGGTCGCCTGAGGCCGCGCGCCGGGCGCGTCTAGCCCGGCTCCGTCAGACCCGCACGCAGTCCACGTAGTAGCGGCTGCCGTCGCGGTCGGTCTCGACGACCAGGCCGTGGACGTCGGTCGAGAACCCGGGGAAGCGGTCGTTGAACGAACGCGCGAACTTCAGGTACTCGACGATCGTCTTGTTGAAGCGCTCGCCCGGGATCAGCAGCGGGATGCCCGGCGGGTACGGGGTCACCAGCATCGTCGTGATCCGGCCCTCGAGCTCGTCGATCGGCACGCGGTCGACCTTGCGGTGCGCGAGGCACTCGTAGGCGTCCGACGGCTTCATCGCCGGCTCCATGTTCGACAGGTACATGTCGGTCGTGACGCGCGCGACGTCGTGCCGGCGGTACTCCTCGTGGATCTGCTGCGCGAGGTCGCGCAGGCCGACGCGCTCGTAGGTCGGGAACTTCGCGACGAACTCCGGCATCACCCGCCACAGCGGCTGGTTCGAGTCGTAGTCCATCTTGAACTGCTGAAGCTCGGTCACCAGCGTGTTCCAGCGGCCCTTGGTGATGCCGATCGTGAACATCACGAAGAACGAATAGAGGCCGGTCTTCTCGACGACGACACCGTGCTCGGCGAGGTACTTGGTGACCAGCGACGCGGGGATGCCCCACTGCGAGAAGCTGCCGTCCAGGCCGAGGCCCGGCGTGACCAGCGTCGCCTTGATCGGGTCGAGCATGTTGAAGCCGGGCGCGACCTTCTCGAAGCCGTGCCAGCCGTCGGTGGGCTTGAGCAGCCACTCCTCGCGCCGGCCCGAGCCGACGTGGTCGAAGCCCGCCGGCCCCCAGACACGGAACCACCACGACTCGCCGAACTCGTCGTCGACCTTCTTCATCGCGCGACGGAAGTCGAGCGCCTCGGAGATCGACTCCTCGACGAGCGCGCGACCACCCGGCTGCTCCATCATCGCAGCGGCGACGTCGCACGACGCGATGATCGCGTACTGCGGCGAGGTCGAGGTGTGCATCAGGTACGACTCGTTGAAGCGGTAGCGGTCGAGCTTGCGGTCGACCGCCTCCTGCACGAGGATCTGCGAGGCCTGCGACAGGCCCGCCAGCAGCTTGTGCGTCGACTGCGTCGAGAAGACCATCGCCGTCTGCGAGCGCGGCCGGTTCTCTCCGATCGCGTGCATCTCGTGATAGAACGGATGGAAGGTCGCGTGCGGCAGCCACGCCTCGTCGAAGTGCAGGTTCTCGATGTAGTCGCCGAGCACGTTCTTGATCGTCTCGACGTTGTAGAGGATGCCGTCGTAGGTCGACTGGGTGATCGTCATCACCTGCGGCCGCGCGGACTTGTCCTTCACCAGCGGGTTCGCCTGGATCTTGCGGCGGATGCTGTCCGGCGAGAACTCCTCCTTGGGGATCGGGCCGATGATGCCGAGGTGGTTGCGCGTCGGCTGCAGGAAGATCGGCACGGTGCCGGTCATCATGATGGCGTGCAGCACGCTCTTGTGGCAGTTGCGGTCGACCAGCACGATGTCGTCGGTCGCGACCGTCGAGTGCCAGACGATCTTGTTCGCGGTAGACGTGCCGTTGGTCACGAAGAACAGGTGGTCGCTGCTGAAGATCCGCGCGGCGTTGCGCTCGCTCGCGGCGACCGGCCCGGTGTGGTCGAGCAGCTGCCCGAGCTCCTCGACCGCGTTGCAGACGTCCGCTCGCAGCATGTTCTCGCCGAAGAACTGGTGGAACATCTGCCCCACCGGGCTCTTCAGGAACGCGACGCCGCCCGAGTGGCCCGGGCAGTGCCACGAGTAAGAGCCGTCGTTCGCGTAGTG
>JBILTM010000178.1:0-10893 GCA_044371545.1 Burkholderiaceae bacterium
CGGCGACATGATGCTGTAGACCGCGGCGAGGTGCGCGTCGAAGTCCTCCGCGAGCGCCGCGGCGGCGCGCAGGCGGCGGTCGGCGCGCTCGGTCGAGTCGAAGTGCGCGAGGATGGTCTTGTAGCCTAAGCTCATGTCCGCTCCCTGAGTGGTGTCGTGGTGGCGTTCGTCCCGCGGGTGCGGGACGCGTCGCCCTGTGCCGAACAGCCTAAGCGGCGCCCCGGCGAGCTCGTTGACGTGGGTCAAGGGCCGGCTTCTCGGCGCCGGCGGCGCTCCGGCTCCGATGATCGGACGCCGGCGGCCGACGTGGCAAGCGCGGCCACGTCGGCCCCGGGGCCGGACCCGGTACCATGGCGGACTCCCGAGAAGGCCCGGCATGAACGCGCTCGAACGACTGAAGACGATGACCACGGTGGTCGCCGACACCGGCGACTTCAACGCGATGAAGGCCTACGCGCCCCGCGACGCGACCACCAACCCGACCCTGATCCTGAAGGCGGTCGGCAAGCCCGAGTACCGCGGCCTGCTCGACGAGACGGTCGCGCGCCACCGCGGCGACGCCCCCGACCTGCTGGTCGACCGGCTGCTGGTGCGCTTCGGTCGCGAGATCCTCGCGATCGTGCCCGGGCGGGTCTCGACCGAGGTCGACGCGCGGCTGTCGTTCGACGCCGAAGGCACGGTGGCGCGCGCGCGGCGCATCGTCGAGCTGTACGACGCCGCCGGCATCGGGCGCGAGCGCGTGCTGGTCAAGGTCGCGTCGACCTGGGAGGGCATCCGCGCGGCCGAGCGCCTGGAGCGCGACGGCATCCGCTGCAACCTGACGCTGCTGTTCGGCTTCCCGCAGGCGGTCGCCTGCGCGGACGCCGGCGTGACGCTGATCTCGCCGTTCGTGGGTCGCATCTACGACTGGTACCGCAAGCGCGACGGCGTCGACTTCGACGGCGAGTCCGACCCGGGCGTCGCGTCGGTGCGCCGCATCCACGCGTATTTCAAGAAGTTCGGCTACCAGACCGAGGTGATGGGCGCGAGCTTCCGCAACGTCGGCCAGATCCTCGCGCTCGCCGGCTGCGACCTGCTGACGATCAGCCCGGAGCTGCTCGAGCTGCTGCGCGGCTCGGATGCCGCGGTGCCGCGCCGGCTGGATGCGGCCGCCGCCGCGAAGGCGTCGATCGAACGGGTGCGCTTCGACGAGAAGCACTTCCGCTTCGAGCTGAACGAGGACGCGATGGCGAGCGACAAGCTCGCCGAGGGCATCCGCGCGTTCGTCGCGGACGCACGCAAGCTCGACGCGCTGATCGCCGAGGCGGCGGCGCGCTGAGGCCGGCGGCGGCGGGCCGACGCGGGCGGCGCGCGCTCAGCGCGTGCCGGTGCTGCCGAAGCCGCCGGCGCCGCGGTCGCTCGCCGCGAAGTCGTCGACGATGCGGAACGCGGCCTGCGCGACCGGCACGATCACCATCTGCGCGATGCGCTCCATCGGCTGCACGGTGAACGTCGCGGCTGGCCCCGCCTCGGGCGGGTTGCGGTTCCAGCACGAGACCATCAGCGGGCCCTGGTAGTCGGAGTCGATCAGCCCGACCAGGTTGCCGAGCACGATGCCGTGCTTGTGGCCGAGGCCCGAGCGCGGCAGCAGCACGGCCGCGTAGCCCGGGTCGCCGAGGTGGATCGAGATCCCGGTCGGGATCAGCACGGTGCGCCCGGGCGGGATCTCGAGCGGCGCGTCGAGGCAGGCGCGCAGGTCGAGGCCGGCGCTGCCGGGCGTCGCGTAGGCGGGCAGCGCGTCGCGCATCCGCGCGTCGAGGATCTTCAGGTCGACGGTGATCATCGGGCGCCGCTCGGAGGTCGGCGTCCGCGCAGCCAGCCGCGCAGCACGAAGAACGCGACGACCGCGAGCACGACGAGCGGGCCGAGATCCTCGGCGCCGCGGTGCGTGACCGCGTCGAGCACGTTCAGCAGGATCCACAGCCCGGCGAGCGCGAACAGGATCGCGACGACGCGGTCGCGCAGCGGGCGGCCGGACCACGGCCGTACGCCGGGGCGGGCCGGGCGCGAGGTGCCGGCGCCGAAAGTCGCGTCGTCCGCGGCGGTCTGGTTGCCGGTGCCGGCCGCGGTCTCGATGCGCGTGGCGCCGTCGGTCCCCGCGTCCTCGCCGGCACCGCCGCCCGACCGGCCGGGCAGGGGCAGCGCGCGGCCCCAGTTCATCCCCGGCGAGCCGTAGGGTGCCCGCGGACGGCGGCGCGTGCCCGAGCCCAGCGCCTCGACCTCCGGGTCCACCTTCATCCGGTGCGCGCGCGGCGCGCTCGCCGCCTCGAGCAGCCGCGCGAAGTCGCCGTCGCGCGGTGCGCCGCCGAGCGCCGGGTCGTGCGGCCGCCAGGTCGAGGTGGGCAGCGCGCGGTGGTCGGGCGGGCCGGCCATCGTCAGCAGCGCCCGTCGGGCAGCCGACGTGCGATCTCGTCGACCAGCCGCGCGGCGAGCGCGGTCTTGCTCGCGCGCGGCAGTCGCGTCGTGCCCTCGGCGTCGACCAGCAGCAGCTCGTTGTCGTCGCGGCCGAAGGTCGCCTGGCCGAGGTTGCCGACCAGCAGCGGCACGCCCTTGCGGCGGCGCTTGTCCTGCGCGTTGGCCTCGAGGTCCTCGGTCTCGGCGGCGAAGCCGACGCAGTACGGCGCGCCCGCGGTCTTCGCGACGGTCGCGAGGATGTCGGGGTTCTGTGCGAACTCGAGCGCCGGCGGCGCGCCGCCCTCGGTCTTCTTCAGCTTGCGGTCCGACGCGTTGGCCACGCGCCAGTCGGCGACCGCGGCGACCGCGACGAACAGGTCCTGCCTGGCGAGCTCGGCCTGCACCGCGGCGAGCATCTCTCGCGCGCTGCGCACGTCGACGCGGCGCACGCCCTGCGGCGCGACGAGCGCGGTCGGGCCGGACACCAGCACGACCTCGGCGCCCGCGTGGCGGCAGGCGCGCGCGATCGCGTAGCCCATCTTGCCCGACGACAGGTTGGTGATGCCGCGCACCGGGTCGATCGGCTCGAAGGTCGGGCCGGCGGTGATCAGCACGCGGCGGCCGGCGAGGCGCTTCGGCACGAAGAACGCGATCGTCTCCTCGACCAGCTGCTGCGCTTCCAGCATGCGCCCGTCGCCGGTCTCGCCGCAGGCCTGCTCGCCGCTGCCGGGCCCGAGGATCGCGACGCCGTCGGCGCGCAGCGTCGCGACGTTGCGCTGCGTGGGCGCGGCCGCCCACATCTGCCGGTTCATCGCGGGGGCGACGAGCAGGGGGCAGTCGCGCGCGAGCACCAGCGTGGAGAGCAGGTCGTCGGCGAGCCCGTGCGCGACCTTCGCCATGAAGTCGGCGGTCGCGGGCGCGACCAGGATCGCGTCGGCGCCGCGCGAGAGGTCGATGTGCGGCATGCCGTTGTCGACGCGGCCGTCCCAGGCGTCGACGAACACCGGCCGGCCGGTCAGCGCCTGGAAGGTCGCCGGGCCGATGAACTTCGTCGCCGCGTCGGTCATCGCGACCTGCACGGTCGCGCCGCGGCGCTGCAGCTCGCGCGCGAGCTCGCAGGCCTTGAACGCGGCGACGCCGCCGGTCACGCCGAGCAGCAGGTGCCGGCCGGCGAGCTCGCCGGCCTCGGGGGCGGGGGAGGTCATTCAGCGACTGTTGCGGACCCGCAGCAGTTCGTCAAGGATCAGCAGCACCGCGCCCACGGTGATCGCCGAGTCGGCGACGTTGAACGCCGGGAAGTACCAGCGGTCGAACCAGTGCACCAGGAGGAAGTCGACGACCTCGCCATGGACGAAGCGGTCGACCACGTTGCCGATCGCGCCGCCGAGGATCAGCGAGAGCGCGCCCGCGAACAGCCGCTGCGTGCCGTGCTTGACCAGCAGCCACAGGATGAACGCCGAAGCGACGATGCCCACCCCGATGAAGAACCAGCGCTGCCAGCCGTCGTGGTCGGCCAGGAAGCTGAACGCAGCGCCCGGGTTGTAGACCAGGGTCAGGTCGAACAGCCCCGGCACCACCTGCGTGCGTTCGCCGACGCGAAAGCGCGACAGGATCCACGCCTTGGTCAGCTGGTCGACGACCAGCACCAGCGCGGCGATCGAGAGCCAGGACGACAGGCCGGGGGCGGAGCGCTTCGGCACGTCCGCCTCAGGCCGCGTGGCGCGGCTCGCCGGCGCCGTGCAGGTTGCTGGTGCAGCGGCCGCACAGGCCGGGCTCCGACGCATCGTGGCCGACGTCGGCGCGCCAGTGCCAGCAGCGCTCGCACTTGGCGTGCGGGCTCGGCACGACCGCGATCTTCCCGGTCGCCGCGTCCGCCTCGCCCAGCTCGCCGGCCTCGGCCTCGCGCAGCCGCGCGGCCGAGACGATCAGCACGAAGCGCAGGTCGTCGCCGAGGCTCGCGAGGTCCTCGAACAGCGTGCCGTCGGCCGCGACCTCGATCTCGGCCTGCAGCGACGAGCCGACCGCGCCGGTCGCACGCAGTCCTTCGATTGCCTTGGTGACCTCGCCGCGCCAGGCCCGCAGCCGGCCCCACTTCGCGAGCAGCGCCTCGGCGTCGGGCACCTCGGGGAACGCATGCCAGACCTGCGTGAACACCGTGCCGCCCTGCGCCGCGTGTGCCTTCGGGTCGAGCAGCGGCCAGGCCTCCTCGGCGGTGAACGACAGGATCGGCGCCATCGCGCGCACCAGCGACTGCGTGACGTGCCACAGCGCGGTCTGCGCCGAGCGGCGCGCGAGCGACTTCGGCGCGGTGGTGTAGAGCCGGTCCTTGAGCACGTCGAGGTAGAACGCGCCGAGGTCCTCCGAGCACCAGACCTGCATGCCGGCGACGATCGGGTGGAACTCGAAGCGGCCGTACGCGCCGACCACGTCGGCCTGCCACTGCGCGGCGCGCGCGAGCATCCAGCGGTCGATCTCGACCATGTCGGCGACCGGCACCGCGTCGGTGCGCGCGTCGAAGTCGGCGAGGTTCGCGAGCAGGAAGCGCAGCGTGTTGCGGATGCGGCGGTACGCCTCGACGACGCGCTTGAGGATCTCGTCGGACAGCGACAGCTCGCCCGAGTAGTCGGTCGAGGCGACCCACAGCCGCAGGATCTCGGCGCCGAGCGTGTCCGACACCTTCTGCGGCACGACGACGTTGCCGAGCGACTTGCTCATCTTCCGGCCCTCGCCGTCGACGACGAAGCCGTGGGTCAGCAGCGCCTTGTAGGGCGCGACGCCGTTGATCATGCAGGAGGTCAGCAGCGACGAGTGGAACCAGCCGCGGTGCTGGTCGCTGCCCTCGAGGTACAGGTCGGCGGGGAAGGTCGACTGCGCCGCGTGCGAGCCGCGCAGCACCGTCTGGTGCGTGGTGCCGGAGTCGAACCAGACGTCGAGCGTGTCGCGGTTCTTCTCGTACTGGTCGGCCTCGTCGCCGAGCAGCTCGCGCGGGTCGAGCGACTGCCAGGCCTCGATGCCGCCGGTCTCGATGCGCCGGGCGACCTGCTCGAGCAGCTCCGGCGTGCGCGCGTGCAGCGCGCCGGTCTCGCGGTGCACGAAGAAGGCCATCGGCACGCCCCACTGGCGCTGGCGCGACAGCGTCCAGTCGGGCCGGTTCGCGATCATCGCGTGCAGCCGGGCCTGGCCCCAGCCGGGGTAGAAGTCGGTCGCGTCGATCGCGGCGAGCGCGCGCTCGCGCAGCGTCGGGCCGTGCTTCGGCTTCACGTCCATGCCGGCGAACCACTGGCTGGTCGCGCGGTAGATCACCGGCGTCTTGTGCCGCCAGCAGTGCATGTACGGGTGCTTGTACTTCTCGACCTTCAGCAGCGTCCCGTTGGCGCGCATCGCCTCGACGATCTTCGGGTTCGCGTCCCAGATCGTCAGGCCGCCCCAGTGCGGCAGCGTGCTCGCATAGCGGCCGTCGCCGGTGACCGGGTTGAGGATGTCGGCGTCCTTCATGCCGTAGCGCTTGCACGACAGGAAGTCCTCGACGCCGTAGGCCGGCGACGAGTGGACGATGCCGGTGCCGGCGTCGAGCGTCACGTACTCGCCGAGGTAGACGGGCGCCACGCGGTCGAAGAACGGGTGGCGGAACTCGAGCAGCTCCAGCGCCTTGCCCGGCGCGGTCGCGAGCACCGTGCCCTCGGGCAGGCCCCAGGCGGCGAGGCAGGGCTCGACGCGCTCCTTCGCGAGCAGCAGCGTGAGCGGTGCGCCGTCGCGCTCGGTCGCGACCAGCGCGTACTCGAAGTCGGGGTGCAGGTTGAGCGCCTGGTTCGCGGGCAGCGTCCAGGGCGTGGTCGTCCAGATCACCGCGGCGCCTGCGCCCTCCGGCAGCGTCGGCAGGCCGAAGGCGGCCGCGAGCTTCGCGCGGTCGGTGAACGCGAACGCGACGTCGACCGCGAGGTCGGTGCGCTCGGCGTATTCCACCTCGGCCTCGGCGAGCGCCGAGCCGCAGTCGAAGCACCAGTTGACCGGCTTCAGGCCGCGGAAGACGAAGCCCGACTCCATGATGGTGCCGAGCGCGCGCAGCTCGTCGGCCTCGTTGCGCGGCGCCATCGTCAGGTACGGGTCCTCCCACTCGCCGAGCACGCCGAGCCGCTGGAAGTCCTTCTTCTGCCGCGCGATCTGCTCGGTCGCGTAGGCGCGCGACTTCGCCTGCACCTCGGCGGGCGGCAGCGACTTGCCGAACTGCTTCTCGATCTGGATCTCGATCGGCATGCCGTGGCAGTCCCAGCCCGGCACGTAGCGCGCGTCGAAGCCGGCCATGTTCCGGCACTTGACGATCACGTCCTTCAGGATCTTGTTGACCGCGTGGCCGATGTGGATGTCGCCGTTCGCGTACGGCGGGCCGTCGTGCAGCACGAACAGCGGCCGGCCCTTCGAGTACGCGCGGATGCGCTTGTAGACGCCGCTGTCCTGCCACTCGGCGACCCACTTCGGCTCGCGCTTGGCCAGGTCGCCGCGCATCGGGAACGGCGTGTCGGGCAGGTTCAGCGTCGCCCGGTAGTCGGGGCGGGCGGTGTCTTTCGGGGGCTGCTGGGCCATCGTGGATCCCGGAATGTTCGGTGCGGTCAGCGGGCGGTGCCCGCGGCCGTGCGGACGGCGGACGCGGCGAAGTGCGCGCGGGCCTGGTCCGCGTCGAGGCGGATCTGCGCGACCAGCGCGTCGAGGCCGTCGTACTTCGCCTCGTCGCGCAGCTTGCGCAGGAATTCGATGCGCACGACGCGGCCGTAGGCGTCGCCGCTCCAGTCGAGCACGTGGGTCTCGAGCAGCGGCGCGCCGTCGGCCTCGACCGCGGGGCGGGTGCCGAGGCTCGCGACGCCGGCGACCGGCGCGTCCGCCAGGCCGTGCACGCGGACCACGAAGATGCCGCCCAACGCCGGGCGGCCGTGCGGGATGCGCAGGTTCAGCGTCGGGAAGCCGAGCTCGCGCCCGAGCTTGCGGCCGTGAACCACGTGGCCCGAGATCGCGTAGGGGCGGCCGAGCAGCCGCTCGACGCGTCCGAAGTCGGCCTGCGCGAGCGCCGCCCGGACCGCGGAGCTCGACACCCGCTCGCCGCCGAGCGCGAGCGTCTGCATGCGCTCGACCCCGAAGCCGTGGCGCGCACCGAGCGCCTCGAGCAGCGCGAAGTCGCCGCGCCGCTGCGCGCCGAAGCGGAAGTCGTCGCCGATCAGCACGAAGCGCGCGCGCAGTCCGTCGACCAGCACCCGCTCGACGAAGGCCTCGGGCTCGAGCGCGGCGAAGCGAGCGTTGAAGTGGACCACGCAGGTGCGTGCGACGCCGGCTGCCTCGAGCGCCTCGAGCTTGTCGCGCAGCGTCGCGATCCGGGGCGGCGCGACGACGCCGGGGCGGTGCGCGGCGAAGTACTCGCGCGGATGCGGCTCGAAGGTCAGCACGCAGGCCGGCACGCCGATCCGGTCCGCGACCCGCCGGAGCGCATCGAGCAGCGCGCGGTGCCCGAGGTGCACGCCATCGAAGTTGCCGATGGTGAGGGCACACGGGGCGCGCTGATCGACGGGCGGGAGGCGGCGGAAGACCTGCATGCGAGCGGACGCAAAACCTTGAATCATAAAGCAATCCAGGCCGTTCACGGGTGCGGTGGGGTGCTAGACTGCGGGCCCTCCTTCCGCCGCGCCCCCTTTCTTGAAGACGCTCGCGATCCTGATCTCCGGCCAGGGCTCCAACATGGCGAGCCTCGCGCGAGCCTGCCTCGAGGAGCGCTGGGCCGCGCGGGTCGGCGCGGTGATCTCGAACCGCGAGGACGCGGCGGGCCTCGCGCTCGCCCGCGAGCTCGGGCTGCCGACGCAGGTGCTGCCGCACGCCGGCTTCGAGCACCGCGAGGCGTTCGATGCGGCGCTCGCGCAGCGCCTGGACGCGCTCGGCGCGGACCTGGTGGTGCTCGCCGGCTTCATGCGGATCCTGACCGACACCTTCGTGCGCCGCCTCGAGGGGCGGCTCGTCAACATCCATCCGTCGCTGCTGCCCTCGTTCCCGGGGCTCGGCACGCACGCGCGCGCGCTCGAGGCGGGCGTGCGGGTGCACGGCGCGACGGTGCACCTGGTCACGCCGACGCTCGATCACGGGCCGATCCTCGCGCAGGCCGCGGTGCCGGTGCTGGACGGCGACGATGCGGCGCGGCTCGCCGCGCGCGTGCTGCGCGTCGAGCACCGGATCTTTCCGATGGCGGTGCGCTGGCTGGTCGAGGGCCGGGTGCGGGTGCGCGACGGCCGGGCCGAGGTCGGGGGGGTCGATGCGTCGCAGCGCCTGCTGTGGGAGGCGGCGGCGTGAGCGGACCGGGCGACTCGGGTCGGACGCAGGTGGGTGATGCGGGCCCGGACGACGCGCGGCCGGCGCCGGGCCCCGCCCAGGCGGACGCCGTGTCGACCGTGGGGCCCGCGGAGGCGATGCCGGTCGCGGTGCCGGCGGACGCATCGGCCGCCGTCGAACTGCCGCGCCTCTCCCCGCCGCTCCTCGCCGCCGTCGAGCGCGCGCTCGCCGACGTGCTGCGCCTCGACCGTCCGGCCGACTCGGCGCTGCGCACGTTCTTCAAGGCGAACGAGCGGCTCGGCCGGCGCGACCGGGGCGTCGTCGCCGAGACGGTGTTCGACGTGCTGCGCCAACGGCGTCGCTATGCCCACCAGGCGCAGTCGCTGCGCGGCCCGCTGCCGCGCCGGCTGGCGTGGCTGTCGCTCGCGCTTCGCTTCGGCGAGACGGTGATCCCCGGGCTGCGCGCCGACGCGGCCGACGAGGACGCGCTGCGCCGCGCGTGTGTCGCCGACCCGGGCGGGCTGCCGCAGCCGGTGCGCCTGAGCCTGCCCGACTGGCTTCACGCCGAACTGCTCGAGCAGGCGCGTGCGGACGGCGAGGCGGTGCCGCACGCGGCGGTGGAGCGGCTCGGCCTCGCGCTGCTGCGGCCGGCGCCGCTCGACCTGCGCGCGAACCTGCTCAAGACCGACCGCGACGCGCTGCGGGCGACGCTCGCCGCCGAGGGCGTCGAGAGCGAGCCGGTCGACGCCTGCGCGACCGCGCTGAGGGTGCGCGGCAAGCCGGCGCTCGAGCGGCTCGCGTCGTTCGAGCGCGGCGAGTTCGAGGTGCAGGACGCCGGCAGCCAGCGGCTGGTCGAGTTCTGCGCGCCGCGCCGCGGCCAGACCGTCGTCGACTTCTGCGCCGGCGCGGGCGGCAAGACGCTCGCGCTCGCCGCCGCGATGCGCTCGTCCGGGCAGGTCTACGCCTGCGACGTGTCCAACGCCCGGCTGCAGCGCCTCAAGCCCCGGCTCGCCCGGTCGGGCGCCACCAGCGTCCAGCCGTTCGGGCTGGACAGCGAGCACGACCCGAAGCTCGGGCGCCTGGCCGGGCGCGCCGACCTGGTCCTGGTCGACGCCCCCTGCAGCGGCACCGGCACGCTGCGCCGCAACCCGGAGCTCAAGTGGCGGATGCAGCCGGCGGCGATCGACGAGCTGAACGCCCGCCAGGCGTCGATCCTGGAGGCCGCCGCCCGTCTGGTGAAGCGGGGCGGGGTGCTGGTCTACGCGACCTGCAGCCTGCTGCGCCGGGAGAACGAAGCGGTCGTCGAGGCCTTCTCCGGTCGCCACACCGGATTCTCCGACCCTGTTGTCCTGCGGATCCGCCCCGACATGGACGATTCGGACGGTTTCTTCGCCGCCCGCTGGGTCCGTGGCGAATAGGTCGCCGGGCCGACGTGCGTCAATGACTGTGGCCCACCGGCCCCGTACAATTCCTGTGCTTTCTCCAGGGAGCTGAGAACTTGATCGAACACCCCGTGGTCCAGGCCGTCCTGGGCTTCCTCGACACCGGCCTGCTCGACGCGAGCGGCTGGCAGATCGTCGTCTACACGCTGCTCACCACGCACGTGACGATCGCCGCGGTCACCATCTATCTGCACCGCTGCCAGGCGCACCGCGCGCTCGACCTGCACCCGGTCGTCTCGCATTTCTTCCGCGGCTGGCTGTGGCTGACCACCGGCATGGTCACCAAGGAGTGGGCGGCGATCCACCGCAAGCACCACGCCAAGTGCGAGACCGCCGAGGACCCGCACAGCCCGCAGACCCGCGGCATCCGCAAGGTGCTGCTCGAGGGCACGGAGCTGTACCGCGAGGAGGCGAAGAACCGCGAGACGATCCAGAAGTACGGCCACGGCACGCCGGACGACTGGGTCGAGCGCAACGTCTACACGCGGTACTCGGTGCTCGGCGTGTACGTCACGCTGTTGCTCGACGTGCTGCTCTTCGGCGCGATCGGCCTGACCGTGTTCGCCATCCAGATGCTGTGGATCCCGGTGACCGCCGCGGGCGTCATCAACGGCATCGGCCACTGGTGGGGCTACCGCAACTTCGACAGCCCGGACGCCGCGACCAACGTGCTGCCGTGGGGCATCCTGATCGGCGGCGAGGAGCTGCACAACAA
>JBILTM010000023.1:0-36190 GCA_044371545.1 Burkholderiaceae bacterium
ATCGGCACGGTGAGCACGAGGAGCGCTGCGACCGGCAGCGTCGCGATCGCGGCCGCCGACGGCGCGTGGCCGATCGGCAGCAGCAGCCGCCAGCCGAGCGTCCCCGCGGCCAGCGCGCAGAACGGCAGCACCGCGAGCGCGGGCCGGCGCAGCGCGAGCGCAAGCGCGAACCCGACGGCGAGCCACTCGCCGCCCGCGCGTGCGACGCGCCACGGGTCGAGCAGGCCGCCGCCGAGCGCGAGCCACGACGCCTTCGCGCTCTCGCGGATCACCGAGGTGATCCCGGCGGGCACCCAAGGCGCGGTCTCGGCGAGTGTCCAGGCGAGCAGCGCGACGGTGACCACCGCCGCGAGCCGCCCCTCGCCGCGCCGGCCGGGGACGCCGCGCAGCATCGCGGACCAGACCGGATGCGCGAGCCGCGCGCCGAGCCAGCCGAGTGCGGTGCCCGCGGTGTTCGCGACCACGTCGAACGGCGCCGACGAGCGATTGGCGAGGCACGCCTGCGCGGTCTCCATCGACAGCGACAGCGCGGCCCCCGCGAGCGTCGCGACGGCGCCGGCCGCGAGCGCGGCGGTCGCCCCGGCGCGGCCGCGGGGGCGACGGGCGAGCCAGGAGAGGCCGAGCGCCGCGCCCAGCAGCAGGTAGGCGAACACGTTGCCGAGGAAGTCGGAGCCGGACAGGCCGTTCCACTCGCTCAGCCAGTTCGCGCGGAACCGCCGGCAGTCGACCCAGCCGTAGCGCGAGAGGCTCGCGTAGAGGATGCCGAGCAGCAGCGCGACGGCGATCGCGTCGACGCGCAGGAAGCGCACGCGCGCGCCGCGCGCATCGGTCCGTGCGTCGGCGCGCGTCACCGTGCATCCCCGAGCGGCTCGAGCCGCGCCGGATCGGGCGTGCGCACGAAGCCCGCGAGGTCCTCGACCATCGCCTCGCACTCGGCGATCGCGCGGCGCCAGTCGCGCAGGCGGCCGTCGTGGTCGAGGCCGTGCCGTCGGAAGTCGCCGCGCTCGGGCAGCCGGCCACCGGGCAGTCGCGCGAGCAGCGCGCGCGAGGGCACGAGGAGCAGCGCGTCGTCGAGCCAGTGGCGCTGCCCGCGCGGGCCGCGGCGACGCCACGGCAGTGCCTTGTCGAGCCAGCCGGGCGTCAGCCACGGCGTGAAGTGCGGGTACAGCAGCAGCCCGTCGAGCGCGCGCCACTCGACGAACAGGTGGTAGTCAACGAGCCCGCCGTCCCAGTACAGGCCGGGCGGCGCGTGCGCCGGGTCGCGCACGCCCTCGGCGAGCAGCGGGATCGTGCCGGAGGCGAGCAGCGCGTCGACGGCGTTGTCCGCGGCAAGCGGCGCGTGACGCGTCGAGAACGCGTCGTCGGGCCACACCGCGCGCTCGGCGTCGCGCACGTTCAGCCCGAAGACGACGCGCTGCAGGTGCGCGCCGAGCCGGCGGCGCGACAGCAGGTTCGCGCCCGCGGGCCGCGCGAACGCCGCGCGGGTCTCGCGCTCGGCGACCGCGCCGCGGCCGCGCGCGGCGACGACCGCGAGGCCGTGCGTGCGCGCGGCGCCGGCGACGAAGCGGGCCGGCTCGCCGATCGTCGCCTCGACCACCGCGCGGCAGGTCCGCGCGACGAGCCGCGGCGAAGGCTTCATCGGGTAGCGCTGCAGCTCGAGGTAGGCCTCGCCGAGCCGGCGCGTCGCGGCCGGCCCGTCGGGGTGCACCGCCGCGGCCATGCGCCATGCGCCGATCGACGCGCCGGCGAGCAGTCGAGCGCGCGGCGCCGACGCGAGCCACTCGCCGAACAGCCACGCGTCGAGCGGCAGGAACGCCAGTCCCTTCGGGCCGCCGGCTGCGGCGGCGACGCCGGCGATCGCGTCGGCGCGCAGCCCGTCGCGCGCGATCCGCTCGCGGGCGCGCGGCCCCGCGATCAGGCGCAGCGCCTTCATCGGAGGCCGGCCCACCGCGCGCGGCGGCCGGCGGCGACGCGGGAGGTCACGTCGTGCGCGGCACCGTGTGCAGCTGCTGGCCGGCCCGCTCCCACTGGCCGTCCGCAAGCAGCGGCACGATCGCGAGCGCCGCCGGCGTCCGGTCGTCGATCGCCTGCTGCTCGGCGCGGGACGGCCGCTGCAGCACGAAGTCGACGACCTCGCGCCCCGGGTACAGGTCGCGCGGATGGCCGATGCCGATCCGCAGCCGCCAGTAGTCGGGGCCGCCCATCGCGGCGGTGATGTCCTTCAGTCCGTTGTGGCCGCCGCTGCCGCCGCCGCGCTTGAGCTTCACCGTGCCGGGCGGCAGGTCGAGCTCGTCGTGCGCGACCAGGATCTCGCCGACGCCGATCCGGTAGAACTTCGCGAGCGCCGAGACGGACTGCCCGGAGCGGTTCATGTAGGTGCCCGGCTTGAGCAGCCAGACGTCGGCGCCGCCGACCTTCGCGCGCGCCGCCTCGCCGTGGAACTGGCGCTCGCGGCGCCAGCTGCCGCCGTGCTCGCGCGCGACCGCGTCGACGAACCAGAAGCCGGCGTTGTGCCGGTCGGACTCGTGCTCGGGGCCCGGGTTGCCGAGCCCGACGATCAGGCGGATCGCGGTCATGCGCGCAGGTCGGTGAGGAGGGGGCGTTGGGGCGCCAGTGTAGGCGAAGCCCGGCGGTCCCCGAAGACGACGGGCCCCCGGGCGGCAGCGCCGCGCGGGGGCCCGTCGGGTCGGCGCGCACGGGGCGCGCCCACCGCCTTACTTCTTGTCGTCCTTCTTCGCCGGCGCGGCCTTCGCCGCCGGCGCCGCCGCGGCCGCAGCGGGCTCGTCGGCCGCGTCGCCGCCGCCCTTGACGGTCGCGACGACCAGCACCGGGTTCTCCTTCGACTGCACCGGCGTCACGCCCTCGGGGAACGTGACGTCGGACAGGTGGATCGGATGACCGGCCGTCAGGGTCGACAGGTCGACCTCGATGAACTCGGGCAGCGCGCCCGGCAGGCAGGTCACCTCGATATCGGAGAGCACGTGGCTGACGATCGCCGCCGAGATCTTCACCGCCGGCGAGATCTCCTGGTTCACGTAGTGCAGCGGCACCTTGACGTTGATCTTCTGGTCGGCCGCCACGCGCTGGAAGTCGATGTGCATGACCAGCGGCTTGTAGGCGTGCCACTGCACGTCGCGCAGCAGCACCCGCTCGGCCTTGCCGTCGAGCTCCATGTCGAGGATCGACGAATGGAATGCCTCGACGCGCAGCGAGTGGTAGAGCGGGTTGTGGTCGATCTCGATCGCCGTCGGGGTGGCGGTGCTCCCGTAGACGATGCCGGGCACCTTGCCCGAGCGGCGCAGACGGCGGCTCGCACCCGAACCCTGCGCGGTACGTGTCGTTGCGACGACTTTCATCGCGAACTCCTTCACGGTCTGCCCGGACTCCGCGACCAGAGCGCCGGGCGTTCATCACCCCCGCCCGGAGGCAGGGACCTGGTTCGCCCGCCTCTCGGCGGGCATCGGGGCGGGCGCGTCGCTCGCGCGGCGCGCCCTTGTTCTAATCAGTCGTCGACGAACAGCGACGACACCGAGTCGGCGCGGTTGATCCGCAGGATGGTCTCGGCGAGCAGGCCCGCGCAGCTGAGCACGCGGATCTTGCCGCAGGCCTCGGCGGCCTGCGACAGCGGGATCGAGTCGGTCACGACGAGCTCGTCGAGCGCCGACTGCGAGATGCGCTCGACCGCGTTGCCGGACAGCACCGCGTGCGTGCAGTAGGCGAGCACTCGGGTGGCGCCGTGCTCCTTGAGCGCATCGGCGGCCTTGGTCAGCGTGCCGGCCGTGTCGACCATGTCGTCCATGATCACGCAGGTGCGCCCGCGGACCTCGCCGATGATGTTCATCACCTCGGAGACGTTGGCCTTCGGGCGGCGCTTGTCGATGATCGCGAGGTCGGTGTCGAGGCGCTTGGCGAGCGCGCGGGCGCGCACCACGCCACCGACGTCCGGCGACACCACGATGCACTCCGACAGGTTCTGCGTCGCGACGTCGGCGAGCAGCACCGGCGCGGCGTAGATGTTGTCGACCGGGATGTCGAAGAAGCCCTGGATCTGGTCGGCGTGCAGGTCCATCGTCAGCACGCGATCGACCCCGGCGACCTCGAGCATGTTGGCGACGACCTTGGCGCTGATCGCGACACGCGAGGAGCGCACGCGGCGGTCCTGGCGCGCATAGCCGAAGTAGGGGATCGCGGCGGTGATGCGACCGGCGGACGCGCGCTTCAGCGCGTCGACCATCACCATCAGCTCCATCAGGTTGTCGTTGGTCGGCGCGCAGGTGGACTGCAGCACGAAGACGTCCTTGCCCCGGACGTTCTCGAGGATCTCGACCATCACCTCGCCGTCGGAGAAGCGACCCACGGTCGCCTTGCCGAGCCGGGTACCGAGTTGCTCGGCGACCGCTTCCGCGAGCTTCGGGATGGCATTGCCGGTGAACACCATCAGGCCTTCCGGCTTGAGGAGATCAGGTGCGCTGCGGGTCGGCCGGTTCATCGTCGCGGGACACAAAGGGTGGGCTGGGGAGGAAGGATTCGAACCTTCGCATGCCGGAATCAAAATCCGGTGCCTTAACCAACTTGGCGACTCCCCAACGGGTGTCGGGACAGCCCTCGGCAGACCCGGACCATTCCGACCTCGCGGCGCAGGACCCCCCCCGCCATCCGCCCGGCATGGGCCTCGGTGGGGGCGGGGCAGAACACGCACGCGCCGGAGCCCGACATCCGGGCCCGGGCGGGATCGAGCCCCGCCGCGACGGCGGCTTCCTTCAGGGACGCGAGAGCCGCCGCCACCTCCGGATACCGCTTGACGACGACCGGCTGCAGGTCGTTTCCGCCCTGCCAGACACGGTCGTCCCGCGAAAGACCCGCGATTCTGAGCGGTTCGGTGTCACGTGTCAAATCGGGGGCGCCGAACGCCGCGGCGGTCGGCACGGCCACCGGCGGGGTCACGACGACGAACCAGGAAGGGGGCAGGTCGAGGGGCTCCAGGCGCTCGCCGACGCCCGTCGCGTAGGCGGTGCGGCCGAAGACGAAGAAGGGCACGTCGGCGCCGAGCCGCAGCCCGAGCGCCGCCAGCCGCTCGTCGGGCCAGTCGAGGTCCCACAGCCGGTTCAGCGCCATCAGCACGGTCGCGGCGTCCGAGCTGCCCCCGCCGAGGCCGCCGCCCATCGGGATCGCCTTGTCCAGCGCGAGGTCGACGCCGAGCGGGGTGCCGCTCTCGGCCTGCAGCAGCCGAGCGGCGCGCACGACCAGGTCGGCCTCCGGCGGCACGCCGGGCAGCGCCCCCTCGCGCTCGATCCGGCCGTCGTCGCGCCGGCGCAGGTGCACGCGGTCGCACCAGTCGATCAGCTGGAAGACCGTCTCGAGCTCGTGGTAGCCGTCGGGCCGGCGGCCGGTCACGTGCAGGAACAGGTTCAGCTTCGCGGGGGCGGGGGCGTTGCGGATCTCGGCGAGCATCGGCGCGATGGGTCGGGGCGCAATGGGTCGGGGCGCATCGGGGAAGGGCGGGCGTCGGTCTCAGCGGTCGAGCACCAGCACGACGCGCAGCGTGCCGCCGCCCTGCGGGCGCTGCAGCGCCCAGCGGCGCGGCTCGCGCTCGATCCGCCAGCCGCTGTCCTGCGCGAGGCTCGGGCGACCCTGCGCGTCGCGCTCGATCACCGTCTCGAAGCGGTCGTCGAGCCACGCGGGCAGCCGCTCGACCGGCAGCGGCCAGCCGAGCGCGCGCTCGATCAGCGCGTCGAGCGAGGGCGCCTCGAGCCGGCGGCCGTCGGAGAGCGTCAGCGACGACGCGCCGTCGGCGGCGCGGCGGCCGGTCGCGATCGTCTGGCCGAACGGGGAGGCGACCTCGAGGTCGAGCGTGCGTCCCGTGGCGCTCGGCCGGGAGACGAGCACGAAGCGGCCGGCGCCGGTGTCCTGGTTCGCGCCGGGCACGGCGGACTGCTGCACGACGGAGAAGCGGCCGGCCCACTCGCGCACGGCCTCGGGGGCGGGCGCGGGCGAGGCGATCGGCGCGGGCGGTGCGACCGCGCAGCCGGCGAGCGTCGCGCCCAGCGCGAGGGCCACGACGGCGGCCGGGAAGGCGACCGGGAAGGCGGCAGGGAGGGCGTCCGGACCGAGCGGGCGCCGCGCGCGCCGCTCAGAGCGCCACATTCAGCCGGGCCAGCGTCTCGCGCAGCGTGGAGTTGTCGGGCTCGCGGCCGCGTGCCTCGAGCCACAGCGTGCGCGCCTCGTCGCGCCGGCCCATCGCCCACAGCACCTCGCCGAGGTGCGCGGCGATCTCGACCTCGGGCCGCTTCTCGTAGGCGCGGCGCAGGTACTCGAGCGCGCGGGGGTAGTCCTTCTGGCGGAACAGGACCCAGCCCATGCTGTCGAGGATGTGCGCGTCGTCCGGCGCCAGCTGCAGCGCCTTCTCGATCAGCTTCGCGGCTTCGTCGAGGCGGATGTTGCGATCGGCGAACGTGTAGCCGAGCGCGTTGTACGCGTGCGCGTGGTCGGGCCTCAGCTCGATCAGCCGGCGCAGCGACTTCTCCATGACCGCGAGCCGGTCGATGCGCTCGGCGGCCATCGCGTGGTCGTAGAGGAGGTCGGGCTGGTCGGGCATCCGCTCGAGGCCCTGCTCCAGCACGTCGAACGCCTCCTGGTTGCGCTTGGCCTCGCGCAGCAGCTGCGACTCGGCCGACACCATCTGCGCGCGCTCGCGCTGCGTGGCGACCGGCGCGTCGCGCAGCACCTCGCGCGCCGCCTCGACCTTGCCCTGGCGGCCCATCAGCAGCGCGCGCTTGATCGTCGCCGACGCGAACTCCTCGCCGCGCGGCACCTTCGAGAGCGACTCGATCGCGGCGTCGAGGCGGCCCGCCTCCTCGTCGATCTGCGCCATGAACAGCAGCGCCGGCGCGTTGTCGCGCGGCACCGAGCGCGGCAGGTCGAGGTAGCGCTGCAGGTAGCGCTTCGCGTCCTCGGGCTGCTTGCCCTGGTAGGCGAGCTGCGCGAGCGAGAACAGCACCGCGGGGCTGCCCGGCTGCTGCGCGAGCGTGCGCTCGAGCTGGGCGCGCGCGTCGTCGGAGCGGCCGTCGGCGAGCAGCAGGCGCGCGTATGCATAGCGCGCCTCGATCGCCATCGGCTGGCGCTGCAGGAAACGCTCGAGCATGTCGAGCGCTTCCTGCTTGCGCCCGGGCAGGCGGTGCGTCGCGCGGGCGGCCGCGACGACCGCGTCCTCGTCGTCGGGCGCGAGCCGCATCGCCTCGCCGGCCTCGAGCGCCGAGGCCGCGAAGTCCTCGGCGCCGGCGGCGAACTGCGCACGCGCGAGCCGCGCGGCCGCGACGTTCAGGTCGGGCGCCGACAGGCGCTGGATCATCTGCCACGCGCCGGCGCGGTCCTGCACGCGCTGCAGCGAGCGCTGCAGCTGCGTGTACGCCGCGGGCAACGTGCCCTCGGCGCGCGCCTTCGCGAGCCGCTCGGCGAGCACCGGCTCGACGTCCTTCAAGCGCCCCGCACCGAGCCACAGCGTCTCGAGCATCTGCGCGGCCGCGCGCGACTGCGGCGCGAGCTCGCGCCAGAGCTGCGCCGACTGGACCGCCTCGTCGAGCGCGCGCGCGCCGATCGCGATCTCGGTCGCGCGGCGCGCGATCCGCGGGTCGCGCGTCTGGCGCGCGACCGACATGTAGGTCGACCAGGCCGAGCCGGCCTCGCCGCGCTGCGCGGCGAGATCCGCGGCGAGCAGCTGGAACAGCAGCTGGGGCGAGAGCTCGACCTCGGGCAGGGGGCCCTCGGTGTCCGCGCCGGCCGCGTCGGCGCGGACGACGGCCGACGCTCCGGGACGGGCCGGGGCGGCGGGGCGGGCGGTGTCGGGAACCCCGGCCGAGGCACCCGTGGACGGGACGGACGGCCGCGGCGTCGCGCACCCCGACGCGGCGGCCGCGACCACGGCCGCGACCAGCGCGAAAACGGCTTTCATGGAACGATCTTAGGCTGGATTACACTGCCGGGCAACCGAGTCCGGCGCCTCGCAGCGCCCGTCCGGCGGCCGATTCCGGCCCGTCACCCCGCCCACCCGATGCCCGAACTCCCCGAGGTCGAAGTGGTCCGAACGGGCCTCGCCGCGACCGCGGCGGGGCGCGTCGTCGAGTCGGTCGTGCTGCGCGCGCCCGCGCTGCGCTGGCCGATCCCCGAGGACCTGGACGCGCGGCTCGCCGGCCGCACGCTGCGCGCGGTCGAGCGCCGCGGCAAGTACCTGCTGCTCGCGTTCGACCACGGGCGGCTGATCGTGCACCTCGGCATGTCCGGCACGATCGCCTGGACGCGCCGCGACGCGCCGCTGCGCCCGCACGACCACGTCGACCTGGTCTTCGCCGACGGCGTGCTGCGGCTCAACGACCCGCGCCGCTTCGGCGCCGTGCTCTGGCACGACGCGGCCGACGGCGATGCGGCCTCGCACCCGCTGCTGCGCTCGCTCGGCGTCGAGCCGTTCTCCGACGCGTTCGACGGCGCGCTGCTGCACGCGGGCACGCGCGGGCGACGGGTCGCGATCAAGCAGCTGCTGCTGTCCGGCAGCGTGGTCGTCGGCGTGGGCAACATCTACGCGTCCGAGAGCCTCTTTCGCGCGGGCATCCGGCCGACGCTGCCGTCGCACAGGCTGTCGCGGCCGCGCTGCGACCGGCTCGCCGACGCGATCCGCGCGACGCTGTCGGCGGCGATCGCGGCCGGCGGCAGCACGCTGCGCGACTTCGTCTCGAGCGAGGGCGCGAGCGGCTACTTCCAGCTCGAGTGCTTCGTCTACGACCGCGCCGGCGAGCCGTGCCGCGTCTGCGGTGCGCCGGTGCGCACGCTGCGCCAGCAGCAGCGCGCGACGTACTGGTGCGCCGGCTGCCAGCGCTGATCGGAGGGCCGCGCGCGCGCGCCGGGCCGCTTCCGCGGCCGCATTCCGAAGCGGCGCGCACGCGGGCGCCGACCGTCCGTCGGGCCCGGCCGCCGGGCTTCGCCCACGGGTCGGCGGCGTGGGGCCCCGTGATACGCTCGTCGCGTTTCCCGCCTACCTGCACCCTCCCGTTCCATGCGGATCGCGTCACTTCGATGAGCGGCTTCAACGAGCGGATCCGGGCCTACGGGGCGTGGCGGACCGAGCTGTCGGCCTCGATCGACCGGTACGGCCAGTGGGTGGCCGACGTGGGCCTGTCCGACCCGCAGCTGCAGGCGCGCCTCGGGCGGGTGCTCGACCGGCTGCGCGACGACCGGATGTCGATCGCGTTCGTCGCCGAGTTCTCGCGCGGCAAGTCCGAGCTGATCAACGCGCTCTTCTTCTCCGACTACGGCCAGCGCGTGCTGCCCTCGTCGGCCGGCCGCACGACGATGTGTCCGACCGAGATCGCCTGGGACCCGTCGCTGCCGCCGGGCATCCGGCTGCTGCCGATCGAGACGCGGCTGCGCGACATGACCGTCGCCGACCTGCGGCACGCGGGCGACGAGTGGCGCGCCGTGCCGATCGACCCGAGGAACGTCGAGAGCCTGAAGCTCGCGTTCGAGTGCGTGCGCGAGACCAAGCGCGTGCCGGTCGAGGACGCGATCCTGATGGGGCTCTTCGACGAGACCGACGAGGACTCGCCGCTCGCGCCCGACGCCGACGACATGATCGAGGTGTCGTGCTGGCGGCACGCGCTCGTCAACATCCCGCACCCGCTGCTCGAGACCGGGCTGGTGGTCATCGACACGCCCGGGCTGAACGCGATCGGCGCCGAGCCCGAGCTGACGCTGAACCTGATTCCGAGCGCGCACGCGGTGCTGTTCGTGCTCGCGGCCGACGCGGGCGTCACGCGCACCGACATCGAGGTCTGGCGCGACCGGATCAGCCCGGCGCACCGCTCCGGCCGCTTCGTCGTGCTGAACAAGATCGACGGGCTGTGGGACGAGCTCAAGCCGCCGCCCGAGATCGACCGCGAGATCGACGAGCAGGTGAGCTCGGTGTCGCGGATCCTGCAGCTGCCGCCGCAGCGGATCTTCCCGGTGTCGGCGCAGAAGGGGCTGGTCGCGAAGGTGACCCGCGACCCGATGCTGCTCACCCGCAGCCGGCTGCCCGAGCTCGAGCGCGCGCTGTCGCGCGAGATGGTGCCGCAGCAGCAGTCGATCGTGCGCGAGACGGTGCGCCGCGAGTTCGACGAGGCGCACGCTGTCACGCACGGCGTGCTCTCGGCGCGCAAGCGCAACGTCGTCGAGCAGGTGTTCGAGCTCAACGGGCTGCGGGGCAAGAACCGCGGTGCGGTCGAGCAGATGGCGCGGCGCATCCGCGTCGAGCGCACCGAGTTCGACCGCAGCCTGAAGAAGCTGCAGGCGCTGCGCGCGGTGTTCGGCCGCCACCAGCAGGCGATCCGCGAGTCGGTCGGCATCGACCAGCTCAAGCGCCACGTGCGCGGCGCGCGCAACACGATGCGCGCGAGCAAGCTGTCGGTCGGGCTGCGCGACGGCATGTCGAGCCTGCTGATCGACGTCCGCGGCGACTTCGCGCGGCTCGCCGCGCACGTCGAAGAGGTGCAGACGCTGATGACCGCGATGTACGGCAGCTTCAACCGCGAGCACGGGCTCACGCTCGGCCAGCCGCTGCCCTTCACCACGCGGCCCTTCGTCGCCGAGCTCGACCGGATCGAGGCGCTGCACGACAGGCACTTCGGCGCGCTCAGCCTCTTGACCACCGAGAAGTGGGCGCTGACGCGGCGCTTCTTCGAGTCGGTCGCGGTGCGCATCCGCGACGTCTACGAGAAGGCGGGCCGAGAGCTCGAGGGGTGGCTGCGCGCGGTGATCGCGCCGATCGAGAGCCAGGTCCGCGAACACCAGGCGCAGCTGCGCCGGCGGCTCGACTCGGTGCAGCGCGTGATGGACGCGAGCGAGCAGCTCGAGTCGCGGATCGCCGAGCTCGAGGAGGGCCGCGCGCAGGTCGAGCAGCAGCTCGACGCGCTGTCCGCGCTCGCGCGCGAGGTCGCGCTCGTGCTCGAGCGGCGCGAGGCCTCGGCCGAGGAGCCGGTCGCGATCGTCTGAGCGACGTGACGTTCGCCGACGCGCTGGTCGACTGGCAGCGCCGCGCGGGTCGGCACGACCTGCCATGGCAGCGCACCCGCGATCCGTACCGCATCTGGGTCTCCGAGATCATGCTGCAGCAGACGCAGGTCTCGACGGTGCTCGGCTACTACGCGCGCTTCCTCGCGTCCTACCCGGACGTCGCAGCGCTCGCGGCCGCGCCGATCGACGACGTGCTGCGGCACTGGAGCGGCCTCGGCTACTACTCGCGCGCGCGCAACCTGCACGCGGCGGCGCGTGCGCTCGCCGATCTGCACGGCGGTGCCTTCCCGACCGACCCCGAGGCGCTCGAGGCGCTGCCCGGCATCGGCCGTTCGACCGCGGCGGCGATCGCGGCGTTCTCGTCGGGCACGCGTGTGCCGATCCTCGACGGCAACGTCAAGCGCGTGCTGTGCCGCGTCTTCGGCGTCGAGGGCTTCCCAGGCGAGCGTGCGG
Organism: Burkholderiaceae bacterium; assembly: GCA_044371545.1. Classification (GTDB taxonomy): domain Bacteria; phylum Pseudomonadota; class Gammaproteobacteria; order Burkholderiales; family Burkholderiaceae_E; genus UBA4615. The sequence goes on from JBILTM010000023.1 coordinate 11,491, forward strand.
TCGAGCAGCGGCTGTGGGCGCTCGCGGCGCGCGAGATGCCCGAGGCGGGCGAGGGCCGTATCGAGACCTACACGCAGGCGCTCATGGACCTGGGCGCGACGGTGTGCGTGCGCACGAAGCCGCGCTGCGACGCGTGCCCGGTGGCCGGGCGCTGCGTGGCCCGCGCGCAGGGGCGCGTCGACGCGCTGCCCGCGCCACGTCCCGCGCGCGCGGTCGGCACCCGCGGCGCGCACTGGGCGCTGGTGCGCGCGGGCGATGCGGTGCTGCTCGAGCGGCGTACGGCGTCGGGGCTGTGGGGCGGGCTCTGGAGCCTGCCCGAGGTCGTCGCGCCCGGCGAGGCGGTGACGCCCGATGCGGTCGACGCGGACTCGGTCGCCGCGTGGGTGCGCGTGAGGCTCGGCCTCGACGCGGATGCCGCCGCGGTCGCGCCGCTCGGCGACGTGCGCCACGCGTTCACGCACTTCAGGCTGCGCGCGCGGGTCTGGTCGATGCGGGTCGAGCCGTCGGCGGCCGCGCCGGCGGATCACCTGTGGCTCGCGCTCGGCGACGCGGCGGATGCGCCGCTGCCGCGGCCGGTGAAGGTGCTGCTGACGGGGTTGGCGGCGCCGGGGGGCGGGTTGTTCTGATCGGCCGGCTCCCGCCGGATTCACGTTCGGGACGCACCAGTGCGCGGCAAGCATGCCGCGCCCGCTCCGCCGGCGGCGCGCATGCGCGCCGAAACCCCGGCTACGCCCTCACCGACCGCCGCGGGCGTCGACGAGGCTCGCGGTCACGTACGACGATTCCTCGCCGTCGGCGAGCCAGACGATCGTGCGCGCGATGTCCTCGGGCGTGCCGATGCGCTGCATGGGGATCTCGCGGGCGATGCCCTCGAGCTGCCCGGGCGGCCGCGCGGCGTGGATCTCGGTGTCGATCAGCCCGGGGCGCACGCCGTTCACCCGGATGCCTTCGCCCGCCACCTCCTTCGCGAGGCCGACGGTCATCGTGTCGAGCGCACCCTTGGTCGCGGCGTAGTGCACCCAGACGCCCGGCGTGCCGAGCTGCGACGCGCCGGAGCCGACGTTGACGATCGCGCCGCCGCGCCCGCCGTGGCGCGTCGACATCCGGCGGATCGCCTCGCGCGCGCAGACGAAGGGCGCCCAGACGTTCACGCGCAGCACGCGCTCGAGCATCGCGGCGTCGAGCGCATCGACGCGGGTCACGTCGCCGGTGACGCCGGCGTTGTTGACCAGCGCGGTCAGCGGCCCGAGCCGGTCGGCGGCCTCGAACGCGGCGCGGATCGCGGCCTCGTCGGCGACGTCGGCGCGGATCGCGATCGCGCGCCCGCCTGCGGCCTCGACGTCGGCCACGACGCGCTCGGCGTCGGCCGCCCGGTCGCGGTAGACGAGCGCGACCGCCCAGCCGCGCGAGGCGGCGAGGCGCACGGTCGCCGCGCCGATGCCCCGGCCGCCGCCGGTGACGAGCATCGTCCCGCGGTCAGCGCGCATCGGGCGCCCCCTCGGTCGTGCCTTCGAACTCGCGCGTGGCATGCGTCGCGGACGCCTCGCCTTCGCGCGGCGCCTCGATGCGTGCGCAGGGGATCCGTCGGGGAGCGGTCATCGGTCCTGGGGCCTCGTCGGGAAAGGGGTTCAGAGCACCTGGTGCTGCTGGAGCCAGCGCTGCACCAGGTGCAGCCGCGACAGCGGCTCGTCGAGCGCCATCAGCTTGTGCTTCGCGGCCGCGGGGATCGGCAGGAACTCGCACAGCCGGTTCGCGACCCAGGCCGACGACTCGAAGTCGACCGGCTCGGCGATCATCCGCTTCTCGGCGTCGGGCTCTCGCTCGCGCAGCTCGTCGACGATGCGACGCAGCAGCATCGCGCAGTCCAGGAAGTCGTCGGGCACGTCGATGCGCTCGTCGTCCGGCAGCTCGTCGACGCTCGCGCGGATCAGCCCGGTACGGCCGACGCGCCGGTCGACGATCCGGAAGCGCGCGCCGCCGACGGTGCGCAGCTGCAGCAGCCCGAGCTGCTCCATGTCCCAGCCGCGGATGTGCGCGAGGCAACCGATCGGCTCGTGCTCGGCGGGCTCGCCGACCTCGCCGCCCTTGGTGATCAGGCACACGCCGAACGGCACGTCGCGCTGCATGCAGTCGCGCACCATGTCCATGTAGCGCGCCTCGAAGATCCGCAGCGGCAGCACGCCGCCGGGGAACAGCACCGTCGACAGCGGGAAGATCGGCAGGTCGGCGATCATGGGGTGCGTCCGGCGACGCGGCTCAGGCGACGATGCGGCGCGCCGCGAGCGCGCGGTGGCGCACCAGCACGCGCTCGCTCGCGCGGAAGCGCCCGGCGAGCTGCTCGACGACGTAGACCGAGCGGTGCTGGCCACCGGTGCAGCCGATCGCGACCGTCAGGTAGCTGCGGTTCTCCTGCAGGTACGACGGCAGCCAGGTCCGCAGGAAGTGGCCGACGTGGTCGATCATCCGCCCGACCGACGGGATCTCCTGCAGGTACTGCGCGACCGGCTCGTCGAGGCCCGAAAGCGGGCGCAGCTGCGCGGTGTAGTACGGGTTCGGCAGGCAGCGGACGTCGAAGACCAGGTCCGCGTCGAGCGGCACGCCGTACTTGAACGCGAACGACTCGAACAGCAGCGTGATCGGGGCGCGCTCGAGGCCGACGACGTCGCGCACCCACTGGCGCAGCACGTTCGGGTGCAGGTCGCTGGTGTCGATCGACACGCCGATGTCCTCGACCGGGCTCATCAGCTCGCGCTCGCGGTCGATCGACTCGAGCAGCGTCTGCGCCGAGCCGTCCTGCTCGGTCCTCGAGGCGAGCGGGTGGCGCCGCCGGGTCTCGGAGTAGCGCTGCACCAGGGTGTCGGTGCGCGCGTTGAGGAACAGCACCTTGACGTCGTGGCCGGCGCGCGCGAGGCCGGCGATGATCTGCTTCAGGTCGGCGACCGAGTCGCCGCTGCGCGCGTCGGTCGACACCGCGACGCGCTCGTAGCCCTGCTCCTGCAGCGAGCCGATCACCTCGTGCAGGAACTTCGCCGGCAGGTTGTCGATGCAGAAGAAGCCGTCGTCCTCGAGCACGTTGATCGCGATCGACTTGCCCGAGCCGGAGATGCCGGTGACCACCACGAGCCGCATCGCGTCACTCGCCGCCGGCCTGGATCGCGGCCTGCTGGCGCGCGACGAACTCTCGCATCGTGTCGATGCCGCGCAGCCGCAGGATGGTGTTGCGCACCGCGGCCTCGGTCAGCACCGCGATGTTGCGACCGGCCGCGACCGGGATCACCACCTTGCGCACCTGCAGCCCCAGCACGTCCTGGGTCAGGTCCTCGAGCGGCAGGCGCTCGTACTCGTCCTCGTGCGTGCTGCGGCGGACCAGGTGCACGATCAGCTTGAGCCGCATCTTGCGGCGCACCGCGGTCTCGCCGAACACCGTCTTGACGTCCATCAGGCCGATGCCGCGGACCTCGAGCAGCCCCTGCAGCAGCTGCGGGCAGCGGCCCTCGATCGTCGACGGACCGATCCGGTGCAGCTCGACCGCGTCATCGGCGACCAGGCCGTGGCCGCGGCTGATCAGCTCGAGCGCGAGCTCGCTCTTGCCGAGGCCCGACTCGCCCGAGATCAGCACGCCCATGCCGAGCACGTCCATCAGCACGCCGTGCATGGTGCAGGAGATCGCGAGGGCCTTGGCGAGCGCGCCGCGCAGCAGCTCGATCGTGCGCGCGCTCGAGTGCTCGCAGGCGAGCAGCGGCAGCCCGCGCGCCTCGCACGCATCGACCAGCGCCTGCGGCAGGCGGGCGCCTTCGGACATCACCAGCGCGGGCGGGCTGCCCGCCGCGATCTCGTCGAGGATGTGCTCGCGGCGCGAGGGGCTCGATCGCTCGAAGAAGGCGACCTCGGCGTCACCCATCACCTGGATCCGGTGCGGGTGGATCAGGTTCAGGTAGCCGACCTGGTCGACGGTGTCCGGGGCCGGCGTCGCGGCGGGACGGCCGGCGCCGTCGCGGCCGGCGATCCAGCGCAGCGCGAGGGTGGCGGCGGTCAGCTCGACCAGCTCGCCGACGGTCAGCGTCTTCGGGACCGCGACGCCGCCGGCGTCGCGGTCGCGGTGGAGGGTGCCGTGCTGCGGGTCGGGCATGCGACCACTGTACACCGGCGTCGTGCGCATCGGCGTGCCGCGCGGCTGCGGCCGTCGGCGCTCGGGCGACGCCGGGCGGCGCGGCCCTTCGAGGCCGGTCCCGGGCTCAGGCCGCGGGGCGGTACGGCTCCCAGGTCGACAGCACGCGGTGGATCGACGCGGCGTCGTCCGAGGTCATCAGGGTGTCGCGGATCGCGCCGTCCGACAGCAGTTCGGCGAGCTCGGACAGGATCTCGAGGTGCTCCTCGGTCGCGTGCTCGGGCACCAGCAGGAACACCAGCAGCCGGACCGGCTGGCCGTCCGGCGCATCGAAGGGGATGGGGCTGGCGACCCGCACCACCGCGGCGATCGCCTCGCGCAGGCCCTTGATCCGTCCGTGGGGGATGGCGACCGACTGGCCGAGGCCGGTGGAGCCGAGCCGCTCGCGAGCGAACAGCGAGTCGAACACCTTGCCGCGCTCGATGCCGTGCTCGTTCTCGAAGAGCAGCGCCGCCTGCTCGAACGCCCGCTTCTTGCTGGACACCTGCAGGTCGAGCAGGACGTTCCGGGCCGGGAGCAGCTTGGCGATTCTGTTCATCGGTCGGGTGCCGCGAGCGGCCGGTTGTTGCGATGCAAGAAACCTGCATGACCCGGGCCCGACCCGGCATCGCTGCGAAGTATAGCCACGGTGGCTCGCTGCGGAATGTGCTCGATTTTGCGTTGCGGAAACCCGAACTGCGCATTTCCGACGGCGTTCCGGAAGCGGCGTTGTCCAACACCGCGTCCGAATTGTCCAGGACAGATCAGGATTCGACCTGATGCTTGAGCGCGTCGTGGGGATGTGCGAAACGCTTGTCCTTGTACTTCAGCACCTGCCGGTCGAGCTTGTCGACCAGCGCGTCGATCGCGGCGTACAGGTCGTCGTCGATCGCCTCGGCGAACAGGTCCTTGCCTCGCACGTGCAGCGCGATCTCGGCCTTCTGCTGGAGCTTGTCCACTGACAGGAACACGTTGACGTCGATCACCTGGTCGAAGTGGCGACGGATCTTCTCGAGCTTCGCCGTGACGTACTCGCGCAACGCAGGGGTGACTTCGAGATGGTGCCCGCTGATGGTGAGGTTCATTCGGTGCTCCTGTAAGGCTCACGACGTGGCGATGGCGGCGCAGCGGGCACGCCGTCGTCGGGAGACCCTCGACCCGGACTACAGCGACTTCCGCTGCGCGACCGGCGGGATCTGCAGCGCCTCGCGGTACTTCGCGACCGTGCGGCGTGCGACGACGATGCCCTGCTCGCCGAGGAGTTCGGCGATTCGGCTGTCGGATAGGGGGGTCTTGGAGTCCTCCGCGGTGACGAGCTGCTTGATCAGGGCACGGATCGCGGTGCTGGAGGCGGCACCGCCCGTGTCGGTCGCGACGTGGCTGCCGAAGAAGTACTTCATCTCGAACGTACCGAACGGCGTGAGCATGTACTTCTGCGTCGTCACTCTCGATACCGTGCTCTCGTGCAGGCCCAGGGCGTCGGCGATCTCGCGCAGCACCAGCGGCCGCATCGCCACCGCCCCGTGCGTGAAGAATGCACGCTGTCGGTCCACGATGGCTTGCGCGACCCGCTGGATGGTGTCGAATCGCTGCTGGACATTCTTGACCAACCAGCGCGCCTCCTGCAACTGAGAAGAGAGGCTGCTTCCCGGCCCTCCTCGGTTGCGCTTCAGGATCTGGGCATAGACGTCGTTGATCCGAAGCTTCGGCATCACGTCCGGGTTCAGCACCGCCTGCCAGCCGGCGCGGCCGCGGCGTACCACCACGTCGGGCACGACATAGGCGGCCGGGGCCCCGGCGAAGCCGCCGCCGGGCCGCGGGTTCAGCGTCTGGATCAGTGCCTGGGCGGCGCGCAGCTGGTCGTCGTCGCAGCGCAGCACGCGCTTGAGCCGGGCGAAGTCGCGAGCCGCCAGCAGCTCGAGGTGCTGCAGGACGATCGCGCCGGCGAGCTTCGCGACCGCCTCGGGCGGGCGCCGGTCCGGCGGCAGGGCGCCGAGCTGCAGCAGCAGGCATTCGGGGATCGAGCGGGCGCCGACGCCGGGCGGGTCGAAGCTCTGGAGCAGCCGCAGCGCGGCCGACAGCTCCTCCGGCTCGATCTCCAGCTCTGCCGGCAGCGCCTGCGCCACCTCCTCCAGGCTCGCGAGCAGGTAGCCGTCGCCGTCGAGCTCGTCGATCAGCAGCGACACCAGCGCGCGGTCGCGGCGGGTGCAGCCGGTGCCGGCGAGCTGGGCGAGCAGGTGGTCACGCAGCGTCTCGCCCTGGGTCGACACCTGCGGGAACTCGCGCTCGTCGTCGTCGCCGTCGGGGCGGGGGCCGCGGCCCTCGCCGCCCCACTCGAGGCCGTGCTCGCCGTAGCCGCCCTCGTCGGCGACGCCTTCGCCGGCGCCGCCGCCGCCGTCCTCGCCGCCGCCGGCATCGTCGGCGCGCTCGCGCCGGTCGGGCGGGGGGGCGTCGCCGTCCGAGTCGGCGGCGCCGGGGGCGCGCTCGAGCGAGCCGTTCGGAGCGATCCGGGCGCACTCGGCGAGCGGGTCGTCCAGCCGCTCGAGCAGCGGGTTCTCGGCGAGGATCTGCTCGAGCTCCTGGTTCAGCTCGAGCGTCGACAGCTGCAGCAGCCGGATCGACTGCTGCAGCTGGGGCGTGAGAGCGAGCTGCTGGGAGAGCTTGAGCTGTAGGGACGGTTTCATCGCGGGGCCGCGGGCACCCGGCGGTCCGTCACATCCGGAACTCTTCGCCGAGGTAGGCCTTGCGAACGCGATCGTCCTGGATCACTTCGTCGGGCCGCCCGAAAGCAAGAACGATACCATCATTGATGATGTACGCGCGGTCGCAGATGCCCAGCGTTTCCCGCACGTTGTGGTCGGTGATCAGCACGCCGATCGACCGCTCCTTCAGGAAGCGGACGATCCGCTGGATCTCGATCACCGCGATCGGGTCGACGCCGGCGAACGGCTCGTCGAGCAGGATGAAGCGGGGCGAGGTGGCGAGCGCGCGGGCGATCTCGACGCGGCGGCGCTCGCCGCCGGACAGCGACTGCGCCGGGTTCGAGCGCAGGTGGGCGATCTGCAGCTCGTCGAGCAGCGCGTCGAGGCGGCGCTGGATCTCGGGCCGGGGCAGCGGCCGGCCGTCGGGGCCGACCTGCAGCTCGAGCACCGCCAGCACGTTCTCCTCGACGGTCAGCTTGCGGAAGACCGAGGCCTCCTGCGGCAGGTACGACAGCCCGCGGCGTGCCCGCTTGTGGATCGGCAGCCGGCTGATCGACACGTCGTCGAGCTCGATGCGGCCGCCGTCGGTGGGGACGAGGCCGGCGATCATGTAGAAGCAGGTGGTCTTGCCGGCGCCGTTGCGCCCGAGCAGCCCGACGACCTCGCCGCTCTTCACGTCGATCGACACGTCCTTGACGACCTGCCGGCCGCCGTAGGCCTTCATCAGGTTGCGCGCCACCAGCCGGCTCGCCGGCGGGTGCGCGAGCAGGCCGTCGGCGGCGGTCTCGTCGGCCGGCGCGGCGGCAGGCATGGTGGCCGTCGCGGCGGGCGCGTCGGGTGCGCCCATCAGCGCGGCTCCGCCGGCCGGGCGGTGCCGGCGCCCGGGGCGGGGCGGACGGCCGGCGCGCCGTCGGCCGGGCCGGTCCGTGGCGGGGTCGTGCCGGGCGCGGCGCCGGGGGGCGGCGCGTCGCCGAGCCGCGGCTGGATCGTCACGCGCACGCGGCCGCCGCCGGTCGACGGGCCGCTCGCCTGGCCGCTGCCGTCGACCGCGAACTGCTCGCTGCGGCTGTCGTACACGATGACGGCGCCGTCGATCTCGTCGGCGATCCGGGTGCCCTCGAGCCGGCGGACCTTCGCGCGGCCGGTCAGCGTGACGGTCTCGGACTTGCCGTCGTAGAAGATCTCCTCGGCGTGGCCCTCGATCCACTCGTCGACGCCGTCGCGCTTCTGGCGGAAGCTCGCGAGCTTGCCGACGGTGGTGCCGTACTGGTAGCCCTCGGGGTCCTGGCGCAGGACCATCCGGTCGCCGCGGATCGTGATCGTGCCCTTGGTCAGCACGACCGCGCCGGTGAACACGTTGACCTGCTTGAGGTCGTCGTAGTTCATCCGGTCGGCTTCGACGTTCGTGGGCTTGTAGCGGTCGGCGCGCTCGGCGAGCGCGGCCGGCGCCGCGAGCGCCGCCGCGAACGCGACCCACGACGCGGCGCGGCGCGCGGCGTGCGTCGCGGCGGGTCGGGCGGGCGGGCCGGGGCGAGCGGGCATCGGGCGGACGGGGGGCACGGGCGGGTCGGGCTCCGGGACCGTCAGGGCGTCGTCCCGGCGCGCGGCGCGCCGGACCCGGCCGACGACCCGGCGGGCTTCGGCGGCGGCTGCAGGACCGCGCGGACCTGCGAGTCTACCCGCAATTGCCGGGTCCGATTGTTCAACTCCATGCCGACGCCGGTCAGCCGGTTGCCGCCCTGCATGACGCTGATCGGGCGGTCGGAGCGCACGATGTCCTCGTCGGGCAGCACGATCGCGTACTGCGTCTCGGCGACCATCGGCGCGGCGTTCGCGGTCGCCGCCCGGGTGACGACGACGTCGCCCGACAGGTGCGCCTCGACGCCGCCCTGCAGCATCCGGCCCCGGTTCGCGGTGATCGTCACGCGCGGGCGCTCGGTGGACAGGCTCACCATCACCGGCTCCTCGAACTCGGTGACGTCGTCGGCCGGGTAGTGCTTCAGCTCGCGCGCCTCGAGCCGGTACGAGGGCTCGCCGCGCTCGTCCATCGTCAGCAGCGCCAGGCGCTCGACGAAGTAGTCTGGCCGGTCCGAGGGCGGCGCCTCGGCCGCGCGCGGGCGCAGGTCGCGCTCGGCGACCTGCGACAGGTAGAACGTGAACAGGCCGAGGCCGACGAGCAGCACCAGCGAGACGATCGCGGCGAGCCGGTCGAGCGAGCGGCCCTTCATCGCGCGCCGGCCTCCCGGCGCGGGCGCGCGGGGCGCATCGCCGTGCTCAAGACAGGCGGCCGTCGAAGCGGCCGAGGGCGTCCCGGAACCGGCCCTGCGCGCGCAGCAGGTGCTCGGCGAGCTCGCGGACCGCGCCGCCGCCGGCCGGCTGGGTCGCGGTCCAGTGGGCGACGCGCCGGACTTCGGGGGCCGCGTCCGGCACGGTCGCGGCGAAGCCGACCGCGAGCATCGCCGGCAGGTCGGGCCAGTCGTCGCCCATGAAGCCGGCCTGCGCCGGCTCGACGCCCATGTCGGCGCACAGCTCGCGCATCGCCGTGGCCTTGTCGGCGACGCCCTGCAGCACGGTGTCGATGCGCAGCTCGCGCGCGCGCTGCGCGACGATCGCCGAGCTGCGGCCGGTGACCAGCGCGACCCGGATGCCGGCCTGCTGCAGCAGCACCAGCCCGAAGCCGTCGCGCACCGAGAAGCGCTTGTGCGACTCGCCGTTCGGGCCGATGTGGATGCCGCCGTCGGTCAGCGTGCCGTCGACGTCGAAGGCCATCAGGCGCACCGCGGCCGCGCGCGCGCCGGGATCCGGGGCGCTCATACGACGCGCGCCGCCAGCAGGTCGTGGATGTGGAGCGCACCGACCATCCGCCGGTCCGCGTCGACGACCACGAGCTGGTTGATCCGCCGCTCCTCCATGCGCCTGACCGCCTCGACCGCGAGCGACTCGGGTGCGATCGTCGCCGGCGTGCGCGACATCACGTCGTCGACCGCGAACTCGCCGACGTCGGTGGTGCGTTCGAGCAACCGGCGCAGGTCGCCGTCGGTGAACACGCCGGCGAGCCGGCCGTCGGGGGCGATCACCGCGGTCATGCCCATGCGCTTGCGCGTGACCTCGAGGATCGCGGCCGGCAGCGGCGCGCCCGCGGGCACCGAGGGCAGCGCCTCGCCGGTGCGCATCACGTCGGACACCCGCGTCAGCAGCTTGCGCCCGAGCGAGCCGCCGGGGTGCGAGCGCGCGAAGTCGTTCGCGTCGAAGCCGCGCGCGTCGAGCAGCGCGACCGCGAGCGCGTCGCCGAGCGCGAGCGCCGCGGTGGTGCTGGCGGTCGGCGCGAGGTTCAGCGGGCAGGCCTCCTTGTCGACGCGGGCGTCGAGGTGCACGTCGGCCTCGCGCGCGAGCGGCGAGGCCGCGTCGCCGGTGATCGCGACGAGCTTCGCGCCCTGGCGCTTGACCGGCACGACGATCGCGAGCAGCTCCTCGGTGCGCCCGGAGTTCGACAGCGCGACGAAGACGTCGTCGCGCGTGACCATGCCGAGGTCGCCGTGGCTCGCCTCGGCGGGGTGCACGAAGAAGGCCGGCGTGCCGGTGGAGGCGAGGGTCGCCGCGAGCTTGCGCGCGACGTGCCCGGACTTGCCCATGCCGCTGACGACGACGCGCCCGCGGCACGCCAGGATCAGGCCACAGGCCGCGGCGAACTCCGCGCCGATCCGCGGCACCAGCGACGCGACCGCGTCGGCCTCGATGCGCAGCACCTCGCGTGCCTGCTCGACCAGCCGGGCGACGTCCGCAGGCGTGGCTACAATCGGGTCGGTCATCGGTCGAGTATAGCGTGCCCCCCGCGCGCCTCGGGCCGCCGCCGACCGCCTCCAAGGACCTCCGTGCCCGCGTTCCCGCCCCGATGCTGACGGCCCTCGAGATCACGCTGCTGCTGCTCGCGGCGAGCATCGTCTCGGTGCTGCTGCTGCGGGCGGTGGGCATGCCGGCGCTGGTCGCGTACCTGCTGGTCGGCGTGGTGCTCGGGCCCTACGCGGGCAACCTCGCGGCCAATAGCGACGCCGTGCACACGCTCGCGGAGCTCGGGGTGGTGTTCCTGATGTTCACGCTCGGGCTCGAGTTCAACCTGTCGAAGCTGAGCGCGATGCGCCGCTTCGTGTTCGGGCTGGGCTCCGCGCAGGTCATGGCGACCATCGGCGTGGCGATGCTCGCGGCGGCGCTGCTGCCCGCCGCGTGGATCGCGGTCGCGATGCCGGGCGGGCTCGACTGGCGCGGCGCGCTCGCGCTCGGCGGCGCGGTCGCGATGTCCTCGACCGCGCTGGTGAGCAAGCTGCTCGCCGAGCGCCACGCGCTCGAGACCGACCACGGCCGGCGCGTCTTCGCGGTGCTGCTGTTCCAGGACCTCGCGCTGATCCCGCTGCTGATCGTGATCCCGGCGCTGGGCGGCGGCCGAGACGACTGGTGGCTGCCGGTCGGCTGGGCGCTCGTGAAGGCGGCGGTGCTGCTGGTGGTGCTGCTGCGCTTCGGGCCGCCGCTGATGCAGGGCTGGTTCCTGCGGGTGGCGCGCCAGCGCTCGCACGAGCTGTTCACGCTGAACATCCTGCTGGCCGCGCTGCTGTTCGCCTGGCTGACCAAGAAGGCCGGTCTGTCGATGGAGCTCGGGGCGTTCGTCGCCGGCATGCTGATCTCCGAGACCGAGTACCGCTACCAGGTCGAGGAGGACATCAAGCCGTTCCGCGACATCCTGCTCGGGCTCTTCTTCATCACGATCGGCATGAAGCTCGATCTCGGCGTCGTGCTCGGCTCGTGGCCGCTGGTGGCGCTCTACCTGACGCTGCCGATCCTGCTGAAGTTCGCGATCGTCGTCGCGGTCGCGCGGGCGATGGGCGACAGCGCGCCGGTGGCGATCCGCAGCGGGGTCTGGCTCGCGCAGGCGGGCGAGTTCGCGTTCGTGCTGCTCGCGCTCGCGGCCGACTCGTCGCTCCTCGCGCCGGCGACGCTGCAGCCGATGCTGGCGGCGATGCTGCTGTCGATGCTCGCGAGCCCGTGGCTGATCGCGCGCGCCGACTGGCTCGCGCTGCGCGTGTCGAACGAGGAGTGGCTGCAGCGCTCGCTCGACCTGCAGAAGATCGCCGCGCGCAGCCTGTCGCGCGACCGGCACGTGGTGATCTGCGGCTACGGGCGCAGCGGCCAGAGCCTCGCGCACGTGCTGGAGGCCGAGAAGGTCCCGTTCGTCGCGCTCGACCTCGATCCCGACCGGGTCCGCGAGGCGGCGTCGGCCGGCGAGTCGGTGGTCTACGGCGATGCGACGCGGCGCGAGACCCTGCTCGCGGCAGGGGTGCACCGGGCCTCGGTGCTGGTGGTCACCTACGACGACACCCCGACCGCGATCCGGCTGCTGCACCAGGTGCGCGCGCTCGCGCCGCAGCTGCCGGTGGTGGTGCGCACCGCGACCGACGCCGACCTCGAGCGGCTGCGCGAGGCGGGTGCCACCGAAGTCGTGCCGGAGGTGGTCGAGGGCAGCCTGATGCTCGCCTCGCACGCGCTCGCCCTCACCGGCGCGCCGCTCGCGCGCGTGCTGCGCCGCATCCGCGCGATCCGCGAGGACCGCTACAGCCTGCTGCGCGGCTGGTTCCACGGGGCCGACGACCGCGAGGCCGAGACCATCGAGACCGACCACCAGCGGCTGCACGCGGTGACGCTGCTCGCCGGCTCCGCGGCGGTCGGTCGTGCGCTGTCGTCGCTGCCGCTCGACGGCTGCGAGGTGAGCGCGCTGGTGCGAGGCGGGCGCCGGCAGCGCGAGTGGCCCGACGACCTGCGGCTGCAGCCCGGCGACACGCTGGTGCTCGCGGGGACGGTCGAGCAGGTGAACGCGGCGGAAGCGCGCCTGCTGAGGCCCTGAGCGTCGCGGGGGTGCTCCGGGCGGCTTGCTACACTGTCCGCTCGCCCATCGACGGGTCGCCGTGCTGCGTGCCGGCGGCCGCACCGTGCCCCATCCCGACGCCTTCGTCTCCTTCGACGCGCTCCAGTTCGGCTACGGCGGACGCCCGCTGCTGCGGGACGTGACGATGCACGTCCCGCGGGGCGAGGTCGTCGCGCTGATGGGCGGCTCGGGCTCGGGCAAGACCACGCTGCTGCGGCTGCTCGGCGGCCAGCTGCGCGCCGACGCGGGCACGGTGCGCTTCGACGGCGTCGACGTCGGCACGCTCGGCCGCGACGCGCTCTACGCGATGCGCCGCCGGATGGGCATGCTGTTCCAGTTCGGCGCGCTGTTCACCGACCTGTCGGTGTTCGACAACGTCGCGTTCCCGCTGCGCGAGCACACGACGCTGCCCGAGCCGACGATCCGCGACCTGGTGCTGATGAAGCTCGACGCGGTCGGCCTGCGCGGCGCCGCGTCGCTGATGCCCTCGCAGGTGTCGGGCGGGATGGCGCGCCGCGTCGCGCTCGCGCGCGCGATCGCGCTCGACCCGCCGCTCCTGATGTACGACGAGCCGTTCGCCGGCCTCGACCCGATCTCGCTCGGCACGATCGCCCACCTGATCCGCGCGCTGAACGACGCGCTCGGCGCCACCTCGATCGTCGTCACCCACGACGTGCCCGAGACCTTCGCGATCGCCGACCGCGTCTACCTGCTCGGCGACGGCCGCGTCGTCGCCGCCGGCACGCCGTCCGAGCTGCGCGCATCGAGCGACCCGTACGTCGTCCAGTTCCTGCACGGCTCGCGCGACGGCCCGGTGCAGTTCCACCGGCCGGCGCCGCCGATCGCCGAAGACCTGGGGCTGCCCCGATGACCGACGGGCTCGCCCGGCTCGGCGCCTGGACGATCGCGCGGATCGCGCGGATCGGCCACGGCGCGCGCTTCTTCGCGCGGCTGCTGTGGCTGTCGCCGGCGGCGCTGCTGCGCCCGCGCCTGGTGATCGACCAGCTCCACTTCATCGGCAACCGCTCGCTGTCGATCATCTCGGTCTCGGGCCTGTTCGTCGGCTTCGTGCTCGGCTTCCAGGGCCACTACATCCTGCAGCGCTACGGCTCGGCCGAAGCGCTCGGGCTGATGGTCGCGCTGTCGCTGCTGCGCGAGCTCGGGCCGGTGGTGTCGGCGTTGCTCTTCTCGGGCCGCGCGGGCACCTCGCTCACCGCCGAGATCGGACTGATGAAGGCCGGCGAGCAGCTCTCGGCGATGGAGATGATGGCGGTCGACCCGATGGCGCGCGTGCTCGCGCCGCGCTTCGTCGCCGGCGTGATCGCGATGCCGGTGCTCGCGACGATCTTCTCGGCGGTCGGCGTGCTCGGCGGCTGGGCGGTCGGCGTGCTGCTGATCGGCGTCGATCCCGGCGCGTTCTGGTCGCAGATGCAGGCCGGCGTCGAGGTGTTCAAGGACCTGGGCAACGGCGTCCTCAAGAGCATCGTGTTCGGCTTCATCTGCACCTTCACCGCGCTCTACGTCGGCCACGAGGCGCAACCCACGCCCGAGGGCGTGTCGCGCGCCACCACCACCACCGTCGTCGCGTCGTCGCTGGCGGTGCTGGGCTTCGACTTCATCCTGACGGCGCTGATGTTCGGCGCCGACTGAGGGCATCACGATGACTGGCATCCACGGCGCGGCGACGCGCGACACGACGGGGGCGACCCGATGAAGACCAACCGGGGCATCGACGTGATGGTCGGCGGCTTCGTGCTGCTGGGCCTGGCCGCGCTGCTGTTCCTCGCGCTCAAGGCCGGCAACCTCGGCAGCTTCTCGACCGGCTCGAGCTACGAGGCGCGTGCGCGCTTCGACAACATCGGCGGGCTCAAGGTCCGCGCGCCGGTCAAGAGCGCCGGCGTCGTCGTCGGGCGGGTCGCCTCGATCGGCTTCGACGACAAGACCTACCAGGCGACGGTGGTGCTCGCGCTCGACGAGCGCTTCAGGTTCCCGAAGGACACCTCGGCCAAGATCCTGACGTCAGGACTGCTCGGCGAACAGTACGTAGGACTGGAGGCCGGTGGGGACGAGAAGATGCTCGGCGCCGGCGACACCATCTCGATGACCCAGTCGGCGGTCGTGCTGGAGAACCTGATCGGACAGTTCCTCTTCAGCAAGGCGGCCGAAGGAGACAAGAAATAGTGATCCGACCCCGGTTTCCGGGCGTGTGGCGGGCCACGGGCGCGGCGGCGGTGCTGACCGTGCTGCTGGCCGTCGAGGGCTGCGCCGGACCCGCGGTCGGACGGCCGTCGTCCGCAGGGAGCGCCGACGCCGCCGCGGGCGCGATCGGCCCGGCCGGCGCCTTCAGCGCCAGCAGCGCGAACCGCGCCGCCGAGGGCGAGCCCGGCGACGCGCCGAGCCGCGCGGCCGTCGATCCGCTCGAGTCGCTCAACCGGGGTGTCTTCGCGTTCAACGACGCGGTCGACGGCGTGCTGCTGCGCCCGGTCGCGCGCTTCTACGACCAGTGGACGCCCGAAGTGGTCCGGCTGATCACACGCAACTTCCTGTCGAACCTGCTCGATCCGTACATCGCGCTGAACAACTTCCTGCAGGGCAAGCCCTCGGAAGGCTTCTCCGACCTGGCCCGCTTCCTGCTCAACACGACCTTCGGATTCATCGGCTTCGGCGATCCGGCGTCGGAGGCCGGCTACCGCAAGCACCGCGAGGACTTCGGGCAGACCCTGGGCGTCTGGGGCGTGCCGACCGGACCGTACCTGGTGCTGCCGGTGTTCGGCCCCTCGAACCTGCGCGACGGCGTCGGGTTCGGCGTCGACGCGTACCTCGCCGTGGTCAACCGTTTCGACAATGTCTCGTTTCGCAACAGCATGAGCGCGCTCGGCCTGATCGAGACCCGTGCGAACCTGCTGCCCGCGGATCGTATGCTGGACGACGCGCTCGACCGTTACCTGCTCGTGCGCGATGGCTACCTGGCCCGCCGCCGCAACCTGGTGTATGACGGCAATCCGCCGGACAAGGACTGACTGGATCCGCCATGACCCGATACCTGCTCGCGGCGCTCGCCGCGTGGACCCTCGCGCTGGCCCCGGCCGCGCCCGCCCGGGCGCAGGCCGCGCTGCCCGCCGCGCCCGACAAGATGATCGAGGTGCTCAGCAACCAGGTGCTCGACAAGATCAAGGGCGACCCGGAGCTGCGCAGCGGCGACCTGAGCCGTCTGTCGCAGTTCGTCGACGACACGGTGATGCCGTACGTCAACTTCGAGCGGATGACCTCGCTCGCGGTCGGCCGCGCGTGGCGCACCGCGACGCCCGAGCAGCAGAAGCAGCTGATGGGCGAGTTCCGCGCGCTGCTGCTGCGCACCTACGCCGGAGCGGTCTCGCAGGTCCGTGACCACGTCATCCGGGTCAAGCCGCTGCGCGCGGCGCCCGAGGACGCCGAGGTGATCGTGCGCAGCGAGATCGTCGGCACCCGCGGCGATCCGATCCAGCTCGACTACCGGATGGAGAAGAACAACCCGCACTGGAAGATCTACGACATCAACGTGCTGGGCGTCTGGCTCGTCGAGACCTACCGGAACCAGTTCGCGCAGGAGATCAATGCGCGCGGCATCGACAGCCTGATCAAGGTGCTCGGCGACCGCAACCGCCAGTTCTCGCAGCAGGGCGGGAAGTCCTGAACGCGATGGGCGCGGGCGCGCCGGCCCCGGTCGAGATCACGCTCGCCAACGCGCCCGCGGCACTCGAGGCAGCGCGCGCCGCGCTGCGTGCCGGCGGCGGGCGGCTCGACCTCGCGCCGCTCGTGCGCTTCGACTCCGCGGCGGTCGCCGTGCTGGTGGCGCTGCGCCGCGAGGCCGGGATCGGGGCCGACTTCCGGAACCCGCCGCCGAACTTGCGTAAACTCGCGTCCCTCTACGGCGTCGAGGCGGCGCTGTTCGGCCCGCCGGCGTCCTGACGCCGGACCCCGCGGCGCACGTTCGTCGCACGGGGGCGCCGGTGCGGGGGTCCGCGCCGGCTCCGGGCGCCGCCCGTGCCCGGTTCCCCTTGCCTCCATGCCGCCCGCGATCGAGATCCGTTCCGTCCACAAGCGCTACGGCGCCTTCGAGGCCCTGCGCGGGGTCTCCTTCGACGTCGCCCAGGGCGAGTTCTTCGGGCTGCTCGGCCCGAACGGCGCCGGCAAGACCTCGCTGATCGCGATCGTCGCGGGCCTGAACCGGCCGAGTTCGGGCACGGTCCGCGTGATGGGCCACGACGTGGTCGCCGAATACCGTGCCGCGCGCCGCGCGCTCGGCGTCGTGCCGCAGGAGCTGGTCTTCGATCCCTTCTTCACCGTCCGCGAGACGCTGCGGCTCACTTCGGGCTACTACGGCCTCGCGCGCAACGACGCGTGGATCGACGAGATCCTCCACCACCTCGACCTCACCGCGAAGGCGGACTCGAACATGCGCGCGCTGTCCGGCGGCATGAAGCGCCGGGTGCTGGTCGCGCAGGCGCTCGTGCACCGGCCGCCGGTGATCGTGCTCGACGAGCCGACCGCGGGCGTCGATGTCGAGCTGCGCCAGACCCTGTGGACCTTCGTGCGGCGGCTGAACCGCGAGGGCCACACGATCGTGCTGACGACGCACTACCTCGAGGAGGCGCAGGAGCTGTGCGGCCGCATCGCGATGCTCAAGCAGGGGCGGGTGGTCGCGCTCGAGCGCACCGCCGAGCTGCTCGGGCGCTTCGGCGGCGGCACGGTCACGCTGCGGCTGTCGCGCGCGCCGCTGCCCGAGGGGCTGCGCGCGCTGCTCGCCGGCGAGCCGCTGCCCGACGGCCGGATCGCGCTGCGGCTCGACGACTGGCAGGCGCTCGAGCCGGTGCTCGCTCGGCTGCGCGAGGCCGGCTGCCACCTCGACGAGATGGAGCTCGCGCACACCGACCTGGAGGACGTGTTCCTCAAGGTCATGGCTTCGGAGACGGCGCGGGCGCCGTCGGGAGCCGCGTCGTGACCGGCTTCCGCACGCTGCTCCACAAGGAGCTGCTCCGCTTCTGGAAGGTCGCGGTGCAGACGGTCGCCGCGCCGGTGCTGACCGCGCTGCTCTACCTGCTGGTGTTCTCGCAGGCGCTCGCCGAGCACGTCCAGCCGTTCCCCGGCGTGCCCTACGTGTCGTTCCTCGTGCCCGGCCTGGTGATGATGTCGATGCTGCAGAACGCGTTCGCGAACGCGTCCTCGTCGCTGATCCAGTCGAAGGTCACCGGCAACCTGGTGTTCGTGCTGCTGCCGCCGCTGTCGCCGCTGGAGCTGTTCGGCGCCTACGTGCTGGCCGCCGTCGCGCGCGGCCTGATGGTCGGCTTCGGGGTGTTCGCGGTGACCGCGTTCTTCACGCCGCCGACGTTCGCCGCCCCCGGCTGGATCCTGGCCTTCGCGGTCCTCGGCAGCGCGATTCTCGGTACAATGGGCCTGATCGGCGGGATCTGGGCCGAGAAATTCGACCAGATCGCGATGTTCCAGAACTTCCTGATCATGCCGGCCACCTTCCTGGCCGGGGTGTTCTATTCGGTGCACGCGCTGCCCGCCTTCTGGCAGACGGTCTCGCACCTGAACCCGTTCTTCTACATGGTCGACGGTTTCCGCTACGGCTTCTTCGGTCAGTCCGACGTGCCGCCCACCGTCAGCCTCGCGATCGTCGTCGCGACGCTGGCGCTGGCAGCAGGCGTCGCGCTGCGGCTGCTCCAGACCGGCTGGCGCATCCGCCATTGACCGGCGGCGGGCCGCCCCCGTCGCCCGTCCGCCGCCGCAGCACGCCCCGTCGCCTCCGCCGTCGCACCCGTCCTCCCGAGCACGCCACGCCATGACCACTCCCGACGCCATCCACCGGTACATCGCCGACGGCCTGCCCTGCGAGCACCTCCACGTCGACGGCGACGGCCGGCACTTCGAGGCCGTCATCGTCTCCGCGAACTTCGCCGGCAAGCGCCCGGTGCAGCGCCACCAGATGGTCTACGCGGTGCTCGGCGACCGGATGCGCGAGGAGATCCACGCGCTGTCGATGACCACGCTGACGCCCGAGGAATGGGCGGCGCAGCGAGCGAAATAGGGCTCCGATGGACAAGCTGCTGATCCACGGCGGCCGTCGCCTGCAGGGCGAGGTGCGCATCTCCGGCGCGAAGAACGCGGCGCTGCCGATCCTGTGCGCGGGCCTGCTGGTGCCGGGCACGCTCGAGCTCGACAACGTGCCGCAGCTGCAGGACGTCGGCACCACGCTGAAGCTGCTCGAGCGGATGGGCGTGAAGGCCTCGCGCGACGCGCAGGCCGGCACCGTGTCGCTCGACGCGCGCGAGGTCACGAACACCGAGGCGGCCTACGACCTGGTGAAGACGATGCGCGCCTCGATCCTGGTGCTCGGGCCGCTGGTCGCGCGCTTCGGCGAGGCGCGCGTGTCGCTGCCCGGTGGCTGCGCGATCGGCCAGCGGCCGGTCGACCAGCACATCAAGGGCCTGCAGGCGCTCGGCGCGCAGATCGAGATCGAGCGCGGCTACGTGGTCGCGAAGGCCTCGCGCCTGCGCGGCACGCGGATCGTCACCGACATGGTCACGGTCACCGGCACCGAGAACCTGATGATGGCCGCGACGCTCGCCGAGGGCGAGACGGTGATCGAGAACGCCGCGCGCGAGCCCGAGGTCGTCGACCTCGCGAACGCGCTGAACGCGCTCGGCGCGAAGGTCCGCGGCGCCGGCACCGACCGGATCGTCGTCGAGGGCGTGCGCGCGCTGCACGGCGGGCGCCACCGCGTGATGGCCGACCGGATCGAGACCGGCACCTTCCTGTGCGCGGTCGCGGCCGCCGGCGGCGAGCTGACGCTGACCCACTGCGAGCCGGACACGCTCGACGCGACGCTCGAGAAGCTGCGCGAGGCGGGCCTGCGCATCGAGTGCGGCCCCGACTGGATCCGCGCGTCGATGGTCGGCCGGCCGAAGGCGGTCGACGTCCGCACCGCGCCCTACCCCGGCTACGCGACCGACATGCAGGCGCAGTTGATGGCGGTGAACTGCGTCGCCGAGGGTACCGGCGTGATCACCGAGACGATCTTCGAGAACCGCTTCATGCACGTGCAGGAGCTTCGCCGCCTCGGCGCCGAGATCGACACCGAGGGCAACACGGCGATCGTGCGCGGCAAGCGCGGGCTGTCGGGCGCGATCGTGATGGCGACCGACCTGCGCGCGTCGGCCGGTCTCGTGATCGCCGGGCTGGTCGCCGACGGCGACACGCTGGTCGACCGGATCTACCACCTCGACCGCGGCTACGACCGGATGGAGCGCAAGCTCGCCGGCGCCGGCGCGAGCATCGAGCGGGTGCGCACGGTGGTCGAGGCATGATCACGCTCGCGCTGTCCAAGGGCCGGATCCTCGACGACACGCTGCCGCTGCTGAAGGCGGTCGGCATCGACATCGACCCGGCGGTGCTCGAGTCGCGCAAGCTGATTCTGCCGACCGCGGACCCCGGCCTGCGGCTGATCATCGTGCGCGCCTCCGACGTGCCGACCTACGTGCAGTACGGCGCGGCCGACCTCGGCGTCGCCGGCAAGGACGTGCTGCTCGAGCACGGCGGCGAGGGCCTGTACCAGCCGATCGACCTCGGCATCGGCCGCTGCCGGATGTGCGTCGCGACGAAGCGCGGCTTCGACTACGCGGCCGCGGCGCGGCGCGGCGCGCGGCTGCGCGTGGCGACCAAGTACGTCGCGGTCGCGCGCGAGCACTTCGCCGCCAAGGGCGTGCACGTCGACCCGATCAAGCTCTACGGCTCGATGGAGCTCGCGCCGCTGGTGGGGCTGGCCGACGCGATCGTCGACCTGGTCTCCACCGGCAGCACGCTGAAGGCCAACGACCTCGTCGAGGTCGAGGAGATCATGCCGATCTCCTCGCGCCTCGTCGTCAACCAGGCGTCGCTGAAGACCCGCCACGCCGAGCTCGCGCCGCTGCTCGAGAAGCTCGCGCGCGCGGTCGGCGCGGACGCCCCCGCCTGAACGTCCCCGCAGCACCGCCATGAACGCACCCGGCCCCGACATCCACCGCCTCGACTCCGCCGAGCCCGGCTTCGACGCGCGGCTCGCCGCGCTGCTCGCCTGGGAGGCCGAGCAGGACGAGGCGATCGAGCGCGCCGCCGCCGACATCCTGCGCGACGTGCGCGCGCGCGGCGACGCGGCGGTGCTCGAGTACACGCGCCGCTTCGACCGCGTCGACGTGACGGACGCGCGTGCGCTCGAGCTGCCGCGCGCCGAGCTCGAGGCGGCGCTCGCCGGCCTCGAGGCCGTGCGCCGCGACGCGCTGCGCGCCGCGGCCGAGCGCGTGCGCGACTACCACGAGCGCCAGAAGGCGCCGTCCTGGTCGTACGTCGACGCCGACGGCACGCGGCTCGGCCAGAAGATCACGCCGCTCGACCGCGTGGGCCTCTACGTGCCTGGCGGCAAGGCCGCGTACCCGTCGTCGGTGCTGATGAACGCGATCCCCGCGAAGGTCGCGGGTGTCCCCGAGCTGGTGATGGTGACCCCCACGCCCGGCGGCGTGCGCAACCCGCTGGTGCTCGCCGCGGCCGCGATCGCCGGCGTCGACCGGGTGTTCACCATCGGCGGCGCGCAGGCGGTCGGCGCGCTCGCCTACGGCACGGCGACGGTGCCCTCGGTCGACAAGATCGTCGGCCCGGGCAATGCCTACGTTGCCGAGGCCAAGCGCCGCGTGTTCGGCACGGTCGGTATCGACATGATCGCCGGCCCCTCCGAGATCCTCGTGATCTGCGACGGCGGCACCGACCCCGACTGGATCGCGATGGACCTCTTTTCGCAGGCCGAGCACGACGAGCTCGCGCAGGCGATCCTGCTGTGTCCGGACGCCGCGTTCCTCGACGCGGTGCACGCCGCGATCCGCCGGCTGCTGCCCGCGATGCCGCGCCGCGACGTGATCGCCGCCTCGCTCGCCGGCCGCGGCGCGCTGGTGAAGGTGCGCTCGCTCGACGAGGCCTGCGAGATCGCGAACCGCATCGCCCCCGAGCACCTCGAGATCAGCACCGCCGACCCGCAGCGCTGGGCCGACCGCATCCGACACGCGGGCGCGATGTTCCTCGGGCCCTGGACCAGCGAGTCGCTCGGCGACTACTGCGCCGGCCCCAACCACGTGCTGCCGACGATGCGCACCGCGCGCTTCTCGTCGCCGCTCGGTGTCTACGACTTCCAGAAGCGCTCCTCGATCATCGAGGTGTCGCGGCGCGGCGCGGTCGCGCTCGGCGCGATCGCCTCCGAGCTCGCGCACGGCGAGGGCCTGCAGGCCCATGCGCGCAGCGCCGAACTCCGGGCGGAGGCGAAATGAGCACTGCGCCGCAGGATCTCCTGCGTCCGGACATCCTCGCGATGTCGAGCTACCACGTGCCGCCGGCCGCCGGCCTGGTGAAGCTCGACGCGATGGAGAACCCGTACGCGCTGCCCGAGGCGCTGAAGCAGGCGCTCGCCGAGCGTCTCGCCGCGGTCGCGATCAACCGCTACCCGGCGCCGTCGTACGCGCGCCTGAAGCAGCTGATCCGCGAGAAGCTCGGCGTGCCCGCCGGCGCCGAGGTCCTGGTCGGCAACGGCTCGGACGAGCTGATCGCGATGATCTCGGTCGCGACCGCGAAGCCCGGCGCCACCGTCGTCGCGCCCGCGCCCTCGTTCGTGATGTACGACCTGTCGACGCGCTTCGCCGGCAGCCGCTTCGTGCCGGTGCCGCTCGCCGCCGACCTGTCGCTCGACCTCGACGCGATGCTCGCCGCCATCGCCGAGCACCGCCCGGCGGTGGTGTGGCTCGCGTACCCGAACAACCCCACCGGCAACTGCTTCGATCGCGCCGACGTCGAGCGGATCCTCGCGGCCGCGCCGGGCCTGGTCGTGCTCGACGAGGCCTACCAGCCGTTCGCGCTCGACAGCTGGATGGACGACCTCCCGCGCCACGACCACCTCGTCGTGATGCGCACGGTCTCCAAGCTCGGGCTGGCCGGCATCCGGATCGGCTACATGGCCGCCTCGCCACGCTGGATCGCCGAGTTCGACAAGGTCCGCCCGCCGTACAACGTCAGCGTGCTCGACGAGGCCGCGGCCGAGTTCGCGCTCGAGCACCTCGACGTGCTGCAGGCCCAGTGCGCGCGGATCCGCGACGACCGCGAGCGGCTGCGCGCGGCGCTCGACGCGATCCCCGGCGTCGCGACCTTCCCTTCGCACGCCAACTTCGTGCTGGTCCGCGTCGCGGGTGCGTCCGCGGTCGCCGCCGGGATGCGCGAGCGCGGCGTGCTGATCAAGGACGTGAGTAGAATGCATCCGCTGCTGGCCGACTGCCTGCGCCTGACCGTCGGCACGCCCGACGAGAACGCCGCGATGCTCGCGGCGCTGCGCGGCGCGCTCGCCGGCCGCTGACCGAGCGCCCCGACCCCTCCGCGACCGACCGACCCGCCCCGACCGCCATGCGCACCGCCGAAGTCCGCCGCGACACCGCCGAGACGAAGATCCGGGTCAAGCTCGACCTCGACGGCACCGGCCGCCAGAAGCTCGCCTCCGGCGTGCCGTTCCTCGATCACATGCTCGACCAGATCGCCCGCCACGGGCTGGTCGACCTGGAGATCGAGGCCGACGGCGACCTGCACATCGACGCGCACCACACCGTCGAGGACATCGGCATCACGCTCGGGCAGGCGGTCGCGAAGGCCGTCGGCGACAAGAAGGGCATCCGCCGCTACGGCCACGCCTACGTGCCGCTCGACGAGGCGCTGTCGCGCGTGGTCGTCGACTTCTCCGGCCGGCCGGGCCTGACCTGGAACGTGCCCTTCACCCGCGCGATGATCGGCACCTTCGACGTCGACCTCGCCCACGAGTTCTTCCAGGGCTTCGTCAACCACGCGCAGATGACCGTCCACGTCGACTGCCTGCGCGGCGAGAACGCGCACCACCAGTGCGAGACGGTGTTCAAGGCGTTCGCCCGCGCGTTCCGGATGGCCGTCGAGGCCGATCCGCGCGCGGCCGGCACGATCCCGTCCACGAAGGGGAGCCTCCAGGGCTGAGCCCGCGGGCCGGCGCACGGGGCGCGACGCGATGACGACGATCGTGGTGGTGGACTACGGGATGGGCAACCTGCGCTCGGTCGCGAAGGCGTTCGAGCACGTCGCCCCGAAGGCGCGCGTGCTCGTGTCCGGCGACGCCGCCGAGATCCGCGCGGCCGACCGCGTGGTCTTCCCGGGGCAGGGCGCGATGCCCGACTGCATGCGCCACCTCGACGAGGCCGGCCTGCGCGAGGTGGTGCTCGAGGCGGCGCGCACCAAGCCGCTCTTCGGCGTGTGCATCGGCGAGCAGATGCTGTTCGATTCGAGCGAGGAGGGCGACACGCCGGGGCTCGGGCTGCTGCCCGGCCGGGTCGTGCGCTTCCCGGCCGAGCGGATGGTCGGCCCGGACGGCGCCCGCCTGAAGGTGCCGCACATGGGCTGGAACCGGGTCGCCCAGGACCGGCCCCACCCGATGTGGGCGGGCGTGCCCGACGGCGCCTACTTCTACTTCGTGCACAGCTACTACGCCGAGCCCGCCGACCCGGCGCTGTCCGCCGGCAGCGCCGAGTACGGGCTTCGCTTTACCTGTGTCGTGGCGCGGGATAACATTTTCGCCACTCAGTTCCACCCGGAGAAGAGCGCCGCCCACGGGCTGCGCCTCTACGCGAACTTCGTCGACTGGCGCCCCTGACCGCACCGCCGCCGTCCCGGCCCTTCGCACCCTTCCTCACGCCGTCGCAGGCCCGCTCCCATGCTGCTGATCCCCGCCATCGACCTCAAGGATGGCCGCTGCGTGCGCCTGCGACAGGGCGACATGGACGACGCGACCGTCTTCTCCGACGATCCCGCCGCCACCGCGCGCCGCTGGCTCGAGCTCGGCGCCCGCCGGCTGCACCTGGTCGACCTGAACGGTGC
>JBILTM010000340.1:0-3090 GCA_044371545.1 Burkholderiaceae bacterium
ACCGGATCGAACTTCTTGATCAGCATCTTCTCGGGCATCGTCCGCTTGTTCTTGGTCGTCGTGTAGAAGTGACCGGTGCCGGCGGTCGACTCAAGCTTGATCTTGTCGCGCATGGTTCAGGCTCCTGGTGCGGGGAGGGCGTCGGTCAGACTTCGCCGCGGGCGCGCAGGTCGGCCAGCACCGTGTCGATGCCGACCTTGTCGATGGTGCGCAGGGCGGCGTTGGTGATGCGCAGGCGCACCCACCGGTTCTCGCTCTCGACCCAGAAGCGGCGATACTGCAGGTTCGGCAGGAAGCGGCGCTTGGTCTTGTTGTTCGCGTGCGAGACGTTGTTGCCGACCATCGGGCCCTTGCCGGTGACTTGGCAGAACTTGGCCATGGTTCACTCCTGGATCGAAAAGAGGGCGCGGTACCCCCGCCGGCGCATGCCTGCGGCGCACCGAACCCGTTGTTTGCGCTGACGGATTCAGCAAAGCCTTGAATCATAGCGCAAATCGGCGGGTGGTCGCAAGCGCCGGCCGGGCCCGCCGCGACCCCCCTTGCGACGCGGCCGGCGCCGGCGCCTCACAGCAGCCCGTGCTCGGCGAACGAGTAGCGTCGCCCGCCGGCCACGATCAGGTGGTCGAGCACCGGGATGTCGAGGCAGCGCAGCGCCCGCACCAGCGCGTCGGTCAGCAGCCGGTCGGCCTGGCTCGGCTCCGGCAGCCCGGACGGATGGTTGTGCGCGAGGATCACCGCCGCCGCGTTGCGCTCGAGCGCCCGCCGCGCGACCTCCCGCGGGTAGACGACCGTCTGGCTGAGCGTGCCGCGGAACAGCTCCTCCGCGGCGAGCAGCCGGTTGCGGGCATCGAGGAACAGCACCGCGAACACCTCCTGCGGACTGTGCTGCAGGCTCATCGCGACGAAGCGGCCGACCTCCTCGGGCGAGGCGAGCGCGTCGCGCCGGCGCAGGTCGGCCGCGACGCTGCGCCGCGCGAGCTCCAGGCCGGCCTGCAGCGCGCCCCAGCGCGCCGGACCGATGCCCGGCGCGGCGAGCAGCTCGGCGCGCGGCGCGGCGAACAGGCCCGGCAGCCCGCCGAAGCGCTCGAGCAGGTCGCGCGCGAGCTCGAGCGCGCCGCGGCCGCGCCGGCCGGTGCCGAGCACCAGCGCGAGCAGCTCGGCATCGGACAGCACGCGGGTGCCGCCTGCGAGCAGCCGCTCGCGCGGCCGGTCGGACGAAGCCATCGGGACGACCGAGGACGGGGGCATGGGCGAGGATCTCCAACGCGTAGAATCGCGGCTCGCGAGGATCCGACCGAATGACCGCTCCCGAGCCGACCGACGACACCGTGCCGCGGGTGCGACCCGATTCGCACCTGACGCTGCATTACCGGATCAGTCTGGCGCGCACCGGGGACGACGTCATCAGCACGTTCTCCGAACGGCCCGCGACGCTGACCTTGGGCCTAGGCCAGCTGGTCGAGCCGCTCGAGCGGCGCCTCGTCGGGCTGCGCGAGGGCGACTCGGCGAGCTTCGAGCTGCAGCCCGGCGAGGCCTTCGGCGAACGCAACCCGGCGCTGCTGCAGCGCGTCTCGCGCGCGATGCTCGAGCAGCACGGCGAGCCCGGCGCCGAGTACGCGCCCGGTGACCTGCTCGACTTCGCGGCGCCCGACGGCGGGCGCTACGCCGGCGTCGTGAAGGACGTCGACGAGGCGGGCGCGCTGCTCGATTTCAACCATCCGCTCGCCGGCCAGCCGATCCGGTTCGAGGTCCGCATCCTGGGAGTGCTCTGAGATGACCGACACCGTCGACGCGTCCCCGCAGGTGCTGCTCGCGCAGCCGCGCGGCTTCTGCGCTGGCGTGGACCGGGCGATCGAGATCGTCGAGCGCGCGCTCGCGCAGTTCGGCGCGCCGATCTACGTGCGCCACGAGATCGTCCACAATGACCACGTCGTCGGCGACCTGCGCGGCAAGGGCGCGATCTTCGTCGACGCGCTCGACGAGGTGCCGGCCGGCTCGGTGGTCGTGTTCTCGGCGCACGGCGTCTCGCGCGCGGTCCGCGACGAGGCCGACTCCCGCGGGCTGCAGGTGTTCGACGCGACCTGCCCGCTGGTCACCAAGGTGCACGTCGAGGTCTCGAAGATGCGCCGCGAGGGCCGCGAGGTGGTGATGATCGGCCACGCCGGCCACCCGGAGGTCGAGGGCACGATGGGCCAGGCCGATGACGGCATCCACCTCGTCGAGACGCCCGAGGACGTCGAGCGGCTCGCGATCGCCGACTCGGGGCGGCTCGCCTACGTGACGCAGACGACGCTGTCGGTCGACGACTGCCGCGTCGTCATCGACGCGCTCAAGCGCCGATTCCCGGAGATCGCCGAGCCGAAGAAGCAGGACATCTGCTACGCGACGCAGAACCGGCAGGACGCGGTGAAGTTCATGGCGCCGCAGTGCGACCTGGTGCTGGTGATCGGCAGCCCGAGCAGCTCGAACAGCAACCGGCTGCGCGAGGTCGCCGAGAAGATGGGCAAGGAGGCGCGGCTGATCGGCTCGGCCGCCGAGCTCGACCCGACGTGGCTCGAGGGCAAGCGCCGCATCGGGGTGACGGCCGGTGCGTCGGCGCCCGAGGTGCTGGTGCGCGAGCTGGTCGAGCGGCTGCGCGTGCTCGGCATCACCCGCGTGCAGGCGCTCGACGGCATCGAGGAGCACGTCCAGTTCCCGATGCCGAAGGGGTTGTCGGGCACCGCCTGAGGGCCGGCTCGCCCGGGGCGGCCCGCGCTGCGCGTCGGCCGCTTGATCGCGGTCAAGCGACCGCGCGATCGCGCGGGCCGCGTCGGCCCGGCGCGTGAGAGGGTCGCATCGAGACCGTGACGCGCGATCCCGCGCGACGGCGCCGAGCCCCGACCGATGCCGACCCCGATGCTCCCGACGTTGCGCCGCATGCTCGCGGCCGTCGCGATGCTCGGCGTCTTGCTGGTCGGCGCGCTCGGGGAGGGCGCAGCCGCGCAGACGGCTTCCGCACAGGCCGGAGGCGGCGCCGAGGTGCAGGCCGCGGGCCCCGGCGGGGCCGGTGCGAGCCCCCGCGCAGACGGCGTCGTCCCGGCGCGCCGCGTG
>JBILTM010000341.1:0-3075 GCA_044371545.1 Burkholderiaceae bacterium
GGTCGCGTTCATCCGTGCGCAACGGGACGCCGGGCTCTCGGTCGACCTCGGCCCATGGCCGGATCCCGATCCGTCGAAGTGACCGCGCCGACCCGGCCGCATGTCGCCGAGCCGGCGGCACATTTCGATCGCCGACCGCGGCTCGTCGTCGACACGAGCCTGCTGGCGGCCTTCCTCTTCGCCGAGGAGGCTGCGGCGGAGGCTGCGGCGTTGCTCGAGGGGCGCGCGCCGTGCGCGCCCGCGCTCGTCGGCCTCGAACTCGCGAACGTCGCGATGAACAAGATCCGACGCGGCGCGATCGAATCCGGACAGGCGGCCGAAGTGCTCGCGCGGGCCGAGCGCCTGGGCATCGAACGCTTCGAGGTCGATCCGGGGGAGGCGCTCCTCCTCGCCTTCCAGTACGGCCTGTCCGCCCACGACGCCGCGTACCTGCATCTGGCCGCGCGCCTCGAAGCACCGCTCGCCACGTTCGATGCCCGCCTCGGCCAGGCCGCCCGACGACACCTGCCCGGCGACGGCCCGCCGCGACGCTGACCGCTCACCCCGCCCGCGCCGCCTCCCGCAGCGCCCGCTTCAGGATCTTCCCCGTCGCCGTCCGCGGCAGCGGCTCGTTCGCCATCCGGATGTAGCGCGGCACCTCGAACGCGGCGAGCCGCTCGGCCGCGAACGCGCGCAGCGCGTCGGCGTCGAGCCCCGGCTCGGCGTAGACCGTCGCCCCGACCTCCTCGCCGAGCCGCTCGTCGGGCACCGCGTAGACCGCGACCTCGTGCACCAGCGGGTGCTGCAGCAGCGCGGCCTCGACCTGTCCGCAGCCGATGTTCTCGCCGCCGCGGATGATCAGGTCCTTGATGCGGTCGACGATGAAGACGAAGCCTTCGTCGTCGATGAAGGCCATGTCGCCGGTGCGGAACCAGTCGCCGTCGAAGGCGTCGCGCGTCGCCTCGGGCCGGTTCCAGTACTCGCGGAACAGCGACGCGCCGCGCACCTGCAGCTCGCCGCGCGCGCCCGCGGGCAGCGCGCGGCCCTGCTCGTCGACGACGCGCAGGTCGAGCACCTGTGCGCAGCGTCCCGAGCTCTCCGGCCGAGTCAGGTAGTCGGGGCCACCGATGCCCGCGCCGATCGCGAAGGTCTCGGTCATGCCCCAGCCGGTGATCGGCAGCGCGTTCGCGAAGGTCGAGTCGATCCGCGCGACCTGCTCGGGCGCGCGCGGCGCGCCGCCGCCGCCGACCGTGGCGAGCGAGGCCAGGTCGTGCCGGCCCTGCGCGGCGACGCGCAGCAGGTCGCCGGTGACCGCCGCCGGTCCGACCACCGAGACCAGCCGCTCGCGCTCGACCAGCGTCGCCGCGGCCTCCGGGTCCCACCGGTACATGCAGACCACGCGCCGCTGCGGGCGGTACGACGCGAGCAGCGACGCGGCGAGCCCGGTCACGTGGAACAGCGGCACCGCGAGCAGCGTGCCGTCCTGCCCGGGGGCGAGCGCGGGCGTCGCGACGCCGGTCGCGCGCTCGCCGATCGCGCGGTCGAGCTCCCACGACAGCAGCGCAGAGAGGATGTTCCGGTGCGTGGAGACGACGCCCTTCGGATGGCCGGTCGAGCCCGAGGTGTAGAGGATCGTCGCCGCGTCGTCGGGATCGATCGAGGCGGCCGGCATCGGCCCGTCGCCGGCGGCCTCGACCAGCGCGGCCAGCGGGCGCGCGCCGTGCGCGGTCGCGTCGGTGCGGACCGCGAGCACCGCGAGTCCGGGGATCGGCGCGCACCGCGCGAGGCGCTCGAGCCGCTCGGCGTCGGCGAGCAGCGCCTTCGCGCCGCTGTCGCGCAGGCCGTAGTCCATCTCGTCGGACTGCCAGTGCGCGTTCATGGCGACCGCGACCGCGCCGATCGAGGTGATCGCGGTGAACGCGAGGATCCACTCGGGGTAGTTGCGCATCGAGATCGCGACGCGGTCGCCGGGCCTCACGCCGCACTCGCCGACCAGCACGCGGCCGATCCGCGCGGCCGCGTGCCACGCCTGCGCGAAGGTCCAGCGCTCGTCGGCGTAGGCGAGGAACGGCAGGTCGGTGGCGGTCGACTCGAAGAGCTCGCGCAGCGAGCGCGGCGCGTGGCGGAATGCGCGGATGCGGCGGCCGTTCGCCTCGATCGCGGCCAGCTCGAACGGCTGGCCGACGGCGGTCAACTCGGCGATCGCCTGCTCGCGGGTCGTCGTCATCGGGGCCTGTCTCCGGATCGCATGCTCGGGTCGACGCAGCGTACGGAACGGTCGCTGGGATGTAAAACCGGCGCGTCGACCGACGGCACGATCGGGCACCAAAAACCGCGCAGCCGTGCCAGGCCGGCTCGAGCCCGCCTACGATCCCGCGCGCCTGCCGGGTTGGCGCCCCGGACCCGCCGGCCGGTACCACAGGCCGCGCAGGCGCGCCTCTTCACGAGCCACTTCGCGATTCGCCAGCTCCAGGTGCTCGACGAACGCCGTCATGGCCGGCGACATGGTTCGCTTGCGCAGGCGGACGACGGCCCAGCTGCTGTGCATCCAGGGCTCCTGGAGGACGGCCACGAAGCGCCCCAGCTCGAGTCCCTCGCGAACCGTACCCAGGCTTGTCAAGGTGAACGCGTCGGACTTCGCGACGATGTCGGTCGCCAGGCTCAGCGTCGGACATTCGATGGCCGGGAAAGGCGCGGACGGCCCTGCGGACGCGGGCATCGCGAGGTGCCTTGACGCGAGGATCGGCTTCAGGACCCGTGGCGGCAGCATCACGACCTGGGCGAACGGATACTCGAGCGCATCGGCGAGGCTGATCCGCGCCCTTCGAGTCAACGGATGCCCGGCCCGCACGACGAGGTATCCGGGAAGCGGGGCGAGCGTCGCCACCACCTCGAGATCCTCGTCGCTCTCCAGGATGCTGGCCTCGGCGACGGCGAGGTCGAGAGTCCGCAGGCGGACGAGCCGGCCCAGCGTGGAGGGGGAGTCCGCGAGGATCCGCAGTCGCACGCCGGGATGCGCGACCGCGAACGCCGGTGCGCAGATCGGGGCGAGCGTCGCCATGCCGTAGGGCCCGATGCCGACCGAGATCTCGCCGG
>JBILTM010000204.1:0-8883 GCA_044371545.1 Burkholderiaceae bacterium
ATTTCGATACCGCCGGAGCGGTGCGTGGCACCGCGTACTCCGGCGAGTCCGGACGCAACGACGAGCTCGGCGTCGTCGAGCCACGACCGGACGCTCCCTTCCGTCGGGATGCGGACGCTCAGGCTCGTCCCGATCGACTCCCCATCCTGAGACGAACCTTCGGCCACATAGCGAACGGAGTCGATGCCCTCGAGGCGGGCGAGCACGGCCGAAAGGGCGAGGGCGACCCAGGCGTGCGCGCCGTGGGTCGGGGCACCGGATCCGCTCCGCAGTCGCTCGACGATCGATCCAGGGAGAGCGGCGTCCGACCCGACGAGCATCGACGTTCCCCCCGATCCATCCGGCAGGCTCAAGGGCAGCCTGTCGCGGCGTCCAGGGTCGGCGAAGTTGGAGTCGTTGGCCAACGGAGGCACCAAGGTGGCTGCGTGAGGGTACGGAGGTTGCGTCCCGTGAGGCTAAGCGAATTCGCTCGACCTCGAAGCGACAATTGTCTCCGCCGAGAAGCATTTCGCGGCGACTTGTTGCGCCGCCCGATCCTCGAAGGGCCTGCCGACCGATCGGTGGCCGGCAGAGCGGTCGGCGACGATCGGCAGCCGCTCTCGGCGGCGCCCGGGGCGCGCCGCTCGTGACGTATTCCGCCGCCGCATCCCGTGCTTCTGCCCGAGACTGTGCTGCACCAGCCTCCGTTCAGACGAGCGTCGAGCCGGGGCTCGTCAGGGCGTCGTGGGAGCGCGAGCCGACCCGCACTCGGTCGCGCCCCCGTCCGGTAGATAGAATCGGGTTCGGCGATGTCCCGGCGGCCCGCCCCTTCTGGTGAAGAGCCCGAACTTCATGGCGATGACACACTTGGATACCCCGCGGTGAAGGCAGAGAGCGTCACGCCGCACGCGACCGTGGACGCGCGGAGCGCGACGCTGCTCTTCCTCGCGCTCGGTCTGGTGTCCATCCTGCTGAGCTACGGGGACACCTGGTCGACGATGGTCGAGGTCTGGGCGGGATCCGAGACCTTCAACCACGGCTTCGCGATCGCTCCGATCGCGGCCTGGCTCGTGTGGCGGAATCGAGATGCACTGGCCGCTTGCTCGCCGGAGCCCAGTTGGTTCGGCGTGCTGCTGACGGCTGGATGCTGCGCGCTGTGGCTCGTCGCGCGGGCGTCCGGCGTCAACGTCGTGGCTGCGTTCGCGGTCGTCGCGATGCTGCCCTCGATCGTGATCGCTTCGGCGGGGGGCAAGCTCTCCTGGGTCATCGCCTTTCCGCTGATGTTCCTGTTCTTCATGGTGCCTGCCGGCGATGGCCTCACGCCGATGCTCATGGAGGCGACCGCCGAAGCCACGGTGTGGGCAGTCGCGGCGAGCGGAATACCCGTCTACAGGGAAGGACTCCACTTCACGCTGCCGACCGGGCGCTGGTCGGTGGTCGAGGCGTGCAGCGGATTGCGCTACGTCATCGCCGCGGCCGTGCTTTCGACGTTGTTCGCCCACCTGAACTTCCGCAGCCTGCGTGCGAAGGCAGTGTTCGTTGCCGTCGGGATCGCGGTGGCCCTGGTCGCGAACTGGATGCGTGCCTACCTGATCGTGATGATCGGGCATCTCAGCGGAATGCGCCTGGGCGTAGGCGAAGACCATGTGTGGTACGGGTGGATCTTCTTCGGGCTGACGATGTTCGTCGTGTTCTGGCTGGGAGCGCGGTGGCGCGACGTGTCGCCCGCCGGTGGCGTCGTTGTACACGAAGGCGACGGGAGGTCGTCTGGGGCGGCCGCCCACCGAGTGGCGCTTCCGCTCGCGCGCGCCACCATGATCGCAGGGACGGCGCTCGCGCTGATCGTGTCCACGCCTTGGGTGCTCGATACTTTGATCGACGTGGAGCCCCGGCCCTCGGCGAAAGAGCGACTCACCGTCGCACTGTTGGGGGGGGCCGAGCAGCCGCCCGTGCTCGTGCCGCGATTCACCGGCGCACGCAGCGTCGTGCAGGGCAGCTTCGGACAGGGCCTGGAGGCCGACCTTTATGTCGCGTACTTCGCAGGACAGCGCCCCGGCCACGAGATGATCAGTTTCGACAACACGATCCTCGGCAGCGGCGACAACCGTTGGCAATTGGTCGCCCGTTCGATCGCTTCGGTCGACGCCGGCGGGATCGGGATGTCGGTCGAAGAGCGGATCGTGCGGTCGGCGACAGGGCGTCGGCTGGTGTGGTCCTGGTACACCGTGGGTGGACGGGAAGCGACCGATGCACGAGCCGCCAAGGCGCTGACCGCGTTGTCGATCCTCGCTGGTCGAGGGGACCATTCGACCGTCGCGGTGTTGGGCACGCCTGTGGCCGGATCGACCGAAGGGCCACCCGACCAGACCAAGCTCGAAGAGGCTCGGGCCCGCCTCCTGCGAGCGGTCCCGGCCGTGGTGGAGGCGACCCGGTCAGTCACCGGTCCGTGAACGACGGGCCCGCTCGCGCCAACGTCGGCGAAGCGACCGGAGCATGTCCTCGAGGCGCAATGCGACGGTCGGCCGCCACAGCACGCAGTCGTGCTGGACGTCGCTGTCGGAAGCCAGCCGTCGCTTGTACACGTGTTCCCCGGCAAGGAAGTCGTAGATTCGATCGCCGTTGCGGAGGGATCTCTCGATCGCAAACCAATGCGCGATCATTCCGGGGCGGTAGGCCTCGGCGCGATCGTAGTCGATGCCGGCGAGATAGAAATAGCTATGCCCGGCCAACCGGAAGTTGTAGAGGTACGCCAGAGATGCGTCGCCCGCGTCGAGCCGAAGCAGGTCCAACGTCCCGCGGCCGAATCCGCTCGCGATCAGGTTCCGGTGGAACTCGACGAACAGCGGGTTGTCGAAGCCCACGGGCTGCGCACCGCTCGGCCAGCGCGCGCGGTGGAGCGGTGCCAACGCATCCAGCCACGCGAGCGCCTCGTGCACCGACTCGGCGCGCAGCAGCCGCACGGGCCCCAACTCGCGCTCGGCCCTCCGGAGCGAGCGGCGCAGTTGTGCCCGGGTGTTCGCCGAGCGTGAAGCCAGGTAGTCGCTTCCGTGTTCCGAACGAATCGAATCGAGGTCGACCCAGTACGTCGGGCGCATGCTGAACAGGCGGCACCGCAAGCCTTGCTCCGAAGCGAGCCGCTCGACGCGATCGGCTCGCTCCCGCGCGAGCCCGAAGAAGCGGACCTCGCGCCACGATGCATCCGCGTCCAACCGCGCCAGAAGCAACCGGAAGGTGCGATCGAACGCATCGGGCGGACACCCGAAGATGCCGTTCAGCTCGATCGTCGCTTCGTCGAGGAACGGATCGGCCGACTGGTTGATCGCGAGATAAGGCACCCGCATGAACCGTTGCCGGATCGATGTGCCCCGGCCGAGGAGCACATGACCCGACGTCCCGTCCGCGGACGACAGTTCTACCCGCTCGAAGGCAGCGTGTCCCGGCCAAGTGAGCAGGCACGCATCGAGCCACGTCTCCGAGAGGAAGAACGACGGATCAGAGGCAGCGTTCTCGCCTCCGGGCACCCGCACGTCAGTCTGAGCCCGCAGTGGAGCGGTAGCCGGGGCGAGGGACAAGGAAGTCGCGGTAGCCACCAGGGTCGCCGTCGAAGCCTGCTTCTGCGGCCTTGACGATGTTGTAGAGCTCGCGAGCGCTGACATAGTGCAGCTTCCAGTCGTGCCCGTCGTTGTAGCGACGCTCGAGGTGTTCGAAGACGCGCTTCATCGGGTCGCCGAGAAGCAGATCCATGTCCCGATCCTGGGCGCCATGAGTGTGAATCTTCACGAAGATCCACTCCGGGCGTCCGTGCACGTGGATGCCGGTACGGACCCAGGCGTCGACCCGCTGGGGAGTCGGCGGGCTGCTTGCGCGGACGTCGGCATTCTCGATCCTGGGCAGCACGCCGAACTTCCTGTTGTGCCAATCGAAACCGAGCGGGCCTTGAATCATCAACAGGTCGCCGCTCGCGGGACGGTTGGCAGACACGCGACACCCGGTGTCGTGGGACTTGGGTCGCCGAGGATCGTCCGTCGCGTAGTAGATCGAATTGATGGTCGACGGCTGGCTCGGGTCGGGTGCCGACGGAAAGGTGAAGTCAGCGTAGCAACCCTCCTGCCGCAACACCGTGATCTCGTCGTCGACGCCGCAATGTCGACCGGCAGGATGGCTGTTGTCGAGGCACCAGTTGCCGTGAATGAAGGCCCAGCTCGGCCGTCCGGTCGACGCGTCGACCGGAAGAGCGTCATGGACGTCGACGAGCTTGCGCGTGAAAGTCCGCAAGGTATTCCGGAGGTTGTCGCTCGTATCGTTGTCGTGATGCAGGTGGATCTCTATCTCCGCCATGCCCATGCGACAGAGTTCGGTCAGAGCGTCCAGATGCTCCCGGCGGTACTCTTCCTCGGGGTAGAAGAACGTATGGATCGGCGGCCGGCCATCCGCGTCGCGATGCGCCTCGCAGAGCCGCGGATACTGTTCGCGCCAGCGACGCACCCGGGCGCGCTCGACATCGACCGGCGGGCGCCGCCAGCCTGGCTCGAAGTGATCGACGAAGCAGAACATAAGGTGGCGTGTCGCCCCGCTCGGAGCGTTCGAACGCCAATCCTGACGCAACCAGCTCGTCAGCCAGACTCCCACGTGTCGCCGTCGCATCGCGAAGAAGACGGCACTTGCACAGGCGAGCACGCCGAGGCACAGCGCGGCTACGAGGATCTGCCAGGCCGTCACCGGTGTCGACTCATAGCCATCGGGTCACTCCGAGCGACAGCATGTCGACGCTGAAGCGGAGACGTTCGGCATCGGAATAGGGATGCAAGGTGGTTCGCCGGACGTCGAAGCGGTCTATCCCTCCGAAGAGGTTCGTGCCGCCGCAGAAGGAGAAGGCTGCGCGGAATCCGCTCGCTGCCGCAGCTGCCTTGGACGCTTCATCGTACGATTCCGAGGCTCCGTCAGGGTAAGCCACGAAGTCCGCACGCACGCCGAGCTGTTCCTCCACGAGCGCCTTGCTCGTCGACAGCTCCAAACGTTGTTCTTCGGGCGTCAGGCGCGCGAGAATGGGATGAGAGTGAGAGTGCACCCCGATCGTCATCCCGCCGGATCGCAACTCGCGAATGCCTCTCCAGTCTAGCATCAGCCGCGCCTCGGGCGCAGCGGCGCCGGGGCCCACGGCGCGTTCGAACGCCTCGAGCAGGCGCTTCTGATCTGGCGGTGATGCCCGCTTGTAGGCTTGGAGCACGGTTCTGATGGAGTCTCCGAGCGTCTCGGGGCTGAATTCGAAGGTCTCGGGATGGGCGCCAGCGAAGGACACCGAGATGTTGCGCTCCGCACATCGTCGGGCCATTGCAGCAAGACGATCCCACCAGGGAATGTCGGCCGATCCGGCAAGGGACGTGACGACGAAGAAGATCGCCTCGACCTTGTGTGCCCGCAGCACCGGGTAGGCGTTCGTCAGGTTGTCCCGATAACCGTCGTCGAACGTCAGGAGCACGAGCGGCTCCCTGGGTCGGTACCGGTCTTCGATGACTTCAAGGGAATCTGCCGGCGCCACCACCGTGAAGCGCCGCTTGAGCGCTGCGAGCTGGTGGTCGAGTCCGTCCGCGTCCGTCGAGAAGACCCCGCGGTCGTGGCAAGACGCGTTGAGGTCCCCGATCCGGTGGTAATTGAGGACCAGAAGTTGCGGCCGCGAGCGCAGCAGTTCGAGGCACCTCAAGCCCCCCGTCCTGGCCAAGCCTACGGAGATCAACTCCCGCATCGATCGATGTTGTCGGGATGCCTTGGTACGAAGCGAATTCATCGCGTGCGCAGAAGTCCGAATGCGGAGGCTGCCATGCTCGTGCACTCACGCGCGCTCCGAGGGTCAAGCCTGGAGTCGCTTCGGAGACACGGGCGTCGACACAGTGATGCCACAGACCAGGTTCCGAACCGCAATTTCGACGAACGGAATGCCGCAGGTGCCTGGCGGACGCGCCCGGCGCTTCGACGCAGTGCCTCCCACCGGGCCGGTCACCTCGACCGTCGAAGAGCGGGAATCGTGCGTGTCGCGCAGGTTTCGCGGATGTTACATTTTCGTGGATGAGGTCATGCGTCGCCAGGACATTTGTCTCAATCCGGACGGCCTGCGACGTCCGCGTCGCTTCGCTCGGGCGTCGGGTCGGCTCGTGATCCGGACGTACGGAGAAGGCGGCCTCGCCGTCGGCAAGGCTGCCGCAGCAGCCCCGCCCGTGCCTGCCGCGGTTCGATCATGAGCACGCGTGAGCCGGACAATGCCGACGACACCGACGGCGTGCCGCGGGTCATCGTCTTCTCGAGCCTGTTTCCCAGCGCGGAAGCGCCCACGGCAGGGGGATTCATCCGCGACCGCATGTTCCGTGTCGCGAAGCGGATGCCCCTCGTGGTGGTCTCGCCGCGTGCGTGGTCTCCTTTCGATTGGCTGGTACGCCTATTCAGGCCGACGTTCCGCCCTCCGAGCGCCTCGTTCGAAGTCATGGAAGGGGTCGAGGTCCATCGCCCGAGGGCACTCTCCATCCCCGGCGTGTTCAAGCGCTACGACGGTGTACTGATGGCCTGGAGCACCCGACGCTTCGTGGAGCGATTGAACGTTCGATTCGGCGCCACCGTGCTTGATGCGCACTTCGCGTATCCCGACGGATTCGCCGCGGTGCGGATCGGACGCCGCCTCGGCGTGCCGGTGGTGGTGTCGCTGCGAGGCAGCAAGGACCAGCGCTTGCTCGGAACGAGCCGCGAAGCCGGTCTTCGAGAAGCAGTGCAGGGGGCTGCACGCCTGATCGCGGTGAGCCGGTCGCTGGTGTTCGACGTCGGTCGCCCGTGCGGCATCGAGCCGGAACGGATCGATGTCGTGTCGAACGGAGTCGACCTCTCGATGTTCTCGGTCGTCGACCGCCAGGAGG
Organism: Burkholderiaceae bacterium; assembly: GCA_044371545.1. Taxonomy (GTDB): domain Bacteria; phylum Pseudomonadota; class Gammaproteobacteria; order Burkholderiales; family Burkholderiaceae_E; genus UBA4615. Next base: position 6,879 of record JBILTM010000204.1, read on the forward strand.
CGAGGCGTCGACTCGACATCGATGTCGCTGCGAAAGTGATCCTCGGCGTGGGCAATCTCATCCCGCTGAAAGGATTCCAGCGAGTCATCCCGCTGCTGCCGGACCTCCGCAAGCGGTTCCCCGATCTCGTCTACCTGATCGTCGGCGGCGCGAGCTCGCAAGGTGACATGTCGGACGAGCTCCTCGCGCTGGCGCGTCATCACGGGGTCGAGGACTGCGTTCGCCTGTGCGGCCGGCAACCACCCTCCGAGCTGAAGTGGTTCTACGGAGCAGCCGACGTGTTCGCGCTGGCGTCGGAGTACGAGGGGCTTGCCAACGTGCTGCTCGAGGCGATGGCCTGCGGCGTGCCGGTCGTAGCAACCCGTGTGGGCGGCAATCCGGAGGTGGTGAGGACGGCGCGGGTGGGGACGCTGGTGGACTTCTGGGACGCAGAAGGGTTCGCAGGTGCACTGTCGGACACCTTGGGACGCGAGTGGGATCGACTCGATATCGCTCGGGACGCGGAACGGCACGGTTGGGAGGCTCGGATCGATGCTCTTGAGTCGATACTCCGCTCGGTGTCCAGGCGTCCAAGTGGGGCCGGACGCTCAAGCGACTCGAGGCGCGGATCGTCGGGATCATGATTCCTGGGAGGGGGCTCCCGGCCCGCGGAGGGTCGGTGAGGATTCGCGCACGTATGCCGTGCGGAGAGCACCTTAGTATGTCGGAATCGACACGATTCGGCGCATCGCGGACGCTCCCCGATCCATGACCGACGCTTCGACTGCCCGCGGTGCGCGGCCACGGCGCTGCGTCCGCTTGACACGGCTGGCCACGGGTCCGACGCGTACGGCCGCCGTCGAGCGAACTAGGAGAACGGAGTGAGCCTTGCCGAGGTCGTCCTCTGGGCTTCGATCGGTGCGATCGTCTACACGTACCTGGGCTACCCGGTGCTGCTGGTCGCCTTCTCGGCACTTGGGCAACTCCGTTCCGACTGGGCGTATCTGGTCCGGGGCGAGACGCGGCGCCGCGCCGCCTCGGAGCGTCTTCCTTCCGTTGCGGTCGTCGTGGCCGCCTACAACGAGGAACGCCACATCGGTGAGCGGATTAGGAACCTGCTCGAGCTCGACTACCCGCCGGATCGGCTGCGGATCTACATCGGGTCCGACTGTTCGAACGACGCGACCGTGGAGATCGCCATGTCCGCGGCGACGGATCGGGTCACCGTCGTGCCCTTTGCAACGAGGCGTGGGAAGCCTTCGGTCGTCAATGATCTGGTCGCACGCGCTGCGGAAGACATCGTGGTCTTCACGGACGCCAATACACTCTTCGCGTCCGATGCGGTGCGCCGCATCGTCAGGCGATTCGAAGAGCAGTCGGTGGGCTGCGTCAGCGGCGAATTGCGGCTCGTGGCCGCTTCCGGCGCGGACAACCAGGACCACATCTACTGGCGCTACGAACGGTTCCTGAAGTTCTTCGAAGCGAGGGCCGGCATCCTGCTCGGCGCGAACGGGGGCATCTACGCCGTCCGGCGCGCGCTCTACGCGCCTGTTCCGCCGAACACCATAGTGGACGACTTCTGGATCTCGATCGACCTCGTCCGGCGCGGGCATCGGTGCGACTACGATCCGGAAGCCGTCGCCTACGAGGACGTGCCGGATCGCATCGCCGACGAGTTCGGGCGGCGCGTACGGATCGGAGCAGGGAACTTCCAGGCGCTTCGCGAGTTCTATGGCCTGCTTTCCCCGCGCCGCGGCATGGTCGCCGTGGCGTTCCTTTCGCACAAGGTGTTGCGTTGGTTCGTACCGCATCTGATGATCGCCGCGGCTGGTGCGAATCTGCTCATGCTCGATTCGCCTTTCTATGCTGTACTCGCCGCTGCGCAGTGCGTCTTCTACGGCGTCGCCGTGGTCGGGTACCGGATGGGCCGGACAGGGCCGGTGCCTCGCCCGCTGCGACTGCCGCTCTTTTTCGTCAGCATGAACTTTGCGCTGCTGCGCGGTTTTGCGCGGTATCTATCCGGGAA
>JBILTM010000342.1:0-3070 GCA_044371545.1 Burkholderiaceae bacterium
CGATCGCGCGGCCCATCGCGACCCGCTGGCGCTGCCCGCCCGAGAGCTGGCGCGGCTTGCGTTCGAGCAGCTGCCCGAGCTCGAGGATCCCCGCGGCCTTCCTCACGCGCGCCTCGATCTCGGGCTTGGGCACCTTCGCGATCTTCAGCCCGTAGGCCATGTTGTCGTACACGCTCATGTGCGGATAGAGCGCGTAGTTCTGGAACACCATCGCGATGTCGCGATCCGAGGGCTCGACGTCGTTGACCACCCGTCCGCCGATCGCGATCTCGCCGCCGCTGATCTCCTCGAGCCCGGCCACCATCCGCAGCAGCGTGCTCTTGCCGCAGCCCGAAGGTCCGACGATCACGATGAACTCGCCGTCGGCGATCTCGGCGGAGACCCCGTGGATCACGCGGTTCGCCTGGGCGCCGCGCCCGTACTCCTTGACCACGTCGCGGATCGACAGCGCCCCCACGTCACTTCTCCGAATCGACAAGACCCTTGACGAACCAGCGCTGCATCAGCAGCACCACCAGCGCCGGCGGGATCATCGCGAGCAGCGCGGTGGCCATCACGACGTTCCACTCGGTCGCGGCGTCGCCGCCGACGATCATCCGCTTGATGCCCATCACCACCGGATACATCGATTCGTCGGTGGCGACCAGCAGCGGCCACAGGTACTGGTTCCAGCCGTAGATGAACTGGATCACGAACAGCGCCGCGATGCTGGTGACCGACAGCGGCAGCAGCGTGTCGCGGAAGAACCGCATCGGACCGGCGCCGTCGATGCGCGCGGCCTCCACCAGCTCGTCCGGCACGGTGAGGAAGAACTGCCGGAACAGGAAGGTCGCGGTCGCCGACGCGATCAGCGGCACCGTCAGGCCCGCGTAGGTGTTCAGCATCCCGAGGTTGGACACCACCTCGTAGGTCGGCCCGATCCGCACCTCGACCGGCAGCATCAGCGTGACGAACACCATCCAGAAGCACAGCGCGCGACCGGGGAAGCGGAAGTACACGAACGCGAACGCCGACAGCAGCGAGATCACGATCTTGCCGATCGCGATCGTCATCGCCGAGACGAAGCTCGTCCACAGCATCGGCCACACCGGGGGGAGCGTGCTGCCGTAGCTGGTCTTGCCGCCGAAGAGCGCCGCGCGATAGGTCTCGAGCATGTGGTCGCCCGGCAGCAGCGACATCGGCCGGTTCTGGACGATCTGCTCGGCGGTCTGCGTCGAGGCGACGAAGGTCAGCCACAGCGGGAACGCGACGATCGCCACGCCCAGCACCAGCACGAGGTGCGCGAGCAGGTTCAGTCCGGGGCGGCGCTCGACCATCTCAGTACTGGACCTTGCGCTCGACGTACCGGAACTGGATCGCCGTCAGCGCGACGAGGATCACCATCAGCACCACCGACTGCGCGGCCGAGCCGCCGAGGTCGAGCGCCTTGAACCCGTCGTAGTAGATCTTGTAGACGAGGATCGCCGTGTCCTTGCCCGGTCCGCCCTGGGTCGAGGCGTCGACGATCGCGAACGTGTCGATGAACACGTAGACGATGTTGATGACGAGCAGGAAGAAGGTGGTCGGCGACAGCAGCGGGAACACGATGGTCCAGAAGCGTCGCCACGGCCGCGCGCCGTCGATCGCCGCCGCCTCGATCAGGCTCTTCGGGATCGACTGCAGGCCGGCGAGGAAGAACAGGAAGTTGTACGAGATCTGCTTCCAGACCGCGGCCATCACGATCAGCGCCATCGCGTCGTGCCCGTCGAGCAGGTGGTTCCAGTCGAAGCCGATCTCGTTCAGCGCCCAGCTGACCACGCCGATCGACGGCGCGAACATGAAGAGCCAGAGCACGCCCGCGATCGCGGGCGCGACCGCGTACGGCCACACCAGCAGCGTCTGGTAGATGCGCGTGCCCTGCAGCACGCGGTCGGCCATCACGGCGAGCAGCAGCGAGACCGACAGGCCCACGCCGGCCACCAGCGCGGAGAAGACCGCCGTCGTGCGGAACGACGCGAGGTAGGTGTCGTCAGCGAACAGCCGCTGGAAGTTCTCCAGGCCGACGAACTGCGTCGAGGTGCCGAAGGCGTCCTGGGACAGCACGCTCTGCCAGAGCGCCTGCGTGGCCGGCCAGAAGAAGAACACCAGCACGATCGCCATCTGCGGCGCGATCAGCAGGTAGGGCAGCCAGCGGCTGCGGAATCGGACGCGTTTCTCGACTGACACGGGTGCGGGCGGTCGTGCGCCCCGGCGTCGCGACGGCGCGGCGCGGCGCCTCGACGGGGGGCGACGGGCCGGGGCGCGGGCCCCGGCCGCGGCCTCGTCAGGTCTTGTTCGCCTTCTCGAAGCGCTCGAGCTGCTCGTTGCCGCGCTTGACCGCGGCATCCAGGGCGTCCTTCGCCGACTTCTTGCCGGCCCAGACCTGCTCGAGCTCCTCGTCGATGATGGTGCGGATCTGCACGTGGTTGCCGAGGCGGATGCCGCGCGACTTGTCGGTGGTCTTGCGGATCATCTGCGTGACCGACACGTCCGTGCCCGGGTTCTGCTTGTAGAACCCGCTGCGCTCGGTCATCTCGAAGGCGGCCGTGGTGATCGGCAGGTAGCCGGTCTGCTGGTGGCTCTTCGCCTGGACGTCGGCCTTGCTCAGGTGATCGAAGAAGGCCGCCACGCCCTTGTACTCGTCGCCCTTCTTGCCGGACATCACCCACAGGCTCGCGCCGCCGATCACGGTGTTCTGCGGCGAGCCGGGCACGTCCGGGTAGTAGGGCAGCGCCGAGATGCCGGCGGCGAACTTCGCGTTGCGCTTGATGTTGCCGTAGGCGGCCGACGAGCCGGTGTACATCGCGCACTCGCCGGACACGAAGGTCGGATCCGCCGAGCCGGAGCGCCCCTTGTAGTGGAACAGGCCCTGCTTGGCGAGGTTGGCGAGGTTCTCGATGTGGCGCACGTGCAGCGGCGTGTTGAACGCGAGCCGCGCGTCCATGCCGTTGAAGCCGTTGCGCTTGGTCGCGAACTCGACGTTGTGCCAGGCCGAGAAGCTCTCGAGCTGCGTCCAGCTGACCCAGCTGGTGGTGAGCGGGCACTTGTGGCC
>JBILTM010000343.1:0-3062 GCA_044371545.1 Burkholderiaceae bacterium
ACGCGAGCAGGCTCGCGCCGACGTGCCGCACGGCGGGGAACATGGTCAGCACGATCGCCGCGGAGACCCGCACGACGGTCCGGTACGCGAGCAGCGCGACCGCGACCGCGAGTACCGCGACCGCGAGTACCGCGACCGCGAGTACCTCGGGCCAGCTCCGCGGCGCGGACAGATGCAAGAGGACCTCCTCGAGCTCGATCTTCGGGCCAGTTTCGCCAGCCCGGATCTCGGCCGCGTCGCGTACGCGGCGGGACGGTGAAGGCCGCCGTAGGAGCGGGCCGCGCGGACCGGTCGGAGCGCGGCACCGCCGAGGCGCGGCGCCTCAGGGCAGCAGCAGCAGCGAGCCCCTGGTGCCGCGCGACTCGAGCGCGCGATGCGCGTCGGCCGCGGCGCCGAGCGGCCACCGGCCGCCCACGCGCACCGTCAGCAGGTTGCGCTCGATCGCGTCGAACAGCCGCGCGCTCATCTCGGCGAGCCGGCGCGGGTCCTCGGTGAAGTGGAAGAGCACCGGGCGCGCGAGCGAGATCGAGCGCGCCTCGAGTCGGGCCGGGTCGATCGGCGGCAGCGGCCCGGTCGCCTGGCCGTAGCTGACCCACAGGCCGGTGGTCGCGACGGCGCGCAGGTTCTCGTCCGCGGCGTCGGCGCCGAGCCCGTCGTAGACCACGTCGGCGCCGCGGCCCGACGTCAGCTCCAGCACGCGGTCGGCGAAGCGCGCGTCGGGCGCGACGATCGGGTGCGCGCAGCCGTGCGCGCGCGCGGTCCGCGCCTTGTCCTCGGTCGAGACGGTGCCGAGCACCGTCGCGCCGAGCCGAGACGCCCACTGGCACAGCAGCAGGCCGACGCCGCCCGCGGCCGCGTGGACCAGGATCGTGTCACCCGCGCCGACGCGTCGCAGGCGGAACAGCAGGTACTCGGCCGACAGGCCCTTCAACATCGCCGCGGCCGCGGTCTCGTCGTCGATCCTCGCCGGCAGCTTCACCAGCGGCGCCGCGGGCATCGTGCGCACCGTCGCATAGCTGCCGGGCGGAGCGCACGCGTAGGCGACGCGGTCGCCGGGCGCGACGTTCGACACGCCCTCGCCCACGTCGACGACGATGCCGGCGGCCTCCATGCCGGGCACCGCGGGCGGCGTGAGCAGCGGATACAGGCCCTTGCGGACGTAGATGTCGATGTAGTTGATCCCGATCGCGGTCTGGCGGATGCGCGCCTCGCCGGGGCCCGGGGGCGGCGCCGAGGTCGCGCGCAGCGCGAGCACGTCCGGGCCGCCGTGGCGCTCGACGAACACCGCCTGGCCCGCGACCGGCCCTCGCGCGCGCCCGGCCGCCGGCCCGCGCGCGATCGCCTCGGCGATGCCGCCGCCGTCGCGCGACGGCCCCTGGTCGCGCATCGACCACGGCCGCCCGCCGTTCGCGCGCAGCCAGTCGCGCACGCCCTGGAAGCCGGCCTCGTAGACCCCGCGGCCCACCAGCTCGGCGAACTCCCGCTCGCGGCCGCGCGGCACGTCGAAGGTCGACTGCCAGTGCCAGAACGTGCGGTCGCCGTCGGTCACCCGCGAGAGCCGCACGGTGGCGACGTAGCGCCGCATCGGCAGCGTCGCGTCGAGGATGCAGTAGGTGCTGAAATGCTCGCGGTCGGACAGCGCGATCAGCTGCTCGCGGATCCGGTTGCCGTCCTTCAGCGCGAAGTTGCGCACGCAGCCGACCTGGTCGGCCGGCTCGTCGCGCTCGATGCGCGACGGGCCGACCGCCGGGTGCCAGGCCCAGTGGCTGTTGAAGTCGCGGATCAGCGACCAGACGACGCCGATCGGCGCGTCGATCACCGCCGAGCGCGTGACCTTGATCACCGGCGCAAGAGTTGCTTCAGCGCGGTGAACGCGGCCTGGAACACGCCCTGGCCGATCGACTCCGCGAGCTCGGCCTCGCGGCCCGGCGGCGCGTCGAACTCGGCCCACCACTCGGCGAAGGTGCGGTTGCCGTCGGTGACCGGCGTGAGCTTGAGCGTCGCGACGTAGTTCTCGACACCCATCGGGCTGTCGAGGATCGAGTAGGTGCAGGTGTAGTCGAAGTCGGAGAGCGCGAGCAGCTGCTCGCGGATCGCGCCGCCGTCCTTCAGCACGAAGTTGCGCACGCAGCCGACCTGGTCGGAGGGCAGGCCGCCCTCGATCCTCGAGTCGGCGACGAACGGCGTCCAGCGCGGCAGCGCGTTGAAGTCGCGCACCGTCGACCAGACCGAGTCGGCGGGGGCGTCGATGACGCTGCTTGTGTAGACTTTGATCACCTCACCGCTCCGCCTGCGGCCCCGACGGCAGCGCCGGGTTGCCCCCGCCCTGCCCGCTCGCGCCGGCCACCGCGCCCGCCCCTGCGATCGTCGCGCGCTCCAGCATGCCGGTCGCCAGGTGCCCGACGTCGCCGCCCTGGATGCCGATCTCGCGCAGCAGCTGGTCGACCAGCGGCGCCTGCGCGCGGTAGCGCAGCGCGGAGTTGACGACGCCGTCGGCGAAGCCGCCGCCGCTGCCGTTCATGTCGTAGCCGTTGCCGTTGCCGCCGCCGCCCCCGCCGCCGCCGAGCCCGTCGACGTGCAGGATCTTTATGCCCTCGATGCGCTCCATCGGCTTGACCTGCTCGCGGATGATGCCCTCGAGCTTGTCGATGAGCCGCATCCGCATCGCCGACATCCGCGCCTCGAGCGTCAGCGTGTTCGCCGCCTCGTTCATCAGGCGCTGGCCCTCGGCCTCGATCTCGTGGCGGATCTTCGCAGCCATCGCGCGGATCTTCTCGGCGTCCGCCTCGGCCTCGGCCTCGGCCCGGATCGCGGCGCCCCGGTCGGCAGCCGCGTCGCGCTCGGCCTCCGCGGCGAGCCGCAGCCGGATGCCGTCGCGCTCGGCGTCCTGCGAGGCCGCGATCAGCTCGATCGCCTTGCGCCGCTCGGCCATCTCGGTCTCGCGGACGGTGAAGACCTTCTCCTCCTCGGCCACCGCCTGCGCGCGCGCGCGGTCGGCCTCGGCCTGCGCGACGCTCTGCGCGCGACTCTGCTCGGCGACCGCGATCGCGCGCTGCTGCTCG
>JBILTM010000344.1:0-3042 GCA_044371545.1 Burkholderiaceae bacterium
CCGCATGTAGTGGTCGGTCAGGAACGCGAAGCTCGCGTTCGGGCCGCCGGCGCCGTAGGGATAGACCGCGTCGCGCGCGAACATCGAGAAGTTCGACAGCGTGAGCCGGAACGAGTCGACGTGGTTGGTGTCGGCCGCGATGCAGGCGACGACGTCGGCATCGCCCGCCTGCACCGCGCGCGCGGCGCGGCGCACCGCGGCGACGCCCGAGGCGCCGCCGACCGGCAGCCAGTCGAGCCAGCGCGGCGACAGGCCGATGTGCTGCATCAGGCCGATCGCGCTGTCGGGCGACAGCGTGAAGCTCGACACGCAGGCGCCGTCGACCTCGGCCTTCGACAGGCCGCTGCGGCGAAGCAGCATCGCCAGCGCACGGGCGACGAACCAATGGCCCGCGCGGATCGAGTAGCGCACGTACGGCACCGTCACCGGGGCGACGAGGGCGACGTCGTCGTAGCCGAGACGGCGGCGGGACATGGGGACGCTTGACTCCCGGAAACTTCAGGCTTCAAATATGATCGTTACATGAAAATTCATCGAATGCAATCGCGCGGGGCCTCGCTCCGCGCGGGCAGGAGCGGGACGTGGCCGAGCGTTCGTTCAAGAAGGAAGTCCAGTCGCTGAGGCTCGGCGACGGGGACGAGTTCCGCGGCGAGGGCATCCTCGCGGTCACCAAGGCGCTGCTGCAGTCGGGCGTCTCGTACGTCGCCGGCTACCAGGGCGCGCCGATCTCGCACCTGATGGACGTGCTCGCCGACGCGAACGACATCCTGCAGGAGCTCGGCATCCGCTTCGAGCACAGCGCCTCGGAGGCGACCGCCACCGCGACGCTCGCGGCCTCGGTGAACACGCCGCTGCGCGGCGCGGTGACCTTCAAGTCCACCGTCGGCACCAACGTCGCGTCCGACGCGCTCGCCAACCTCGCCTCCGGCGGCGTCACCGGCGGCGCGATGCTGATCGTCGGCGAGGACTACGGCGAGGGCTCCTCGATCATGCAGGAGCGCTCGCACGCGTTCGCGATGAAGTCGCAGGTCTGGCTGCTCGACCCGCGCCCGAACCTGCCGAAGATCGTCGAGATGGTCGAGCAGGGCTTCGAGCTGTCGGAGGCGTCGAACACGCCGGTGATGCTCGAGCTGCGGATCCGCGCGTGCCACGTGCACGGGCGGTTCACGACCAAGGCGAACCGGCGCGCCGACTACTCGCTCAAGGACGCGATCGAGCAGCCCCGGCGCGACAGCAGCCGCATCGTGCTGCCGCCGTCGAGCTACCTGCACGAGCAGGAGAAGGTCACGAAGCGCTGGCCGGCCGCGGTCAGGTTCATCGAGGAGCGCGGGCTCAACGAGTTCTTCGACGGCGACGCGAAGGACGTCGGCATCGTGATGCAGGGCGGGATGTACAACGGCGTGGTGCGTGCGCTCGAGGTGCTCGGGCTCGCCGACGCGTTCGGCAACAGCCGCATCCCGCTCTACGTGCTCAACGTCACCTATCCGCTGGTCGATGCCGAGGTGACCCGCTTCTGCGCGGGCAAGCGCGCGGTGCTGCTGGTCGAGGAGGGGCAGCCCGACTTCATCGAGCAGGCGCTCAACACCGTGCTGCGGCGCGCCGACCTGCAGACGAAGGTGCACGGCAAGGACGTGCTGCCGATGGCCGGCGAGTACACCGGCGGCGTGATGGCGCAGGGCATCGCGCGCTTCGTCGAGACGGCGGCGCCCGATCTGCTCGCGGGGCGGCCGCTGCCGCGCGCGGCCCGCGCGCCCGGGGCGGCGGCGCCCGCGGGGGCGGCCGCGGGGGCGAAGGACGCGCCGGTGGTCGCGCGGATCGACCCGGCGTCGATCCCGCGCCCTGCGCCGAAGCCGAAGGCCGATCCGGTCGCCGCGGTCGCGCCGCACGTGCACGCGCGCCCGCCGTCGTTCTGCACCGGCTGCCCCGAGCGGCCGATCTTCACCGCGATGAAGCTGCTCGAGCGCGAGCTCGGCAAGCACCACGTCTCCTGCGACATCGGTTGCAACCTGTTCTCGATCCTGCCGCCGTTCGAGATCGGCGCGACGACGATGGGCTACGGCCTCGGCTGGGCCGGGGCCGCGGCGCTGAACACGCAGGAGACCTCGAAGCGCACGATCAGCGTGATGGGCGACGGCGGGTTCTGGCACAACGGCCTGACCTCGGGCGTCGGCAACGCGGTGTTCAACAAGACCGACAACGTGCTGCTGGTGATCGACAACGGCTACTCGGCGGCGACCGGCGGGCAGGACGTGCTGTCGTCGAAGGCCGAGAACGCGATCCGCAGCACGAACAACCCGATCGAGCGCGCGGTGCGCGGCGTCGGCGTCGACTGGGTGCGCACCGTCACGCGCACCTACTCGGTCTCGCAGATGCGCGACGTGCTGCGCGAGGCGCTGACCACGCCGGACAAGGGCCCGAAGGTGGTGATCGCGCAGAGCGAGTGCATGCTGAACAGGCAGCGTCGCGAGAAGCCGAAGCAGCGCGCGGCGATCGCCGCCGGCGAGCGCATCGTGCGCGAGCGCTTCGGCGTCGACCCGGACACCTGCACCGGCGACCACTCGTGCATCCGGCTGTCGGGCTGCCCGTCGCTCACCGTGCGCGACAACCCCGATCCGCTGCGCACCGACCCGGTCGCGGCGGTGATCGACTCGTGCGTCGGCTGCGGGCTGTGCGGCGAGGTGTCGCACGCGGCGGTGCTGTGCCCGTCGTTCTACCGCGCCGGCATCGTCCACAACCCGGACGGCGGCGACCGGCGCCGCGACCGCTGGCGCCGTCGCATCGTCGGCTGGCTGCAGGCGCGGATCGAGCGCCGGCTCGAGGGGCTCTCTGCATGAGCATCGAGAGCGTGTCCCGGCCCCGCGGCGACGCGGGGCCCCAACCCCCGATCCCGGCCCCGCCGGCCCGCGCGCTCACCATCGCGATCCTCGCGATGGGCGGCGAGGGCGGCGGCGTGCTCGCCGACTGGGTGGTCGACCTCGGCGAGTCGAACGGCTTCTTCGCGCAGGCGACCTCGGTGCCGGGCGTCGCGCAGCGCACCGGCGC
>JBILTM010000179.1:0-10651 GCA_044371545.1 Burkholderiaceae bacterium
CGCGCCGATCGCGCCGCCGGCGAGCACCCGCAGCGCGCCGGCGCGATCGCCGGCGCGGAACAGCCGCGCGATCGCGACGACGAGCACCACGGGCGCGAGCGCGGCGAGCAGCAGGCCGACGAGCCAGAGGACGAACACGGAAGGCGGGCGCGGCGAGACGGGGGCGGTCAGCGTACCGTGGCGATCCCGCGTGCCGCAAGGACTGGACACCGTCGGCACGCCGCACGGCCGCTTCACCGCGGGTGCGCGCGGGCGGGGGTCGGGCGGACAGGGTCGCCTCCACGCGTTCGACCGTCTCCACGATCATCGCGTCGCGCGCCGCGTCGCCCGGCGGCGCGATCGATCGCGAGATCGGCAGGTCGGCCAGCCCGTGGGTGGCCGACCACGCGAACCGGGCCGCCGACTCGCGCACCGGACGGGCAACGCCCTCAGCGAGCAAGTCACCGGTGGCTCTAAGGAGCCGCTCGTAGGGCGTGGCGCCCGTGGTCGAGCGCCCGGCGACGTCGCGGCCGGAGCCCGCCCCCCACGGACCGAACATGACCCGGCTCCGCGTCGCCGACCGCGTGCGCGAACCGCACGTGGGCGTCGCCGTGCGCCCTGAATGCGACCGAGTCCCTCGACACCGTGCTCCGCGATGGCCTCGAGCGCGTTGTCGAGCAGTGCGTCGCGGAACCACATGATGCTCGACGGCCATCTCGGCGGGGCGCTGCGTCCCGACAGGGCCGGCCGACACGACTTCCAGGCCGCCGAGCCGCGCAACGAGCGCAGCATCGATACGCTCCTGCAGCGCGGCGTGCGGGCCGTCCACCTCGGCCGCGGCGGCGCGGTGCGCCGGGAGTCGGTGATCGAGGCCTTTGCGCGGGTCAAGCCCACGACGCGCGACGCGGCGGGCGGTCGCTGAACGACCGTCGCGCGGACGCGGGCGCGCCGGCTGCTCAGGCGACGCGATGCGAGCCCGCGATCCGCTCGGCCGTGGCCCGCGCGTCGTCGCCGACGCCGTACAGGAACGACGAGATCGCGGTGCGCATCCACGGCAGACCGACGAGGTGCAGGCCCTGCCGCACGCAGCCGCCCCCGTCGTGCAGGGGCTCGCCGAAGCGGTCCGATGGAACGTCTTCGAGCCATCGGAAGTCGCGGCCGTATCCGGTCGCCCAGACGACGACGGCGATCCCCTCCGCGAGGAGGTCCAGGCCCTCGCGCTCGGACAGCCTCGACGCACCGCGCGCCGGACACGCCGACGCGGCCGTCGCCCGCGGAGCGTCGACGCCGCCGGCGGCGCAGAACGCGTCGACCGCGAGCAGGAAGCGCGCGCAGTCGGCGTCGGCGGCGTCGAGCAGTCGGTTCAGTCCGGGCTCGAGCCGGATCCGCTCGCCGTCGGCATCGACGAGGCGACCGTGCAATCGGATGCCGGCCGCCGCGCACGCCCGGAGGTTCACGTCGCGCCCGCCGCCCGCGCCGGTCACCAGCGGATTGCGCGCCAGCGGCTCGCGCGTCCGGGCTTCGGGTCGCAGCGCGTGGAGGCCGAGCGCGCGACGCCATGCGAACACGTCGCGGCCTCGGTAGCGGCGCGGCGCTCGGGCATGAGGGCCGATGCACAGGTGGACGCGGCGACCGGCTTCGTGCAGGTCCTCGGCGATCTGGCTCCCCGATGCGCCCGACCCGACGACCAGCACCGCACCGGGCGGCAGCGCCTCGGGCGATCGGTAATCGGACGCATGGACCTGCGTCACACGCGACGACAGCCTGTGCGCGAGAGCCGGGACGATCGGTACCTGGTACGGCCCGGTCGCGACGACCACGTGCCGCGCGCACCAGGCGTCGTCGCCCGCGCGGACCTCGAGGTATCCCACGCGCGCCGCGGGCCGTACTCGATCCACGGCCACGCCGGTCAGGACCGGGAGTGCCGCAGACTCGCGGTACCGCTCGAGGAAGCCGATCACCTCCCGGCACCCGCAGAAGCCGTCCGGTGCGTCGCCTCCGTAGCGGTCACCGGGCAGTTCGAGGCTCCAGTTCGGCGACTGCAGCCGCAGCGAGTCCCAGCGTTGCGTGCGCCATCGTTCGGCGACCCGCCCCCGCTCGAGCACGACGTGCTCGCGACCCAGCCCCTGCAGGCACCGGCTGGTCGCGAGGCCGGCCGGTCCGGCGCCGACGATGACGGTCTCCACGTGCTGCATCGCTCGTCCCCGGATCCCGGTCACTCGGGGCGGATGCCCGCGTGCGCGACGACGTCGCGCCACTTGATCGTCTCGGCCGCGACGAACCGCTCGAACTCCTGGACCGACGCCGGCATCGGCGAAGCGCCCGACGTCCCCAGCCGCCCGACGATCGCCGGATCGGCGATCGCATCGGTGACGGCGCGATGCAACGCGCGGATCGTCCCGGCCGGCGTCGCCGACGGCACGCCCAGGCCATACCACGACGAGGACTCGAACCCGGCCACCGTGTCGGACACGCAGGGCACCTCGGGCAACGCGGACGCGCGCGCGGACGTGGTCACGGCCAGCGCGCGGACCCGGCCTGCGCGGATGAACGGCAGCGCCGAAGGCAGCGCATCGAACATCGTCTCGACGTGGCCCGCAGCGAGGTCGGCGAGCGCCGGCGCCGAGCCCCGGTAGGCGACGTGCGCGAAGCGGATCCCGGTGCGCTGCTGGAACAGCACGCCCGTCACGTGCTGCGGTGTGCCGTTGCCTGCCGACGCGATGGTCATCGCACCGGCCTTGGCGCGGGCGTGCTCGATGAGACGCTCGACCGAGTCCGCAGGCACCGAAGGACGGACCAGCAAGACCAGCGGTACCCGCGCGATGCCGGCCACCGGCGCCACGTCCTTCGCGAAGTCGAAGCGCAGCGCGGGAAACATCGCGGCGTTGATCGCGTTGACCGGGCCGCACAACAGCAGCGTGCCGCCGTCCGGAGCGGCGCGCGCGACCGCCTCCGCCGCCAGGTTGCCGCTCGCGCCGGCGCGGTTCTCCACGATGCACGGCCGCTCGAGACGCGCGGCCAGTCCCGGCGCGAGCGTCCGCGCGACGATGTCCTGGGGTCCGCCGGGCGCGAAGCCCACGAGGATGCGCAGGCTCGAAGGCAGGTCGGCCTCGGCCCGCGCAGGCCGGTGCCGCGCGAGGGCGGCGGCGCCCACGCAGCATGCGTGCAGGAACGAGCGACGGCAGTGGCGATCCATGGCGGCTCCCGGGTCGAGGCGGCGAACCGACTCTAGGTCCGCACGCGACTTCGAGCCAGAATATGGTCGACACACTTTCCATACGTGTTCGATATGGATCTGGATGCGCGCCTGCTGCGCTACTTCGTGACCGTCGCCGAGGAAGGGCACGTCACCCGCGCGGCCGAACGGCTGGGCATCCAGCAGCCCCCGTTGAGCCAGCAGATCCGGGTGCTGGAGGAGCGGGTCGGTGCGACGCTCTTGCGCCGCAAGGCCCGCGGCGTGGAACTGACCGATGCCGGTCGGGCGATGCTCCAGCACGCCCGCGACGCGCTCGCGGGCATCGATCGGGCCGTCGACGCCGCGCGGCGCGCGGCCCGCGGCGAGGAGGGACGCATTGCGATCGGCATGGCGCCAACGGCCCCGTTCCACCCCCTCGTCCCGCAGGCGATCCGAGCGTTCCGGCAGGTCTACCCGTCGGTGGCGGTCTCGCTCGAGGAGGCCCTCACGGACGAGCTGGTCGATCGTCTCGCCGCGGGACACATCGACGTGGCCGTCGTCCGCAACAGGCTCTGCGGTCCGGAGCCGCTCGAGCTCGTCCCGCTCCTCGACGAGGCGATGATCATCGCGCTGCCGGTCGGGTGGCTGCGGCGGACGGCGGGACGGCGTTCGACGCTGCCGCTCGAGCGACTGGCCGACGAGCCGTTCGTGGTCTACGGGCCGCCCGGCTCGGGCATCCACGACGCGACGGTGGCCGCGTGCGCCCGCGCCGGGTTCGCGCCTCGGATCGTGCAGCTCGCGCCGCGCTTCACGTCCGCGCTCGGGCTGGTTTCGGCCGGGCTCGGGGCGACCCTCGTGCCGAGGTCGATGCGACGCTTCGATCTCGACGGGGTCGCCTATCTGTCGATCGCGGGCGACGCCCCGCCGACCGTCGTCCTCGGCATGGCCACGCGCCGTTTCGAGCCGTCGGCCACGGTCCGGAACTTCGTCGCGATCGCGCGCGGGCGGGCCGCGCCCGCGCCGCGCCGCGCCTGAGGGCCCGCCCTACTCCGCCTTCGCGCCCGTCTCCGCCACCACCTTCGACCAGCGCGCGAGCTCGCTCCTCAGGTACGCCGCGTACTCCTCCGGCGTGCTGCCGAGGATCTCGGTGCCCTGGGCGATCAGCTTCTGGCGCGTCTCCTCGTGCGCGAGCACTTTCCTCAGCTCGCCGTTGAGCCGCTGCACGATCGCCGGCGGCGTGCCGGCCGGCATCACCACGCCCTGCCACGCGCTCATCTCCATGCCGGGAAGCACCGTCTCGGCGAGCGTCGGCACGTCGGGCAGCAGCGCGAGCCGCTTCGGCATCGTCACCGCGAGCGCGCGCAGCCGGCCGTCCTTCACGTAGGGCAGCGCGCTGTTGACGGTGTCGGTCATCAGCTGCACGACGCCGGCCGCGGTGTCGACCAGCGACGGCGCGCTGCCCTTGTACGGCACGTGCGTCATCTGCAGCCCGAGCGCCGAGGCGAGCGCCGCGGTCGCGAGGTGGGTGATCGTGCCGGTGCCCGACGAGCCGTAGTTGAGCTTGCCCGGGTTCGCCTTCGCGTGGGCGACGAACTCCTGGATCGTCTTCGCCGGCACCGACGGGTGGACCATCACGATCATCGCGTTGGTCGCGGTGGTGCTCACCGGCACGAAGTCCTTCAGCGTGTCGTACGGCACCTTGCCGTAGAGCGCCGGCGCGATCGTGATCGCGGAGGTGTTGTAGAACAGCGTGTGGCCGTCGGGCGCGGCCTTCGCGGCGAGGTCGGCCGCGAGGTTGCCGCCGGCGCCCGGCTTGTTGTCGACGACCACCGGCTGGCCGACCTGCTCGGACAGGCGCTGCGCGACGACGCGCGCGACGATGTCGGTCGGCCCGCCCGGCGCGAAGCCGATGATCATCCGCAGCGGCTTCGTCGGCCACGCGGGCGCGGCGCTCTGCGCGAGCGCGGGGCCGGCCACCGGCAGCGAAGCACCGGCGAGCAGCAGGCGGCGGCGGAAGGGGTGCGGGGTCATCGTGGCGTCTCCTCGTGTGTCGTGTGCGTGGTGCGCGCGGCGGACGGCCGCGTCGTCGTCCGGGGCGGCCCGTGCGGCCCGTGGCGCCTCAGGCGTCGAACCGGTCGAGCACGCGGCCCGGTCCCCGCCCCGTCGGATGCGCGAGGATCGCCTCGCCGTCGAAGGTCCGCGTGCCGTTGACCCAGGTGCCGTGCACGCCGACCGGGTCGCGCACCAGGCGCCGCCCGCCGCCGGGCAGGTCGTGCACCGCGCGCAGCGGCTTCAGGCCGACGCGCGCCGGGTCGAACAGCAGCAGGTCCGCCGGCCCGCCGACCTCGATGCGGCCGCGCCCGGCGATCCGGAACGCCTGCGCCGGGTGCGAGGTGAGCCGGCGCACCGCCTCGGGCAGCTCGAAGGTGCCGGTCTCGCGCACCCAGTGCCCGAGGAAGTGCAGCCCGAAGCCCGCGTCGCACAGGTAGCTCAGGTGCGCACCCGCGTCCGACAGCGTGACGACGCCGGCGCGGTGCTTCAGCAGCGGCGCGACGCCCTCGTCGCGGTTGTTGAAGAACCGGCCCCCGAAGCGTGTCGCGAGCCCCTCGGACAGCGCGAAGTCGAACAGCCAGTCGATCGGATCGCGGCCGGCCTCAGCCGCGAGCGACGCGACCGGACGGTCCTGCAGCGCGCGGTTCGCGTCGAGCCCGACGAGGCCGACCGTCACCTGCGACCAGTCGCCGGTGAAGATCACGCCCGACGGCGGCGAGCGCAGGTCGGCGCGGAAGCGCTCGCGGAACGCCGGGTCCGCGTAGAGGCGCGCCAGCGCGTCGGCGTCGCCGGCCGCGGCCGCGGCCTTGACCGGCTCGAACGAGGGCAGCGGGAACCACACGTACGGCGAGTGCAGGTCGAAGTCGAAGGTGAGCGGCTGGCAGCTCGTCAGCATCCGCACGTCGCGGCCGCGCTCGAGCGCCTGCGCGCAGCGCTCGTACATCGCGAGGCCGCGCGTCGGCGCCGCGTCGCTGTACATGCCGAGCACCGTCGAGATGAACGCGGGGCGCCCGGTGCGCGCGGCGACGTCCTCCATGTAGTCGGGCGTCGCGCGCGGGCCGGTCGCGCTCATGAACACGCCGCGGCCCGCGTCGCGCAGCGGCCCGAGCAGCGCGTGCAGCTCGTGGTCGGGCGCGATCGTCGAGGGCATCGGCGCGCCGGCCCAGCCGCTGTGGTTCGGCGAGAACGACGACGCGAAGCCGATCGCGCCGGCGGCCATCGCGTCGCGGACCTGCGCGACCATCGCGGCGAGCTCGTCGGCGGTCGGCTCGGCGCGCTCGGAGGCGGCCTCGCCCATCACCGCGGTGCGGATCGTCGAGTGCTGCGCGAACACCGCGACGTTCAGCGAGGGCTTCAGGCGCCGCAGCAGGTCGAGGTAGCCGGCGAAGGTCTCGAAGTCCCAGCGCGTGCCGCCGCGCAGCGCGGCGAGGTCCATGCCCTCGACCACCGACAGGTTGCGCAGCATCGTGTCGCGCAGTGCGGGCGGGCACGGCGCGATGCCGAAGCCGCAGTTGCCGATCACCGCGGTGGTCACGCCGAGCGCCGGCGACGGCGAGCAGCCCGGGTCCCAGGTGAGCTGCGCGTCGTAGTGGGTGTGCAGGTCGACGATGCCGGGCATCAGCGCGAGGCCCCCGGCGTCGACGAGCGCGGCGTCGCCGGCGTCTCGCGCGGCCGCGTCGCCGAGCGCGGCCACGCGGCCGTCGCGCACCAGCAGGTCGGCGCGCACCGGGTCGGCCCCGGTGCCGTCGAGCACGGTCGCCCCGCGGAACAGCGTCGCTTCGGCCATCGGCCGGTCTCCCCGTCGTGTCGTGGTGTCGTGGTGGCGCGCGACCGCTGCCGGCGCCCCGCCCGATGATAGCCGTCGCGACGCCGGGTCACGCGCGGGCACGGCGCCGTGCTGTGGCAGCATCGTTCCGCCGACGCCTCTTCCGGACACCCCTGCATGACCCCGACCGCCGCCCCCGCCCGCCCGCTCGCCGCCTCCGCCCGCCTCCTCGCCGTGGCCGCGCTGTGCGCCCCGCTGCTCGGCGCCGTCGGCTGCGCGACCGCTCAGCCGGCAGCGGGTCCGACGGTGATCGCGACCGAGCGCGTGCAGGTCGAGGTCGCCGAGGTCGCGCGCGGTCTCGCGCACCCGTGGGGCCTCGCGTTCCTGCCGGACGGCCGGATGCTGGTCACCGAGCGTCCCGGGCGGCTGCGGATCGTCGCGCGCGACGGCACGCTGTCGCCGCCGGTCGAGGGCGTGCCCGCCGTGCGCACCGGCGGCCAGGGCGGCCTGCTCGACGTCGCGCTGTCGCCCGCGTTCGATCGCGACCGCACGGTGTTCCTGTCCTACGCCGAGCCGTCCGAGACCGGCGGGCGCACCGCGGTCGCGCGCGGCGTGCTCGACGGCACCACGCTGCGCGAGGTGCGCACGATCTTCCGGCAGTCGCCCGACGGCTCGGGCGGCAACCACTGGGGCGGGCGCCTGGTGTTCGACCGCGACGGCACGCTGTTCATCACGCTCGGCGACCGGTTCTCGCTGCGCGACCGCGCCCAGGACCTCGGCACCACGCTCGGCAAGATCGTGCGGATCCGGCCCGACGGCTCGGCGCCCGACGACAACCCGTTCGCGAAGCGCGCGGGCGTGCTCCCCGAGATCTGGTCGTACGGCCACCGCAACGTGCAGGGCGCCGCGCTGCACCCGGAGACCGGCCGGCTGTGGGCGCACGAGCACGGGCCGCAGGGCGGCGACGAGCTCAACGTGGTGCGCCCCGGGCGCAACTACGGCTGGCCGGTGATCACCTTCGGCCGCGAGTACGGCACCGGCTTTCGGATCGGCGAGGGCACCGAGAAGGCGGGCGTCGAGCCGCCGCTGGTGCAGTGGACGCCGTCGATCGCGCCGTCCGGCATGGCCTTCTACGTCGGCGATCGCTTCCCGCAGTGGCGCGGCCAGCTGCTGGTGGGCGCGCTGGCCTACGCGAGCGTCTTCCGGCTCGAGCTCGACGGCGAGCGGGTCGTGCGCCAGGAACGGATGCTCGAGTCGCTCGGGCGGCGGATCCGCGACGTGCGCGTCGGACCGGACGGACTGGTGTACCTGCTGACCGACTCGCCCGAGGGCGCGATCCTTCGGCTGAGCCCGCGCTGACGCGCGTCAGCGCGCGGCGCCCGCCAGCCGCACCGCCATCGCCGCCCAGCTCGCGCCGACCGCCGCGAGCGCGCCGGCGCTCAGCACGGTGCGCAGCGTCAGGAACCAGCGCGGCACCGGCGCGGCGCGGTAGAGCAGCCAGTCGACGACGAGCGCGACCGCGAGGCCGACGAACAGCAGCGGCAGCGACACGTCGGTCGGGTACAGCGTGACGATCCAGCAGAAGATCGACGGGATCACGCTCCACAGCATCCGCGTGACCGCGGCGCCGTCGACGATCGACGGCGAGGCGAGCGTCACGCCCCAGTGCAGCGCGCCGAGGAAGGTCAGGATCGACGCCGCGTAGTGCGCCTGCGAGCGCAGCACGCCGACGAGTTCCGAGGGCGGCGACAGCCACGAGAACAGCGCGTGCGCGAGGAAGGGCAGCAGGCCGGCGAGGCCGAGGATCCAGGCGAAGCGCTGGGTGGCGGGGATGTCGCGCGAGTCGGTCATCGTGCGGGCGTCGGCAGTCGTCGGCGGGGGTGCCGAGCATAGCCGGATCCCGAAGACCCTTCGGCCGGCCCGCGGGTCGGACGAAGGCTCAGGCGCGACGGCGCCGGCGCGAGATCGCACCCGACAGGGCCAGGCCGGCTGCGAGCACGAGCGCGGCCGCGGGACCGGGGACCGGCGTGACGGCCAGGCCGTCGATCGCGACCGCCGAGGACATGGTGAAGTCACCGATGTCGACCACGCCGAAGCCGATCCGCAGCTCGCCGGTCGTCGTGAACACGTACGAGCCGTCCTGCCACGCCGAAGCGCCCTGGCCCCAGTCGCCGACCGGCGTGCCCGGCAGGATCTCGACGCCTCCCAGCCGCACGAACCGGTCGCCGACCGACAGGAACGCGAAGTCGCCGGGCAGCCCGTCGTTGCTCGCGAACCGCCAGCGGAACGACAGCGTGTCGCCGCTCGAGACGAAGAGCCGTTGCGACAGCGCCGAGCCTTCGTAGGCGGTGCCGTCGAGGTCGAGCGCGCCGGGCGCGAGGCCGAGCCCCGTCTCGAGCGCGCCGCCCGCCGCGAGCGGCGCCGACCCAGAGGCGTTCAGCGCCCCCGCCGCGAGCGGAAAGTCGTCGACGTCGGCGAAGGACGCGGTCGTCGCGACCGCCGCCGACGCGCCGCTGTCCGGCAGCAGCCCGAGCCGGGGCAGCGTCGACACGTCGCCGAGCGTCGTCCATCCGGACAGGCCCGCCTCGAAGCCGGGGTTCGTCTGCGCGAGCACGGGCGGGCCGGCGACCAGGGCGGCCACGGCGGCGAGCGCCGAGGCCCCGCGCAGGATCAGGTCGGAACGCGGCATGGCGGACCTCAACGGACGATCAGGTTGACGCCGACCGCGAGGGCGCCGGCGGGCACGTTCTGCAGCGTCACCAGCGGGCGGGCCGCGCCGGGGCCCGGCCCGTCGGCGTCGATCGACACGACGGTGTTCGCGCCCTGCTGCACCCAGCGCAGCACGCCGTCGGCGACCGGGTCGGTGCCCGCGTAGCCGATCGACGCGAGCAGCTCGACCACGTCGATCGCGTCGGCTGCCGGCGCGAAGTCGGTCACCGCATCCTGCGCGTCGCGGATCGAGCCGAACACGATCCGGTCGCGGCCGGCGCCGGTGGTGATCGTGTCGGCGCCCGGGCCGCCGCGGATCAGGTCGTCGCCGGCGGTGCCGACCAGCACGTCGCGCCCGGCGGTGCCGTCGACCCGGCGCAGCAGCGCGAGGCCGACGACGAGCGGGTCGTGGTCGGACGAGCGGAACGCGTTCGGCGCGTACAGCGCGGCCTGCTGGCCGGCGGACTTGAACTCGACGTTGTAGTCGAGCACCGACGCCTCGTCGGCGTTGATCCGCCAGTGGGCCGCGCCGGTCACCCGCGGCGACAGCGACGGCGAAGCCAGCACGTAGTCGAGCGTGCCGGCATTGCCGTCGAACACGTAGCTGTAGCCGTCGGGCTCGAAGCGGGCGCCTTCGTCGACGAATCCCGCGCCGGTCAGCACGACGATCGGGTCCTCCTTCGCGTACGAGTTCAGGTCGCCGACGATCAGGATCCGGTCGGTGCCGAACGCGGGCTGGACTTCGTTCGAGACGAACGCGAGCAGCCGCTGCGCCTGCTGGGTCCGCCGGCTGTTGAAGCAGCCCTGGCCGTCGCCCTGGTCGAGCTCGGCCCCGGCCGCGCCGTCGCAGCCCTTCGACTTGAAGTGGTTGACGACGACCGAGAAGCGCTCGCCGTTGGTCGCGGCAAAGCCCTGCGCGAGCGGCGGCCGGTTGTGGATCGCGTCCGGATCGGAGATCGCCGGCGCGACCG
>JBILTM010000108.1:0-17041 GCA_044371545.1 Burkholderiaceae bacterium
GATCGCGAGCGGCCCGTACGTGGTCGAGCGTGCCGACTGGGGCCGCTCGATCTCGTACAAGCGGCGCGCCGACTACTGGGCGAACGAGCTGCCGACGCGGCGCGGCATGTACAACTTCGAGCGCGTCGTCTACAAGTACTTCAAGGACGAGGTCGCGCGGCTGGAGGGCTTCAAGGCCGGCCAGTTCGACTGGATCAACGAGAACTCCGCGAAGAACTGGGCGCGCGGCCACGCGGGGCCGAAGTACCGCTCGGGCGAGATCCTGAAGAAGGAGTTCGTCCACTCGAACAGCGCCGGCATCCAGGGCTTCTCGATGAACACCCGCCGGCCGCTGTTCGGCGACCGGCGCGTGCGCCTCGCGCTCGCGCAGGCCTTCGACTTCGAGTGGATGAACCGGCAGGTGTTCTACGGCCAGTACGTGCGCAGCCCGAGCTACTTCACCAACAGCGAGATGCAGGCCAAGGGGCTGCCCGGCCCGGACGAGCTGGCGGTGCTCGAGCCGCTGCGCGACCGGCTCTCGCCCGAGGTGTTCGGCGAGGCGCCGGTGCCGCCGGACACCGAGCCGCCGCACTCGCTGCGCGAGAACCTGCGCACCGCGCTCGCGCTGCTGAAGGAGGCCGGCTGGACGGTCGCCGACGACGGGCGGCTGCGCAACGCGAAGGGTGAGCCCTTCGAGTTCGAGGTGCTGTCGTACTCCAAGGCGCTCGAGCGGATCGCGGTGCCCTGGGCGCGCAACCTCGAGAAGCTCGGCATCCGCGCGAACCTGCGGGTGACCGACCCGGTGCTCTTCCAGAAGCGGCTCGACGAGTTCGACTTCGACGTCACCGTGATCTCGATGCCGGCGAGCCAGACGCCGGGCAACGAGCTGGTGGAGCGCTTCACCAGCGCCGCGGCCGACGAGAAGGGCTCGGACAACGCTTCGGGCGTGCGCGATCCGGTGGTCGACGCGATCGTGCAGAAGCTGCTGCAGAGCGGCAGCCGCGCCGAGCTGGTCGCCGCCGCGCGCGCGCTCGACCGCGTGCTGCGCCACGGCTGGTACCTGGTGCCGCACTTCTACGCGCCGACGCACCGGGTCGCCTTCCGCGACACGCTCGCCTACCCGCAGACGATGCCGAGGTTCTACGCGGCGTCGAGCTGGCTGCTGAAGACCTGGTGGGCGAAGCCCGAGGCGGAGAAGCGCTAGATGCTCGCCTACATCGTCAAGCGCGTGCTGCTGATGGTTCCGACGCTGCTCGGGATCCTGCTGATCACCTTCGCGGTGATGCAGTTCGTGCCCGGCGGCCCGGTCGAGCAGCTGCTGCAGGAGCTGCGCGGCCGCGGGCAGGCGGGCGAGGTCGCGACCAGCGACAACGCCTACCGCGGCCGGCAGGGCGTGGACCCGGCGAAGATCGAGGAGATCAGGAAGCTCTACGGCTTCGACCAGCCGGCGCACGTGCGCTTCTGGGAGATGCTCAAGCGCTTCGCGCGCTTCGACCTCGGCACGAGCTACTTCCACCACAAGAGCGTCTGGGAGCTGGTGAAGGAGAAGCTGCCGGTGTCGATCAGCCTGGGGCTGTGGACCTTCTTCATCTCGTACCTGGTCAGCATCCCGCTCGGCATCGCGAAGGCGGTGCGGCACGGGTCGCGCTTCGACCTCGCCACCTCCACCGCGATCCTCGCCGGCTACGCGATCCCGAGCTTCGTGCTCGGCGTGGTGCTGCTGGTGTTGTTCGGCGGCGGCAGCTTCTGGCAGCTGTTCCCGCTGAGGGGCCTCACCAGCGACGACTTCGAGAGCCTGTCGGCGTTCGGCAAGGCGATGGACTACCTGTGGCACATCGCGCTGCCGGTCACCGCGATGGTCGTCGGCAGCTTCGCGGTCACCACGATGCTGACCAAGAACACCTTCCTCGAGGAGATCCGCCGCCAGTACGTGCTGACCGCGCGCGCGAAGGGCCTGTCGGAGCGCACCGTGCTCTACAAGCACGTCTTCCGCAACGCGCTGATCCCGCTGGTCACCGGGTTCCCGGCCGCGTTCGTCGGCGCGTTCTTCACCGGTTCGCTGCTGATCGAGACGCTGTTCTCGCTCGACGGCCTGGGGCTGCTGTCGTACGAGTCGGTGATGAAGCGCGACTACCCGGTGGTGATGGGCACGCTCTTCCTCTTTACGCTGATCGGGCTGGTGACCAAGCTGATCACCGACCTCGCCTACGTGTGGGTCGACCCGCGCGTGAAGTTCGAGGCGGCCTCGTGAGCGGCCGTCCGGGCGGGGAGGGCGCGTGAGCACGGCGATGCCCGCACCGCTCGCGCCCGCGCCGTCGGGCGAGCCTGACGCGGCGGCGCCCGCCGCCCCGGCCGCGAAGTCGCCGTCGCCGGCCGCGCGGGCGTGGCGGCGCTTCCGCTCCGACCGTCGCGGCTGGTGGAGCCTGTGGATCTTCTCGGTGCTGGTCGTGCTGAGCCTGGGCGCCGAGCTGCTGTCGAACGACCGGCCGATCGTCGCGCACTACCAGGGCAAGACCTACTTCCCGCTGTGGCAGGACCTGCCCGAGACCACCTTCGGCGGCGACTTCCGCACCCGCACCGACTACCTCGACCCGTTCATCCGCGAGCAGCTCGCCAAGCCCGGCAACTGGGCGGTCTATCCGCTCAACGCCTACCGCTTCGACACGATCAACTACTTCTCGCCGAGCCCGAACCCGGCATCGCCCTCTTCGGTCAACGTGCTGGGCACCGACGACCGCGGCCGCGACGTGCTCGCGCGGCTGATCTATGGCTTTCGCGTGTCGGTGCTCTTCGGCCTCGCGCTGACCGCGATCGGCGTGGTGATCGGCGTGATCACCGGCGCGATCCAGGGCTACTTCGGCGGGCGGATCGACCTCGCGTTCCAGCGCTTCATCGAGATCTGGGGCTCGATGCCCGAGCTCTACCTGCTGCTGATCTTCGCGTCGCTGTTCGAGCCCGGCGTGCTGATCCTGCTGGTGATCCTGTCGCTGTTCGGCTGGATGGGGCTGTCGGACTACGTGCGCGCGGAGTTCCTGCGCAACCGCAACCTCGAGTACGTGACCGCGGCGCGCGCGCTCGGGCTGTCGTCGTGGCAGATCATCCGCCGCCACGTGCTGCCCAACAGCCTGACGCCGGTGATCGCGTTCCTGCCGTTCCGGATGAGCGGCGCGATCCTCGCGCTCACCAGCCTCGACTTCCTCGGGCTCGGCGTGCCGCCGTCGACGCCGAGCCTGGGCGAGCTGCTCGCGCAGGGCAAGGCGAACCTCGACGCCTGGTGGATCACGCTGTCGACCTTCGGCGTGCTGGTCGGCACGCTGATGCTGCTGATCTTCATCGGCGAGGCGCTGCGCACCGCGCTGGATACGAGGCGGGGTTGAAACGATGAGCGCCCTGCCTCGCGATCCCGCCCCCGGCGCCGCCGGCCCGCTGCTCGAGGTCGAGGGGCTGACCGTCGAGTTCGCCGGGCCGTCCGGGTGGGTGCGCGCGGTCGACGGCGTCTCGTTCTCGATCGCACGCGGCGAGAAGTTCGCGCTGGTCGGCGAGTCGGGCTCGGGCAAGACGGTCTCGGCGCTGTCGCTGCTGCGGCTGGCCGGCGACGCGCGGGTCACCGGGCGCGTGTCGCTCGGCGGGCGCGACCTCGCCGGGCTGTCGGAGCGCGAGATGCGCGGCGTGCGCGGCCGGGAGATCGCGATGATCTTCCAGGAGCCGATGACCGCGCTGAACCCGCTGTACCCGGTCGGCGACCAGATCGCCGAGACGCTGATGCTGCACGAGGGCGCGAGCCGCGCGGCGGCCCGCGCGCGGTCGATCGAGCTGCTCGATCTCACCGGCATCCCCGAGCCGCAGCGGCGCGTCGACAGCTATCCGCACGAGCTGTCCGGCGGGCAGCGCCAGCGCGCGATGATCGCGATGGCGCTCGCCTGCAGCCCGCAGCTGCTGGTCGCCGACGAGCCGACCACCGCGCTCGACGTGACGATCCAGCGCCAGATTGTCGAGCTGCTCGACGAACTGCAGCGGCGCATCGGCATGTCGGTATTGCTGATCACGCACGACCTGCCGCTGGTGCGCCGCTTCGCCGACCGCGTCGGCGTGATGCGGCGCGGCCGGCTGCTCGAGGTCGCGCCGACCGCGGAGCTCTTCGACGCGCCGAAGGATCCGTACACGCGCCGGCTGATCGACAGCCGCCCGAAGCGCGCGATCGAGCCGCTGCCCGCCGACGCGCCGGAGCTGATGCGCGGCGCCGGCGTCGGCTGCCGGTTCTGGTTCAAGTCGGGCTGGTTCGGGCGCAAGCCGTTCGACGCGGTGCGCGACGTCGACGTGTCGATCCGGCGCGGCGAGACGGTCGGCATCGTCGGCGAGTCGGGCTCGGGCAAGACGACGCTCGGCATGACGCTGCTGCGGCTGTCGTCGGGCACGCCGTCGGGCGAGGTGACGTTCGACGGCGAGCGGCTCGACGGGCGCGGGCAGGCGGCGCTGCGACCGCTGCGGCGGCGCATGCAGGTGGTGTTCCAGGATCCCTACAACGCGCTGTCGCCGCGGATGACGATCGAGCAGATCGTCGGCGAGGGCCTCGCGCTGCACCGGCCCGAGCTGGACGCGCGGGCGCGCCGCGACGCGATCGTCGCGATGCTCGCCGAGGTCGGCCTCGACGGCGCGGTGCTGTCGCGCTATCCGCACGAGTTCTCGGGCGGGCAGCGGCAGCGGATCGCGATCGCGCGCGCGGCGATCCTGCAGCCCGCGCTGCTGCTGCTGGACGAGCCGACCTCGGCGCTCGACGTGTCGGTGCAGCAGCAGGTGCTCGAGCTGCTGGTCGGCCTGCAGCGCAAGTACGGGCTGAGCTACCTCTTCATCACGCACGACCTCGCGGTGATCCGCGCGATGGCGCACCGGGTGCTGGTGATGAAGGACGGGCGCGTGGTGGAGTCGGGCGAGACGCTCGCGCTGTTCGACGCGCCGCGCGAGGCCTACACCCGCACGCTGCTCGCGGCCGCGTCGCACTGAGCCGCGGGTCGGCCACGCAGCGTCCGTCGCGCCCCGCGGGGCGCGACGGCGGGATTCAGGTGCGCGGCAGCTTCGCGGTGCTGCGGGCCGGCGCCGGCTGGCGCGGCGGCTTGTAGACGGCCTTGACCGAGCCGGACGAGGCGGATGCGCGCGCCACCGGGGCCGGGGCCTTCGCGCGGGGCGCGGCCTTCGCCGTCTTCGCGGACGGGGTCGGTGCGGCGGCCGCGCGCGGCGCGGGCGCGGCCTGCTCCTCGGCCTTCGCGAGCTGCACCGGCGCCGGCGGCAGCGCCGCGCGTGCGACCACCTGCCGCGAGCCCCCGGCGTCGGTCAGCACGGTCTGTGTCGTCGCCGGGCGCACCAGCAGGCTGGTGCCGGGCTTGGCGGTCTTGGCCCCGCCGTTCCAGGCGCGCAGCTGGGAGACCTCGACATCGTAGCTGTCGGCGATGCTCGCGAGCGAGTCGCGCTTGCCGACGCGGTGGTAGACCGCGGGCACGGTGACCTGCTCGTAGACCTTCGGGCCGTCGAACGACTCGACCTGGCGCTCGTCCTTGACCGAGGCCTGCGGCGCGATCAGCTGCGTGCCCGGCAGGATCTTCCGGTTCGCCGACAGGCCATTGGCGCGCAGCAGCTCGGCGGTGCCGACCCCGCCGCGACGCGCGACCTCGTCGAGCGTCTCGCCGGTCTTGAGCGTGTACGGCTGCCACGAGGCGAGGGGCTTGTTCTGCCGGTCGTGGCGCTCCATCGCGCGGACGAACTCGTCGACGCGGTCGGCCGGGATCCGGATCTCGTTGGCGCGGCTCGCGGCGATCACCGGCCGGTTGTGCGACGGGTTCAGCGCGACGAACTCGTCGACCGACAGCCCCGAGAACTGCGCGGCGAGCTTCAGGTCGATCGGGCGGGTCTTCTCGATCGTCGCGAAGTACGGCCGGTTGGGGATCTCCGGCAGCGCCACGCCGAGCTCGTCGGCGCGCAGCACGATGCGCTTGAGCGCGATCAGCTTCGGCACGTAGTGCCGCGTCTCCGCCGGCATGTTCAGCGACAGGTAGTCGGTCGGCAGGCCCTTGGCGCGGTTGTTCTTCACCGCGCGGGCGACCGCGTTCTCGCCCCAGTTGTACGAGGCGAGCGCGAGGAACCAGTCGCGGTCGTGCATCTCGTGGATCTTCTGCAGGTAGTCGAGCGCGGCGTTGGTCGACTTGACGACGTCGCGACGGTTGTCGACCCACCAGTTCTGGGCGAGCTCGTACTGTCTGCCGGTCGAGGGGATGAACTGCCAGAGGCCGGCGGCCTGCGCCGACGACAGCGCGACCGGGTTCATCGCGCTCTCGACGAAGGGCAGCAGCGCGATCTCCATCGGCATGCCGCGCTTCTCGACCTCCTCGACGATGTAGTGCAGGTAACGCCCGCCGCGCGCGAACATCCGCTGCAGCGCGTCCGGCCGCTGCAGGTAGAAGCGCTCCTTCTCGGCGACCAGCGGGGTGTCGAGCTCGGGCATCGCGAAGCCGGCACGCACCCGCTGCCAGAGGTCGCGATGCTTCTCGGCCGGGCGCTGCGGTGCGACGATCACCGCCGGGCCGCTCGGCGCGGCGATCGGGGCGGCGGTGCCGAGCAGTGCGGTGCCGAGCGGCGCGGTGGCGGGCGCCGCGGGCGCCGCCGGCGGCGCAACCGGCGCGGTGGCGACCGGCGCGGCCGCGGGTGCGGCTGGCGTCGTGCGGGCCGCGGGCGGTGCGGGCGACGTCGCGTCCGCCGAGGGGGCGCGCACGACCGGCGCGCCCGACGTGCCGGGCGCGACCGGGCCGGTGCCGGCGCAGCCCGCGAGCGCGAGCAGGGCACCCAGCAGCGCGGCGCGCGGCGCGAAGGACGTCGCGCGGTTCGGATGACGCTTCAAGTACATCCCCTAAGTCACTGTTTCACAAGGAGGAGGAGCCCCGGGCGATGGTACGGACCGAGCCCTTGGCGGTCAAGCCGGAACCGGCGCGCGGTGCGCCCGCCCGGCGGGTCGGCGTTCAGCCGCGAAAGGTGTCCTTCCACTGCCGGACCGCGGCGAACACCTCGACGGCGTCGGCCGGCGGACGGCCCAGCCGGGCCGCGGCGGCTTCCCGGACCCCCGGGGCGTCGGCTCGCAGGAACGGATTGGTCGCGCGCTCGAGCGCGAGCCACGACGGCACGGTCGGGCGGTGCTCGGCGCGCAGCGCCGCGGTGCCGCGCTCGCGCTCGGCCAGCGCGGCGTTGCCCGGCTCGACCGCGCGCGCGAAGCGCAGGTTGGACGTCGTGTACTCGTGCGCGCAGTAGACGAGCGTGTCGTCGGGCAGCGCCGCGAGCCGGGCGAGAGAGGCCGACATCTGCGCGGCCGTGCCCTCGAAGACCCGGCCGCAGCCGCCCGCGAACAGCGTGTCGCCGCAGAAGAGCACCGGGCGCGGGTCGGCGTCGCCGATGCGGGGTGCGTAGAAGGCGACGTGGTCCAGCGTGTGGCCGGGTACCTCGATCACCTCGAAGCGCGCGTCGAAGCCGTCGAGCTCGACCGTGTCGCCGGCGCGCCAGCGGCGGTCGATGCCCTCGGCGCGGCTCGACGCCGGGCCGTGGACGACCGCGTCCGGATACGCGTCGTACAGCGCGGGGAGGCCGCCGACGTGGTCGGGATGGTGGTGCGTGACCAGCACCGCCGCGAGTGACAGGCCCTGCGCCGACAGCGCGGCGAGCACCGGCGCGGCGTCGCCCGGGTCGACCACCGCCGCCCGGCGGCCCGACCGGTCCCGCAGCAGCCAGATATAGTTGTCGGCGAACGCCGGCACCGGCACGATGGACGGATGCGGCGCGGCGGCGGCGGGCGAGCCGTCCGCCGGGTCCGGGTGCGGTGGGGTCATCGGGGCGGGCCGCCCCGGCGGGGACGGACGTGTTGCGGATCGAGTCGTCGATTATAGGCGGGCTGGTCTCGCGCGCCGAGCGGGGCGGGGCGCAGCCCGGCACGGCCGAGCCGGTCCGGCCGGACGCCGACGCGCCCGACACCCGACCGATGCCGGGGCCGGCCTCCGATGCGACGCAGGCCGCCGAGTCGGCCGCCGCGGCCGCCCACCGCGAGGCGCGCGCGACCCGCGAGCCGGCCGGACCGCCCCCGGGCGCACCGCCCGACTGGCAGGCGTGGCTCGCGTCGCCTGCGGGGCGCTACGTGTTCGACTGGGAGCAGGCCCACTTCGACGAGGCCGTCGGCGACGTCTTCGGCTACCACGCGGTCCAGTGCGGCGAGCCGACGCTCGACGCGCTGCGCGCCAACCGGATGCCGCACCGGGTCAAGGCGCTGCGCGGCGGCGATCCGCTGCCCTCGCACGACGGGCCGCGGGTGCGCGTCGAGCACTTCGAGGAGATGCCGTTCGACTCGCAGTCGATCGACCTGCTGGTGCTGCCGCACGTGCTCGAGTTCGCGCACGACCCGCACGAGGTGCTGCGCGAGGCCGAGCGCGTGCTGCGGCCCGAGGGCCGGCTGATCGTCAGCGGCTTCAACCCGGCGAGCCTGTGGGGCGCGCGCCAACTGCTGCGCGGGCCGTTCGCGCGGTTCCTGCCGCGCGAGGGCCACTTCATCGCGGTGCCGCGGCTGCGCGACTGGTGCAAGCTGCTCAGCTTCGAGGTCGAGCGCGCGCGCTACGGCTGCTGGCGCCCGCCGTGCCGCACCCAGCTGTGGCTCGACCGCATGCGCTTCATGGAGCGCGCCGGCGACCGCTGGTGGCCGATCTGCGGCGCGGTGTACATGGTGTCGGCCACCAAGCGCGTGCGCGGCATGCGGCTGATCGGCCCGGCCTGGAAGCGGCCGGCCGCGGCGCGCGCGATCGCGCTGCCCACCGCGCAGCGCAGCGGGCTCGGCGACGAGGGGCGCTGAGCGCACCGTCGCCGCGCGGCGGCGCGTCGCCCGAAGTCGCGCGCTCGACGCTCAGCGCGGCCCGTACATGTAGTCGCGCGTCAGCGGCAGCGGGTTCGCCCCGTCCTCGGGCCGGATCGCGAGCAGCTGGTAGATGTTGATCCAGCCCTTGGCGAACGCGTGCGCGCAGCCCGCGAGGTAGACGCGCCAGATCCGCGCGCGCTGCGGCCCCGCGAGCCGCTCGAGCTCGGCGATGTTGCGCTCGAACGCGTCCGACCAGTGGCCGCAGGTGAGCGCGTAGTGCCGCCGCAGCGACTCGGCGTCGACCAGCTCGAGCCCCGCCTGCGACAGCTCGCGGATCGCGAGCGACACGTGCGGCAGCTCGCCGTCGGGGAACACGTAGCGGTCGATGAAGTCGCCCGCGCCGAGCCCCACCGAGCGGCTCTCGGCGTCGGCCGACGTGATGCCGTGGTTCATCGCGACGCCGCCGGGCTTGAGCAGCCGCCGGACCGTCGCGAAGTAGGCCGCGAGGTGCTTGAGCCCGACGTGCTCGAACATGCCGATCGACGAGATCTTGTCGAACACGCCGTCGCCGGGCACGTCGCGGTAGTCCTGCAGCCGGATCTCGACGCGGTCCGAAAGGCCCGCCGCTCGGACCCGTTCGGTCGCGAGTGCGTGCTGATTCGTCGACAGCGTGATGCCGACGGCCTTCACGCCGTAGTGCTTCGCCGCGTGGATCGCCATCGCGCCCCAGCCGCAGCCGATGTCGAGCAGCGTCTCGCCCGGCGCGAGCCGCAGCTTGCGGCAGATGTGGTCGAGCTTCGCGACCTGCGCCGACGCGAGGTCGCGCTCCGGCGAGTCGAAGTACGCGCACGAGTAGACCATGTTCGGGTCGAGCCACAGCGCGTAGAAGTCGTTCGACACGTCGTAGTGGTACTCGATCGCCGCGCGGTCGGAGCGGCGCGTGTGCCGCGAGATCCACGCGGGTAGCCGACCCTTGCCCTGCCGGTCGTCGGCGTCGCGCGCGAGCTGCTCGGCGACCTCGAGGATGTCGCGGATGCGGCCGTCGACGTCGAGGTGGCCCTCGACGTAGCCCTCGCCGAGCGCGTCGAGCGAGGGCTTGAGGAGGTAGCGCGCCGCGCTCGTCGAGCGCAAGCGGATCCCGACCTTGCGCTGGTCGCCGAGCGCCACCTCGGTGCCGTCCCACAACGCGATCGTGACCGGCAGCGGCCGACGCTGCCGCAGCGATTCGAGATATCTGACCACCTGCGTCTCGAGCATCGCGTCCTCTCGTCGGAAGGGAAGGAGGTCTCGGACGATTACAATGCAGCGCGCCCGCCAGAGCAAGGCCGGAACCGGACGCCGTGGGGGTATCTTCGCGCCCGTCCGGCCCCGCCGCGGTGCGGCGGGGCGGGCGTCGCACCCGGTCGCGGTGCCGTGCGCCGCACCGCGGCGCGCGCGCACCGCCCCCGCACGTCGTTTCCTCCCGCCGAATACGCACGCACGATGACCACCGCTCCCGCCGCACCGCCCCACTGGGTCGCCTACACCGACGGCGCCTGCGCGCCGAGCAACCCCGGCCCGGCCGCGTGGGGCGCGGTGATCCTGCGCCCCGACGGGCGCGACGTCGAGCACGCGCGCGGCTTCATCGGGCACGGGACCAACCAGATCGCCGAGATCACCGCGGCGATCGAGGGGCTGGGCCGCGTGCCCGAGGGCGCCACGGTCGAGCTGGTCTCCGACAGCCAGTACGTGCTCAAGGGCCTGAGCGAGTGGCGCAAGGGCTGGGAACGGAAGAACTGGCGCAACTCGAAGAACGAGCCGGTGGCCAACCTCGAGCTCTGGAAGCGGCTCTTCGCGGTCGCGGACGCGCGCCGCGTCAGCGTGCGCTGGGTGCGCGGCCACAACGGCGACACGCACAACGAGACCGCCGACCGGCTCGCCAACGAGGCGCTGCGCGAGGCCGCGCGGCGCTGAGCGCGCGCTCGTCGCGTGGCCGCCGCCCGGGCTGTCCGCGGCCGGGACGCGGCCCCGACCCGTCCGCCGTGCGGCGCCTTCAGCGGCGCGCGAGGAAGCCCGCGAGACGGTCCGCGCCGTCCTGCAGCGTCGCCGCGGGCCGCGCGACGCACCAGCGCAGCCAGCCCTCGCAGGCCTCGCCGAACGCCACGCCCGGCGCGAGCCCGAGCCGCGCGTCGCGTACCAGCGCCTTCGCGAGCGCGAGGCTGTCGCGCTCGCCGTCGACGCGCAGCAGCACATACATCGCGCCGTCGGGCGCGACCGGCCGCACGCGGGGCACCTCGGCGAGCGCGGCCATCAGCGCGTCGGCGCCGGCCTTCACGTAGCCCGCGAACGCGGTCGCGGCCGCCTCGCCGTCGCGCACCGCGGCCAGGCCCGCGCGCTGCACGAAGCCCGGCGCGCACGAGGTGTTGAACTCGACCAGCTTCTCGACGTCGGGCACGAGCGCCTCGGGCATCACCAGCCAGCCGAGCCGCCAGCCGGTCATCTGCCAGGTCTTCGAGAAGGTGTTCGCGACGACCAGCCGGTCCTGCGGATCGGCGCCGTCGAGGAACGAGGGCGCGCAGCCCGAGCCGTCGAACACCAGCCGCTCGTAGGCCTCGTCGGACAGGATCCAGATGCCGTGGCGCCGGCAGTGCTCGCGGACCGCGCGGACCGCCTCGGCGGGCATCACCCAGCCGGTCGGGTTGCCCGGCGAGTTGATCATCAGCAGCCGCGTGTCGGGCGTCAGCGCCGCGAGCAGGCGCTCGACGTCGAGCCGCCAGCGGCCGTCCGCGACCGACAGCGGCACCGTGTCGACGCGTGCGCCGAGCACCGAGGCGATCGCGGTCAGGTTCGGCCACAGCGGCACGACGGCGACCACCCGGTCGCCCGGCGAGACGAGCGCCTGCGCGGCGAGCATCAGCGCGGTCACGCCCGAGCTGGTCACGCCGATCCGGGCGGCGCCGATCGACGCGCCAGCGCCGTGCAGGCGGCCGACGTATGCGGCGAGCGACTCGCGCAGCGCCGGCAGGCCGAGGTTCGGCAGGTAGAAGGTGTCGCCGGCGTCGAGCGCCGCCTTCGCGGCCTCGACGATGAACGGCGGGGTGGGGCGGTCGGGCTCGCCGAACCAGAAGGCGAGCACGTCGGGGGCGTCCATCGCGGCGTTCGCGACCTCCCGGATGCGGGAGGCGGCGAGGGCGCGGACCGGGTCGCGGGCGAGCGGGGCGAGCATGGGGGCTTTCGGGGCGCCGCGCAGGCGCATTGAGCGGACGTGGAATTGTAGGGTCTGGGATCACGGCCTGCCCGGGAGCGCTGTGCTAAGGTGCCGCGGGTTCCCGACCTGCTCATGAACGTCAAGCTCGCTGTCTCAGCCGTCGCCGTGGCCGGACTCGCCGGACTGGGGTGGTACGCCTGGACGAACCAGCGCCAGCCGGCCTCGACCGGTTTCGAGGTCAAGGGCGGCGGTTCACCGGCCGCCGGCGGACCGTCGCAGGCCGCGCCCGGCGGTCCCGGGGCCGCGGGCGGACCTGCGGGCGCAGCGCCCGGCGGTGCGGCCGGTGGCGGCCCCGCGGCGGGCGGACCGGGTGGGGCGTCCGGCGGAGGCCCCGGAGGCGGCCCGCGCGGCCCGGTCGGCGTCGAGGTCGCGAAGGTCGACAAGCGCCCGCTCGCCGAGGAGGCGGTCGCGGTCGGCTCGCTGCGCGCGAACGAGACGGTCACGCTGCGCTCGGAAGTCGCCGGACGCATCGACCGCGTCGGCTTCACCGACGGCGCGCGCGTGAAGCGCGGCCAGGTGATGGTGTCGCTCGACGCGTCGGTCGCCTCTGCCGAGGCGGAGCAGTCGCGCGCCGAACTCGCGCTCGCCCGCGCGAACTACGACCGCACCGCCGAGCTCGCGCAGCGCAACTTCGTCTCGGCGAGCGCACGCGACCAGGCCGCCGCGAACCTCAAGGTGCAGGAGGCGAAGCTGCGGCTCGCCGAGGCGAAGCTCGCGAAGTCCGAGATCCGGGCGCCGTTCGACGGCGTCACCGGCCTGCGCAACGTCAGCGTCGGCGACTTCGTGAAGGACGGCGCCGACCTCGCGCTGATCGAGGACATCGCGACGATGAAGGTCGACCTGCGGATGCCCGAGCGCTACTTCGGCCGCATCCGCCCGGGCATGCTCGTGCAGCTCTCGTTCGACTCGCTGCCCGGCAAGACGTTCTCCGCGACGCTGCGCGCGATCGACGCGCAGATCGACGCGAACGGCCGCTCGCTGCTCGCTCGCGGCACGCTGCCGAACCCGGACGGCGCGCTGCGCGCCGGCATGTTCGCGCGCGCCCGCGTCGTGCTGCGCCAGAACCCCGAGGCGCTGACGATCCCCGAGGAGGCGGTCATCTCGCAGGGCACCGAGACCTTCGTCTGGAAGGTCGACGGCGGCAAGGCGGTGCGCACGAAGATCGAGATCGGCCTGCGGCGCGACGCGCGCGCCGAGGTGCTCGCCGGGCTCGCGGCCGGCGACCAGGTCGTCACCGCCGGCCAGCTTCGGCTGCAGCGCGACGGCCAGGAGGTCCGGGTCATCGATCCGTCCCGCCGCCCGCCCGCGCCCGGCACCGGCCCCGGCCCCGGCTCGGTGTCCGCGCCCGGCGCGGGCACGCCGGGCACGGCGGGCCGCGGCGACGCGCCGGCCGGCGGGGCCGGCGTCGCGGTCGCCGCCACTGCCCCGGCCCCGGCCCCCGCCAAGTAGCGCGCCCCCGCGCAGCCCGCATGGTCCTGTCCGACATCTGCATCAAGCGCCCGGTCTTCGCGACGGTGCTGTCCCTCGTGCTGATGCTGCTGGGCGTCGTCAGCTACCAGCGGCTGTCGGTGCGCGAGTACCCGAAGATCGACCTGCCGGTCGTCAACGTCGAGACGCGCTACCTCGGCGCGTCGGCCGAGATCATCGAGTCGCAGGTCACCAAGCCGCTCGAGGACTCGATCGCCGGCATCGAGGGCGTCGACGTGCTGACCTCGATCTCGCGCCCCGAGCAGAGCCAGATCACCGTGCGCTTCCGCCTCGAGCGCGACGCCGACTCGGCCGCGGCCGACGTGCGCGACCGCGTTGCGCGGGTGCGCCAGCGGCTGCCGCAGGACGCCGACGAGCCGGTGATCTCCAAGGTCGAGGCCGACGCGAACCCGATCATCTGGCTCGCGTTCATCAGCGACACGATGGATCCGCTGGACGTGTCCGACTATGTCAACCGCAACGTCAAGCCGCGGATCCAGACGCTGCCCGGCGCGGCCGACGTGCGGATCTTCGGCGAACGCGCGTACTCGATGCGCGTGTGGCTCGACCCCGATCGGCTCGCCGGCTACCGGCTCACGCCGCAGGACGTCGAGGACGCGCTGCGCCGCCAGAACGTCGAGATCCCGTCGGGCCGCATCGAGAGCGCCCAGCGCGAGTTCACCGTCGTCTCCCAGACCGACCTGCAGCGCGCGCAGGACTTCGAGGAGGTCGTCGTCAGGACGGTCAACGGCTTCCCGGTGAAGATCCGCGACGTGGCGAAGGTCGGCATCGCGCCGCGCCAGGAGCGCACGATCGTGCGGCTCAACGGCCGCAACGCGATCTCGGTGGGCGTGATCAAGCAGGCGACGGCCAATCCGCTCACGCTGGCGGACGCGCTGCGCGCCGAGCTGCCGACGATCCAGCGCGACCTGCCACCCGGCCTGGAGGCGCGGATCGCGAACGACACCACGGTGTTCATCGACCGCGCGATCAAGTCGGTCTACACGACCATCGCCGAGGCGGTCGTGCTGGTCGCGCTGGTGATCTTCGTGTTCCTGCACTCGGTGCGGGCCAGCATGATCCCGCTGGTGACGATCCCGGTGTGCCTGATCACCACCTTCGCGGTGATGTACGTCGCCGGCTTCTCGATCAACACGCTGACGCTGCTCGCGCTGGTGCTGGCGATCGGGCTGGTCGTCGACGATGCGATCGTCGTGCTCGAGAACATCTACCGGCACATCGAGAACGGCATGTCGCCGATGGCGGCGGCCTTCAGGGGCACGCGGGAAGTCGGCTTCGCGGTGATCGCGATGACGCTGACGCTCGCGGCCGTCTATGCGCCGGTCGCGTTCACGCCGGGGCGGATCGGCAAGCTCTTCGCCGAGTTCGCGCTGACGCTCGCCGGCGCGGTGCTGGTGTCGGGCTTCGTCGCGCTGACGCTCTCGCCGATGATGTGCAGCCGGCTGCTCAAGCCCCACGGCAAGCGCACCTTCATCGGCCGCGCGATCGAGTCGACGCTCGACGTGATGACCCGCGCCTACGCCGGCGTGCTCCGCTTCACGCTCTCGCAGCGCTGGATCGTGCTGCTGCTCTACGTCGCGGTGGCCTACGGCTGCTACTCGCTCTTCGTCACGATGAAGCGCGAGCTCTCGCCGGTCGAGGACCGCGGCACGATCGTGACCATCATCAACGGCCCGGACGGCGCGTCGATCGGGTACACCGAGCGCTACGGGCGGCAGCTCGAGGCGATCGCGCGCGGCATTCCCGAGATCGACCGCGCGTTCGTCGTCGCCGGCAGCCCGACGGTCGCGCAGGGCATCGCGTTCTGGCGGATGACCGACTGGGACGTGCGCGAGCGCAGCGTCCAGGACGTGATCAAGGAGCTGCAGCCGAAGCTGCTGGCGATCCCCGGCGTGCTCGCGTTCGCGGTCGCGCCACCGTCCCTCGGCCAGTCGCCGCGCGAGCGCCCGATCAACTTCGTCGTGCTGACCTCGGATCCGTACGACAGGCTGCAGCGCACGATGGCCCCGCTGATCCGCGACCTGCAGCAGTGGCCCGGCCTGCAGGGCGTCGACAGCGACCTGCGGCTGAACAAGCCCGAAGTGCGGCTGACGATCGACCGCGAGCGCGCCGCCGACGCCGGCGTGCCGGTCGACGCGATCGGGCGCGCGGTCGAGACGATGCTGGGCGGTCGCCAGGTCACGCGCTTCAAGCGCAACGGCGAGCAGTACGACGTGGTCGTGCAGCTCGACGCGGCCGCGCGCGCCTCGCCGCAGGACATCGCCGCGATCTTCGTGCGCGGGCGCGGCGACACGATGGTGCCGCTCTCCAGCCTGGTCGCGTGGAAGGAGACGGTCAGCCCGCGCGAGCTCAACCACTTCGCGCAGCGCCGTGCGGTGACGATCACCGCGAACCTCGCACCGGGCACCTCGCTCGGCGAGGCGGTCGATTTCCTCGAATCGGCGGCGCGCAAGCACCTGCCGAGCGGCTACGCGGTCGACTACAACGGCCAGACCCGCGAGTTCAAGCAGGCCTCGAACGAGCTGCTGCTGACCTTCGTGCTCGCGCTCGGCTTCATCTACCTGGTGCTCGCCGCGCAGTTCGAGAGCTTCGTCGACCCGCTCGTCATCATGCTCACCGTGCCGCTCGCGATGACCGGCGCGCTCGGGCTGCTGCAGTGGACCGGAGGGACGCTGAACGTCTACAGCCAGATCGGCCTGATCACGCTGGTGGGCCTGATCACCAAACACGGCATCCTGATCGTCGAGTTCGCGAACCAGCTTCGCGAGGAGGGCCGTGCGATGCGCGAGGCGGTCGTCGAGGCGGCGTCGCTGCGGCTGCGGCCGATCCTGATGACGACCGGCGCGATGGTGCTCGGCGCCGCGCCGCTCGCGCTCGCGACCGGCGCCGGCTCCGAGAGCCGCATCCAGATCGGCATGGTGATCGTCGGCGGCATGACGCTGGGCACGGTGCTGACGCTCTTCGTCGTGCCGACCTTCTACACGCTGCTCACCCGGGGCAAGACCTTCGGCGGCGCCAAGGCCGCCGCCGCCCAGGCCGAGTCCGAGGGCGATGCCGAGCCCGCCGCCGAGGCGCCGGCGCCGGCCGCCGCCCCGACGCAGGCGGCCTCGCCCGCCGAGCGCCCCTCGCCCGCCGCCGGATCCTGATGAGACAGATCGTCCTCGACACCGAGACCACCGGCCTTGCCGCCGACCAGGGCCACCGCATCATCGAGATCGGCTGCCTGGAGATCCAGAACCGGCGCCTGACCGGCCGCACGCTGCACCTGTACCTGAACCCCGAACGCGAGATCGACGAGGCCGCGACCGAGGTCCACGGCATGACCTGGGACGACCTGCGCGACAAGCCGCGCTTCGCCGAGGTCGCCGAGCACGTGCTCGCGTTCGTCGACGGCGCCGAGGTGCTGATCCACAACGCCGCGTTCGACCTGTCGTTCCTCGACGCCGAGCTCGCGC
>JBILTM010000095.1:0-18562 GCA_044371545.1 Burkholderiaceae bacterium
GCGCTTTCGCGAGCGCTGCGCGGGCGTGGTCGACACGCTGCTGATGGCGCGCGAGCTGCACCCGGGCAAGCGCAACTCGCTCGACGCGCTGTGCGACCGATACGGCGTCTCGAACGCGCACCGCACGCTGCACGGTGCGCTGCTAGACGCGGAGCTGCTCGCCGAGGTCTACCTCGCGATGACACGCGGGCAGGACAGCTTCGAGATCGCGCTCGACGTCGATGCGTCGACGCCGGGCTCGGCGCTCGCCGCCGACTGGCCGCCGCGCGGGCTGCGCGTGCTCGTCGCCAGCGAGGCCGAGCGTGCGGCGCACGACGCGGCGCTCGCCGGGGTCGCCAAGGACGCCAAGGGCACGGCGCTCTGGGCGAGCGCGCCCGCCGAGGGCTGAGCGCCGCCCGGCCGCGCGCCGGCGCGGCTCAGTGCAGGCCCGTCTCGCCGGCCAGGCCCCCTGCCGCGGGCGTCGTCGGTCCGCCGCGGGGCAGGGCCTTCGTGGCGCTGCGGCACGCGCCGGTCTCCAGCCTCGCCAGCGCCTCGGCGAGCCGCGGGTCCGTCTCGTCGCCGAACGCGACGAACGGCTCGTCCGCGACCGCGCAGGTGGGCGGCAGCCCGTCGAACCAGTCGGTCAGCCCGTCGCGGTTGCGGCTCGCGAAGGTCACCGCGCTCAGCACCACGTCGCCGCGCGTGCGCGGCTCGGAGCCGACCGGCTTGCCGCAGGTCGCGGTGCCGATCACCGGGTCGTCGCGATACGGGCGCAGCCCCGCGATCAGCGACTCGGAGGCCGAGCAGGACGCGTCGGACACCAGCCAGGCGACGCGCTCGAACGCGCCGGTCGCCGCGTGCGCGGGCACCGGGATCGTCAGGTCGTCGGCCGCGCGACGGGCGTTGTGGCGCAGCACGGTGAAGGGCTGGCCGACCGCGGCCGCCGGGGCGAGCGAGCCGGCGATCTCGGCCGCGACGTGGAGCCGCCCGCCGCCGTTGTCGCGCAGGTCGACGACCAGGCGGCGTGCGCCGGCGGCGCGCACCGTCGCGATCGCCTCGCCCCAGGCCGCGCGCGCGGGTTCGGTGAAGGTGTAGAGCGCGACGTAGCCGACCTTGCCCGCAGGCCGGTCGATGACGCGGGTCGCGAGCACCGGCGCGACCGCGTACTCGGCCTTCCCGATCGCGACCTCGCGCCGCGCGCCGTCGCGCTCGACGTCCATCCGGACGACGAGCCCGGCCTGCGACGGGCCGAGCGCGGCCGAGACCGTGCCGGCCGCGATCAGCGCGGCGGCGTCCACCCCGTCGATCGACACCACGCGGTCGCCCCGGCGCAGCCCCGCGCGCGCCGCCGGCGAGTCGGGCTGCACGATCCGCAGCACCAGCCGCCCCGCGGCGATCCGCAGCGACACGCCGAGGCCGACCGTTCGCCCCTCGTCGAAGAAGGTCTCGTAGCGGTCGCGACGATCGACGTAGCTGAAGCGGTCCGGCGGGTCGACCCGCAGCGCCTCGAGCGCCTGAGCGGCGCCGGCGGCCTGCGACAGGTCGGCCTTCGGCAGTCGGTCGGCGTAGAGGTAGGCGTCGGCCATCACCGAGCGGACCCACTCGACCTCGGCGGCCGCGTCGGTGGGTGCCGGGGCCGGGGGACTGCCGGAGCCGCCCCCGCAGCCGGCGAGCGCCAGCACCGCCACGGCCGTCGCGACCGCGGTCGCGGCCGCGCGGCCGGCGAAGGCCGTGCGGCGCGGCGGGCGGGGGCGGCAACCGGGGCGGGGCGGGACGTGCATCGCCCGCGAGCCTAGCGCGGCGCGCCCGGGCCGGGCCAGCCCGCCCGTCGGCCGGGTGCCGGGCGATCCGGTAAAATCCCGGTTTGCCTCGGCCGTCTCGGCGCCGGGGCCGCCAGGAACTCCCCTTGAAAGAAACCCGTCACGCGCGCACCGGGCGCGACCGAAAGGCCCACCTGTCGGCCGACGCCGAACGGCTCGTCGCGGCCGCGCTCGGCCTGTCCAACTCCGGCAGCCGGGTCGAGGACCGCTACTGGGACGCGCAGCTCGCCCAGCGGATCGAGCGGTTGCTCGACACCGGCCACCCGCAGTCGATCCACGA
Organism: Burkholderiaceae bacterium; assembly: GCA_044371545.1. Classification (GTDB taxonomy): domain Bacteria; phylum Pseudomonadota; class Gammaproteobacteria; order Burkholderiales; family Burkholderiaceae_E; genus UBA4615. The sequence goes on from JBILTM010000095.1 coordinate 2,080, forward strand.
CGCGCTCGACCGGCTCAACCAGACCGACGGCGAGGCCTACGGCGCGCTGATCGAGGCGGTCGAGACCGCGGCCGAGTCGGTCGTCGTCGAGCACGAGGGCACGCGCTGGGAGGTGCTGCTGGTTGCGGCCCCGGTGGTCGCCTGGACCCGCTTCCGGATTCCCTCGGGCCCGATCCCGCCGGACGCCGTGCTCGCGCTGTCGGCGCACTGGCAGGCGCACGTGCTGGCGCGCGACGTCCGCTTCCGGATGGCGCCGTTCCTCTACAGCGTCGACCAGCTGCCCCGCGACTTCGGCGAGCTGCGGCGCCTCACGCGCAAGCTCGGCACCGCCGCGGTCGCGCCGCCCGCCGCGGCGCCCCGGCTCGACCTCAAGTCGCTGCCCGAGGCGGCCGAGATGCTCGCCGACGGGCGCTTCCTGGTCGCCGCGATCGCCGCGCCGCAGGATGCGCCGCTGTTCCGCTGGCAGCAGCCCGACTCGAGCGAGCACGCCTCCCGGGTCGCCTGCCTCGAGCACTGGATCGCGCAGGCGCGGCCGTCGATCGAGGCGCTGCTGCCCGGCTGCGGCTTCGAGTGCCTGCTGCCCGACGCGTTCCACATCAACCTGCGCGAGGCCGACCGGCGCGTGCGCCCGTACGCGATCAAGGCCGCGGTGCACTTCCTCACCCACGCGCTCGACCTGGAGCCCGAGGGCATCAAGGCGACGGTGGCCGCCTTCGGCGACGACCGCGTCGACGAGTACCGGATCGGGCTGTCGGTCGGCGACGACGAGGACGTCGCGCAGGGCGTGGTCTGGCCGCTGCTCGGCGCCGAGAGCGAGACCGACGAGCCCTCGCCGCTCGACCGGATCCGCGAGACGCTGCGCGAGGCGGGCGTGACCGAGATGCGCACCTGGTCGGAGCTGACCGAGCCCGAGTACTGCGAGGACTGCGGCGTGCCGCTGTACCCGAACCACGTCGGCGAGGTCGTCCACGCGGAGATGCCCGAGGACGCCGAGCCCGAGGGCACGCACTTCCACTGACCGGGCGCGGCCGCGGGCCGCGCGGCTCAGCGTGCGACCGGCTCGGTGCGCAGCGCGAGCGCCACCTGGTTGCGCAGCAGCCGCACCGCCTCGACCTGGTCGGCCGCGGGCGGCGGCGCGCCGACCACCTCTCGGTCGGCGAAGAAGAAGCCCATCGGCTTGCCGTCGACCATCAGCGGCAGCAGCACGAAGCCGCGCGTCGCCGGGAACGCGAGCGGCAGCCACGCCGGCAGCCGCGTGCGCACCGACTCGACGCCGATGTCGGCGATGTGCAGGTCCGCGCCACGCGCGAGCGCAGCGTGGAACAGGTCGCGCGCGAACTGGACCGGCATCGCGATCCGCGCGCGCAGCGGCGCCAGCTCGCAGCCCGCGGCGGCGCGCGGGCGGAATGCGGAGGCCGCGTCGTCGCGAGCGAAGTAGACCGCGCGCGCCGTGCCCAGCACCTCGCGCAGCGCCTCGGTGGCGATCTGCACGACGCGGCCGGTGCCGCGCGAGTCCGACAGCGCCTCCGACATCTTCGACAGCGTCGACAGCAGCCTGCGGTCCGACTCGGCGCCGCGGGACGGACCGGCGGTCGTGGTGCGGGCCGCCGCGGCCGCCTCGGCGTCCGCCGCGTCGCCGTCATCGAGGGCGGCCTGCGCAGCCGCACCCGGCGCCGACGGCGTGTCGGCGAGCGAGGACGACAGTCCGAGGGCCTGCGCGAGCAGCAGCGTCTGGTCGTGCGCCTCGCGCAGCACGTCGCCGATGTCGTCGGCCTCCATGTCGAGCGCGTCGCCGAAGCGGCGCGCGAGCGCCGACACCGTGCGGTCGCGACCGACGAGGCCGTTGCGGCGCTCGAGAACCGCCGATTCGTCGCCGAACGCCGCGGCGAGCGTCACCCAGTCGATCGACGCGCGCGGCGCGACCGGCCGCGCGGGGACCGAGTGCAGCGCCTGCTGGATCCGCGGCGGCAGGCCCCAGCCCGACACCACCTCGAGCGCGAGCTCGTCGAACGCGCGGCCGATCAGCCGCTTCGCGATGCCGGCCTCGGGGTGACCCATCGCCACCTCCTCGCGGACCTGCGCGACCGCGTCGGGCGCGTGGATCGCCGCGATCAGCCGGCCGACGTTGCGGAACATCGCCCCGATCGCGGCCTCCTCCGCGCAGGCCGGCCAGCGGCGCAGCAGCGTGCAGCGCGCGACCGACGAGGCGCCGAGCGCCTGGCCGAAGTCGCGCATCACCGAGCGCGCGCGCCGGCCCTCGAGCAGCGAGTCGACCAGCAGCATCGACAGCGCGAGGGAGCGGATCTGGTCGAAGCCGAGCAGCACCAGCGCGCGCGACACGGTGGTGACCGGCGCGGCGTCGCGGGTGCGGTAGAGCGGCGAGTTCGCGCAGCGCAGCAGCCGCTGCGTCAGCGACACGTCCGACAGAATCGCCTGCGCGAGCTGGTCGACGGAGTCGGAGTCGCCCGCGGCCATCTTCGAGACGGTCGCCACCGACTGGCCGAGCGCCGGCAGGGCAGCGTCCTCGCGCAGCGCGTCGCGGATTCGGAGCAGGGGCTCGGGCGTGGGCAAGGGGCGGGCCTGGGACGTCGGATTGCGTCGATGGTGACAGCGGGGTAGAGGGTCGACGCATCGAATATCGGCATGCGCGTCGGGCTTCTTGCGCCCGGACCCACCGGACGGCGCCGCCCGCGGGACCGCCGGTGCTCGCCCGAGCGGATGGGCCGGGTCGCGATGCCCGGCCCCGGGCCGAGGCGCTGCGCCCCGAGGGCTTCCGTTCTGCGTAAGCCGAGCGTAATATAAGCAAATAAGGATATATCGGTGGGATCGCTGATCGATCGCCGAAGGGTCGTCGAGCGAGCCGACCCGGATGCCTGGAGGTGACGTGGACGGACGCGAGGGCCCCGCGGGGCGACTGATCAAGGCGCCGGAGAGCTTCCTGGACGCCACCGGCATCCGCCGGGTGTTCGACGAGGCGAAGCACGGGCGGCGCGACTTCATCCGCCGCGCGTTCGCGGCAGCCGCGGCCGGCGGCGGCGCGCTCGCCGCAGGCGCGGCGCGGGCGACGTCGAACCCCGTGCCCGCCGATGGCGGCGATCCGGCCATCCTCGAGCTGCCCGAGCACACCCGGGGCCTCGGGCAGGCGGTCGCGACCGACGGCTACGGCAGGCCCTCGAAGTACGAGGCGAACGTGCAGCGCCGCCAGAGCCCGGGCCTGACGCAGACCAACCAGGCCTCGGTGTCGTTCGCGCCGCTGCAGAGCCTGTTCGGCATCGTGACCCCGAGCGGCCTGCACTTCGAGCGTCACCACCAGGGCTGGTGGGACGTCGACCCGTCGAAGCACCGGCTGATGGTCAACGGCTCGGATGAGCGGATCGTGCGCACGCCGATGGTCTTCACGATGGACGAGCTGATGCGGCTGCCCTCGGTCAGCCGCTTCCACTTCATCGAGTGCGGTGCCAACAGCGGCATGGAGTGGGGCAACGTCGCGGTGCCGACCTGCCAGTACACCCACGGCATGCTGAGCTGCAGCGAGTTCACGGGCGTGCCGCTGAAGGTGCTCTTCGAGCTGGCCGGCGTCGACTACAGGCGTGGCCGCTACGTGCTCGCCGAGGGCGCCGACGGCTCGTCGATGACGCGCACGGTGCCGATGGAGCTCGTCGAGCGCGGCGAGGTGATCGTCGCCTACGGCCAGAACGGCGAGATGCTGCGGCCCGAGAACGGCTACCCGCTGCGGCTCGTCGTGCCCGGCGTGCAGGGCGTGAGCTGGGTCAAGTACCTGCGCCGGATCGAGGTCGGCGACCAGCCCTACGGCGCGAAGGACGAGACGCTGCACTACGTCGACCTGATGCCCGACGGCCGGCACCGCCAGTACACCAGCCTGCAGGAGTGCAAGAGCGTCGTCACGACCCCGTCCGGCGGCCAGGTGCTGCTCGATCGCGGCTACTACGCGATCAGCGGCCTCGCGTGGTCCGGTCGCGGAAGGATCCGGAAGGTCGACGTCTCGGTCGACGGCGGTCGCAGCTGGCGCCCCGCGCGGCTCGAGACGCCGGTGCTGTCGAAATGCCTGACCCGCTTCAACCTCGACTGGACCTGGGACGGCAAGCCCGCCCTCGTGCTGAGCCGCGCGACGGACGAGACCGGCTACGTGCAGCCGACCTACCGCCAGCTGCGAGCGGTACGCGGCTCACGCTCGATCTACCACAACAACGCGGTGCAGACCTGGCTGGTCACCGAGAGCGGGGAGGTCCGCAATGTCCAGCTGTCGTGAGCTCGTGCGCGGCCTCGCCGCCGTGGCGCTCGCGCTCGCGGCGGGCGCCGCGTTCGCCCAGTCGTCCGCGTTCCCCGGCATCGGGCGGCCCGCCACGCCCAAGGAGCTCGCCGCCTGGGACATCGACGTGCGGCCCGACTTCAGGGGCCTGCCGAAGGGCTCGGGCAGCGTCGCGAAGGGCCAGGACGTCTGGGAGTCGAAGTGCGCCTCGTGCCACGGCATCTTCGGCGAGAGCAACGAGGTGTTCGCGCCGATCGTCGGCGGCACCACGAAGGAGGACGTCCGGACCGGCCGCGTCGCGCGGCTGACCGATCCCTCGTTTCCCGGCCGCACGACGCTGATGAAGCTGTCGAACCTGTCGACGCTGTGGGACTACATCAACCGCGCGATGCCCTGGAACGCGCCGAAGTCACTCACCGTCGAGGAGGTGTACGCGGTCACCGCCTACATCCTCAACCTGGGTGGCGTCGTGCCCGACGACTTCACGCTGTCGGACGCGAACGTGCGCGAGGTCCAGCAGCGGCTGCCCAACCGCAACGGCATGACGACCGAGCACGCGATGTGGCCCGGCGCCGGCTTCGGCACGCGCAAGCCCGATGTCGCGGCGGTCGCGTGCGTGAACGACTGCGCGACCGAGCCGAAGGTCGCCTCGCAGCTGCCGGACTTCGCCCGCAACCAGCACGGCAACCTCGCCGAGCAGAACCGGGTCGTCGGCCCGCAGCGCGGCGCGGACACGACGCGTCCGGCGCCCGCGTCGCTGTCGGAGTCCGCCGCGCGGGCGGGGGGCGCGACGCTCGCCGCAGCGGCGCCCGCTCCCGCGGCAGCGGCCGCTCCCGCGGCGGCGCAGGGCTCGGGCTCGGCGCTCGCGCTCGCCCAGAAACACGCCTGCACCGCCTGCCACGGCCTCGACGCGAAGCTGGTCGGACCGAGCTTTCGCGACATCGCGAGGAAGCACGCCGGACGCGGCGACGCCGTCGACTACCTCGCCGGCAAGATCAAGGCCGGCGGCGCCGGCGTCTGGGGCCCGATCCCGATGCCGCCGCAAGCGCTCGGCGACGGCGATGCAAAGTCGATCGCGCAATGGCTGGCCGCCGGTGCCAGGAAGTAACATGTCCGGTTCAGTTCCGTCACCGCTTCACCCCGAACAGGAGACCTCGTCCGTGAACACCCGCAGGAAGATGCTGAGCGACTCCGCCCGCGTGGCGGCGGCGCTCGCGGCGGCCGGTTGGCTGCCCAACGTCGCGTTCGCCCAGTCGGCGGGCGCGTGGAACAAGGCCGCCTTCGAGGCCAAGACGGTCGCCGAGCTGATGAAGGCGATGGGCGCCTCGGCGCCCGCCGAGAGCAAGGACGTCACCCTGACGGCCCCCGACATCGCCGAGAACGGCGCGGTCGTGCCGATCGGCGTCGCGACCACCGCGGCGGGCGTCAAGCAACTGCTCGTGCTCGTCGAGAAGAACCCGAACACGCTCGCCGCGTTCTTCGACGTCACCGACGCCGTCGAGCCGAGCTTCAGTACCCGCGTGAAGATGGGCCAGTCGTCCGACGTCTACGCGGTGGCGATCACCGCCGACGGCAAGGCGCTGTTCGCGAAGAAGGAAGTCAAGGTCACGCTCGGCGGCTGCGGCGGCTGACGGCACACGAACCGAAGGAGAGCGACATGGCAGATCCGATGCGCATCCGCGCGCAGGCGTCCGGCGACAAGGCCACCGTGCGCGTGCTGATGAGTCACGAGATGGAGACCGGGCAGCGCAAGGACGCGTCCGGCAAGATCGTCCCCGCCTGGTACATCCAGGAGGTCAGCGCGCAGCACAACGGCAAGATCGTGATGACTGCGCAGTGGGGTCCGGCGGTCTCGAAGAACCCGTTCCTGCAGTTCGTCGTCAAGGGCGCGAAGGCCGGCGACAAGATCTCGGTGACCTGGGTCGACAACAAGGGCGACAAGCGGACCGATGAGGCGACCGTGTCCTGACAGTCCAGTGGACTGTCAGGGCTCGGTCGGCCTGGATTCCGGCAGGGGTGGCTTCAGCTGCGCGATGGGAGCGGGGCCCCGTCGCGACGAGTCGAAAGAACGAACGAGGAGATCCACATGAGAAGAACCGCGATCGCGGTGACGCTCGCCGTCGCCGTGGCCAGCGCGGCGCATGGGCAGGGCAAGTCCACGGCCGACGGCATCGCCGAGTACCGCAAGATGCTCGAGGACGGCAACCCGGCCGAGCTGTTCGAGGCGAAGGGCGAGGACCTGTGGAAGCGCAAGCGCGGTCCGAAGAACGCCTCGATGGAACAGTGCGACCTCGGCCGCGGGCCGGGCGTCGTCAAGGGCGTCTTCGTCACGCTGCCCCGGTACTTCGCCGACACGAAGCGTGTCCAGGACCTCGAGTCGCGGCTGATGACCTGCATGGAGACGCTGCAGGGCATCTCCGCCGCCGAGGTCGCCAAGACCCCGTTCGGTCGCGGCGAGCAGCAGAACATGGAGGCGCTGGTCGCCTGGATCTCGGCCGAGTCGCGCGGCATGAAGTTCGACCTGCCGCAGTCGCACGCCGCCGAGCGCGAGATGTACGAGCTCGGCAAGCGCGCCTTCTTCTATCGCGGCGGCTCGCACGACTTCTCGTGCGCGTCGTGCCACGGCGAGGAAGGCAAGCGCATCCGCCTGCAGGACCTGCCGTTGCTCACGAAGAATCCGGGCGATGGCGTGGGCTTCGCCGCGTGGCCGGCCTATCGCGTCAGCAGCGGCGAGCTATGGGGCATGCAGCGGCGGCTCAACGACTGCTTCCGTCAGCAGCGCTTCCCGTTCCCCGGCTACGGATCGGACGTGACCATCGCCCTCGGGACCTACATGGGTGTCAACGCGAAGGGCGCGGAATCGATCGCGCCGTCGATCAAGCGCTGAGGAAGGCCGCATGAACCGCACACGCACGTTCCGCACGACCGCCGCTGCGCTCGGTGTCGTCTGCCTGGTCGCCGGCTGCGCGACCGTCGCCTCCACCTGGTCGTCGATGACGGCGCCCTCGAGCGCCGAACTCGACGAGCGCGCGGACCGGATGATGAAGGCCTCGTTCCGCGACCAGGGCATCGCGAAGGTCGACCGGTTGAACCAGGATCTCGCCAACGACGCCTGCTCGGACGCCGCGGTGACGGGCAAGGACGTGCCCGAAGCGCTCGCCAAGCGGATCGAGGCCGAGAACCTCAAGACGATCCGGGCCCCGTCCGACGGCCGCTACCTCGGCGACTTCAGGCGCGGCGAGACGATCGCGCAGAGCGGGCGCGGCATGACCTGGACCGACGCGAGCACGGATCCCGCGGCCAACGGCGGCAACTGCTACAACTGCCACCAGCTGTCCAAGGCCGAGATCTCGTACGGCACGATCGGCCCGAGCCTCTACAACTACGGCAAGCTGCGCGGCGTCACCGATCCGGGCAGCCCCGCGGCGAAGGCGATGCTCGAGTACACCTGGGGCAAGCTGTGGAACACGCGCGCCTACAACGCGTGCTCGAACATGCCCCGCTTCGGCCACGGCGGGCTGCTGAACGAGCAGCAGCTCAAGGACCTGATGGCGCTGCTGCTCGACCCGAAGTCCCCCGTGAACCAGTAGCGTCCCGCGCCCCGCCCGTGCGGGGTGCGCCCTTTCCATCAGTGGTTGCCGAATCATGAATCTTTCGAGGCGCGAGTTCCTCCAGGTGCTGGCCGCGGCGTCGGCGGCGGGCATGGCCCTCGGCCGGCACGACGAGGCCGACGCGCAGGCCGCCCAGCAGGGCCTGTACGACCTGCCGCCGTTCGGCAACGTGTCGCTGCTGCACATGACCGACTGCCACGCGCAGCTGCTGCCGATCCGCTTCCGCGAGCCGAGCGTGAACCTCGGGGTCGGCGGCATGGCCGGCCAGCTGCCGCACCTGGTGGGCGAGCACCTGCTGAAGGCGGCGAAGATCCCGGCCGGCACGCCCCAGGCGCATGCGTTCACCTACCTCGACTTCGAGCAGGCCTCGCGCCGCTACGGCAAGGTCGGCGGCTTCGCCCACCTCGCCACGCTCGTGAAGCAGCTGAAGGCGAGCCGCCCGGGGGCGCTGCTGCTCGACGGCGGCGATACCTGGCAAGGCTCGGCGACCTCGCTGTGGACGAACGCGCAGGACATGGTCGATGCCTGCAAGGCGCTCGGCGTGGACGTGATGACCGGCCACTGGGAATTCACCTACGGGATGGAGCGGGTCAAGGAGATCGTCGACAAGGACTTCAAGGGCGCGGTCGACTTCGTCGCGCAGAACGTCCGGACCACCGACTTCGAGGATCCGGTGTTTCGGCCTTATGTGATCCGTCCGATCAACGGGGTGCCGGTCGCGATCGTCGGGCAGGCGTTTCCGTACACCCCGATCGCGAATCCGCGCTACCAGGTGGCGGACTGGAGCTTCGGCATCCAGGACGACAACATGCAGAAGGTCGTCGACGAGGCGCGCGGCAAGGGTGCGCAGGTCGTCGTGGTCCTCTCGCACAACGGGATGGACGTCGACCTGAAGATGGCCTCGCGGGTGCGCGGCGTCGACGCCATCCTGGGCGGCCACACGCACGACGGCGTGCCGGTCGCGATCCCGGTGAGGAACGCGGGCGGCATCACGCTGGTCACCAACGCGGGCAGCAACGGCAAGTTCCTCGGCGTGATGGACTTCGACGTGAAGGGCGGCAAGGTCGCGGACGTCCGCTACCGGCTGCTGCCGGTGTTCTCGAACATGCTGAAGGCGGATCCGGCGATGGACGCACTGATCCGCAAGGTGCGCGCGCCGTACGAGGCGAAGCTCGCCGAGACGCTCGCGGTCACCGACGGCGTGCTCTACCGGCGCGGCAACTTCAACGGCGCCTGGGACCAGCTGATCGTCGACGCGCTGATGGACGTGCAGGGCGCCGACCTCGCGTTCTCGCCGGGGTTCCGCTGGGGCACCTCGCTGCTGCCCGGCGATGCCATCACCCGCGAGCTGCTGATGGACCAGGTCGCGATCACCTACCCGTACGCGACGCTGACCGAGATGACCGGCGAGACGATCAAGACGATCCTCGAGGACGTCGCGGACAACCTGTTCAATCCCGATCCGTACTACCAGCAGGGCGGCGACATGGTGCGGGTGGGCGGGCTCGAGTACGCGATCGCGCCGGCTGCGGGCATGGGCTCGCGGATCACCGACATGCGGTTGAAGGGCCGTCCGATCGAGGCGGACAAGCGCTACCGGGTCGCCGGCTGGGCGCCGGTCGCCGAGGAGGCGAAGAACGCGCCGGGCGTGAAGCCGGTGTGGGACGTCGTCGAGACCTGGCTCAAGGGACGCGGCGGCCGGGTGGCCGCGCGCACGCTGAACACGCCGCGGCTGATCGGCGTGCAGGGCAATCCGGGCATCGCGGCCTGAGCGGCCGCACGGTCCGGCACGAGGCAGGCACACGCATGAACCGACGCATCCGCACGATCGCGGCCGGCGCCTTGCTGGCGCTCGCCGCCGCCGCGGCGTCCGCGCAGGACGCCGTCGTCTACCACATCAGCGATGCGAAGGCGCAGGCGCTGGGCGGCCTGCGCAACGTGCGCAACCACCTCGACGTCGACCCGCAGGCGAGGATCACCGTCGTGACCCACGCCGAAGGCGTCGACTTCCTGATGGAAGGCGCGAAGGACCGCAATGGCAATCCGTATGACGCGACCGTCGCGGCGCTGGTCGCGCGCGGCGTGACCTTCGAGGTCTGCGAGATCACGCTGCGCAACCGCAACCTGAAGAAGGAGCAGTTCATCCAGGAGGCGGCGTTCACGCCGTCGGGCGTCGTGCGCCTCGCGAAGCTGCAGAAGCAGGGCGCGGCGTACATCCGGCCTTGAGGCCGGGGCGGCCGCCGCACGGAGCGTCGTCGTGGAAGCGTTCGTCGAGGCCCTCGGTGAGAACGGCGCGCTCGCCGCGGCGGGCCTCGCCGTAGGCATCGCCTTCGGCTTCTTCGCGCAGCGCTCGCGCTTCTGCCTGCGCTCGGCGGTCATCGAGTTCGCGCGCGGGCATCCGGGCGGCAAGCTCTCGGTGTGGCTGTTCGCGTTCGCGACCGCGGTGGTCGCGACGCAGGCGCTCGTGCTCGCGGGTGCGTTCGATGCGGGCGACGCGCGGCAGATCGCGGCGCGCGGGAGCCTCTCGGGCGCAGCGGTCGGTGGCGCGCTCTTCGGCATCGGCATGATCCTCGCCCGCGGCTGCTCGAGCCGGCTGCTGGTGCTCGCGGCCCAGGGCAACCTGCGCTCGGTGATGTCCGGGCTGGTGTTCGCGGTGACCGCGCAGGCGTCCTGGACCGGCGTGCTGGCGCCGCTGCGCGAGACGATCTCGGCATGGTGGACGGTCGACGGCGGGGCCTCGCGCGATCTGGTCCAGCGGCTCGGCATCGGCCACGGCGCCGCGCTCGTCTTCGGGCTGGTCTGGCTCGGTGCGGCCGTCTGGTGGGCGCGCCGGCAGCGCGTGCCCGCGTGGGGCCGGGTCGGCGCGATCGGAGTCGGGCTGGCGGTCGCGGCGGCGTGGTGGGTCACCTACGCGATCGCGAAGGTCTCCTTCGATCCGCATCCGATCCAGGCGATCAGCTTCACCGGCCCGTCGGCCGAGGTGCTGACCCGCGTGCTGTTCGCCGGGGACCGGCCGCCGACCTTCGATCTCGGCCTCGTGCCCGGCGTGGTCGTCGGGTCGTTCCTCGCCGCGTCGCTGTTCGGCGAGCTGAGGCTGGAGGGTTTCCAGGGCGGCGCGAGCATGCGGCGCTACATTCTCGGCGCGGTGCTGATGGGCTTCGGCGGCATGCTGGCCGGTGGCTGCGCGGTCGGCGCCGGGCTGTCGGGCGCGGCGATCTTCACGATGACCTCGTGGGTGACGCTGTGCGCGATGTGGGCCGCCGCGGCGGCCACCGACCGGCTCGTCGACGGGCGCCCGAGCGGTGCGCTCGACCAGCCGGTGCCGGGCAGCCGGGTGTTCCGCCCCGGGGGGGCGGCGTGAGGACGCGCAGGGACGAGCAGGAACGATCGGGGATGGGCAGGGGCGATGGGGGCGAGACGATGAGGATGGGGGTGGCGTGGGCCGCGGCCGCCGCGGTGGCGATGGCCGGTCTGCTCGGGGCGGCGTCGGTGGCGAGCGCCGACGACGCGAAGCGGGCCGAGGAGATCGTGCAGGGCAAGTGCTTCCTGTGCCACGGCGCCGACGGCGAGAGCTCGAGCCCGGTGTTCCCGCGGCTCGCCGGCCAGAACGCCGCCTACGTCGCGCGACAGCTCGCCGACTACAAGTCGGGTCGCAGGAAGAACACGACGATGCAGCCGATGGTCGAGGACCTGACGGCCGCCGATTTCACGGCGCTCGGCGCGTGGTACGCGTCGCGGCCGACGCACGCGCACGAGGTCTCGGACCCGGGGCTCGCGAAGGCCGGGCAGGGCGTCTACCTGAACGGCAACCCCGCGAGCGGCGTGCCCGCCTGCGCAAGCTGCCACGGGCCCGCTGCGCAAGGCAGCGACGCGCTCCCCCGGCTCGCCGGCCAGCACGCGCAGTACGTCGAGAACCAGCTCAGGCAGTTCGGCAAGCGCGAGCGCACCAACGACAACGCGGTGATGCACGCCATCGCGAGCAAGCTCACCGAGCAGGAGACGAAGGCGGTCGCGGCCTACCTCAGCGGGCTGAAGTAGGCCGCCCCCGGTTCAGACCGCGAGCATGTCCGCCCAGATGTTGTCGGCCCACGCGATCGCGTAGCGGCCCTCGAGCTGGTTGGCCGCCGCCGACACGCCGCCCGAGCCGGGCACCGGCTTGACCGTCTTGTCCGCCGCGTCGTACTGGTGGACCGACGCCACGTGGATCACGTCGCGCTGGGTGACGAAGCTGTAGCAGGTGTTCATCACCACCGGCGTCGGGTTGACCGGCTCGCCCTTCAGCAGGTTGATGATCGCGGCGGCCGCGACCTTCGCGTGCTGGTTGGCCATGTGGCCGGACTTCGGCATCGTCGGCGCCGGGAAGGTCGCGTCGCCGAGCACGTGCACGCCCTTGACCGCGGTCGACTCCATCGTCAGCCAGTCGACGCCGGCCCAGCGGTTGTTGACGTTGACGACACCGGCCTGGCGCGCGATGTCGGCCGCGCGCTGCGGCGGCACGACGTTGAGCACGTCGACCTTCACGTCCTCGAAGTCGAGCTTCGCGACGCCGCCGGACACCTCCTTCAGCTCGGCGTTCGGCCGGTACTCGAGGATGCCCTTGTAGTGGTCGGCGAACGCCTTCTCGAACAGCGCCTTCTTCGACTGCACCTCGGGGTTCGCGTCGAGGACCAGCAGCTTGGACTTGGGCTTCGCGGTCTTCAGGTAGCTCGCGATCATGCACGCGCGCTCGTACGGGCCGGGGGGGCAGCGGTACGGCACCTTGGGGATCGAGATCGCGACCACGCCGCCGTCGCGCATCGCGGTCAGCTGGTTGCGAAGCGCCACCGTCTGCGCACCGGCCTGCCACGCGTGCACGATCCGGCCGGAGTCGAGCGCGGCCTGCAGCCCGCCGACCTCGTTCGTCATGAAGCCGATGCCGGGCGACAGCACGAGGCGGTCGTAGGCGAGCTCGGTGCCGCCACCGAGGCGCAGCTTCTTGCCGACCGGGTCGATGCCGACGACCTCGCCCTGCACGACCCGGACGCCGAGGGCCTTCAGGCCGTCGTAGCCGCGTGTCACGTCGCCGATCTGGCGATAGCCGCCGACGACGAGGTTGGAGATCGGGCAGGACACGAAGGACGCGTTGCGCTCGACGAGGGTCACGTCGATGTTGCCGCCCCACATCTTCAGGTAGCGCGCGGCGGTCGCGCCGCCGAAGCCGCCGCCGACGACGACGACGCGGCCGATCGAGGGGCCGCTGCCGAACGACGCGCAGCCGGCGAGCGCCGTGCCGCCGAGCGCCGCGCCCGCGGCGAGCCACCGGCGACGGGCCGGCGAGGGGAGGGAGGTCTCGAAGGTCTGGATCATGGTGGGCCCCGTCATTGCTTCGGCTTCTGGGCGGCGAAGAACTGCGCGATCAGCTGCAGCTGCGGCTCGGTGTAGCCCCTGACGATCTGGTGCATGATCGTCGCGGGCTGCGCGCCGCTGCGGTAGTCGGCGAGCATCGCGAGCAGCTTGTCGGCCGGCACGCCCGCGAGCGGCTTCATGTCGCCGCGCGCCTGGCCGTTGGTGCCGTGGCAGTTCGCGCAGGTCGCGGCGAGGTTGCGGGCGAGGTTCGGGTCCTGCGGGGCCTGCGCGAAGGCGGGCGCCGCGAGGAGGGCCGAGGCCGCGATCGCGGCGAGGCCGGCGAGCCGGTGCGTTGGGATCATCGAGCGTCTCCGTGTTGTCACTGCGGTGGAAATCGGACCGCGGCGGGATCGTACTCGACCCAGGACCCGCGCATCTCCGACAGCACCAAGCTTCGAGAAATGAGTATATTCGTGTAGAGCGATAAAGCGGACATCCCGAATGGTCGGTCCCGGACGGCACGTTGCCCGATCGCGACGCACGCTCGTGACGTGGATGCGGCGGCTCGCGCCCGCGCTCCTCGCCGCGGCCTGCGCGTGGGCGCCCGCGGTCCGCGCGGCGCAGGAGGTGCGCGCGGTGCCCGTCGCCGACGGCGTCTGGATGGTGCAGGGCGAGGCCGCGCTCGGCTCGCCCGCGAACCGCAACTTCATCTCGAACGCCGCGTTCTTCGTCGCCGGCGACGGCGTGGTCGTGGTCGACGCGCTCGGCTCGCCGACGCTCGCCGAGGCGATGCTCGGCGAGATCGCCCGCGTCGCGGGCCGGCCGGTGCGCGATGTGATCGTCACGCACTACCACGCCGACCACGTCTACGGGCTGCAGGCGCTGAAGGCGCGGGGCGCGCGGATCGTCGCGCACGCCGCGGGCCGCGAATACCTGAATTCGGACACCGCGGCGCTGCGGCTCGAGGCGAGCCGGCGCGAACTCGCGCCCTGGGTCGACGCATCGACCCGGCTGGTGCAGGCCGACCGGTGGATCGACGGCGACGTGGTGCTCGAGATTGGCGGCGAGCGCGTCGAGCTGCGCCACGCGGGGCCGGCGCACACGCCCGAGGACCTTGTCGTCTACCTGCCACGCCCGCGCGTGCTGTTCGCCGGGGACCTGGTGTTCCGCGGCCGGATCCCGTTCGTGGGCCAGGCCGACAGCCGCCGCTGGATCGAGACGCTCGACGCGCTGATCGCGCTGCGGCCGGCGGTGCTGGTCCCCGGCCACGGACCGCCGTCGACCGATCCCGAGGGCGACCTGCGGCTCACGCGCGACTACCTCGTGCACCTGCGCACCGCGATGGGCGAGGCGGCGCGCAACCTCGAGCCGTTCGAGGACGCCTACGCCCGCACCGACTGGTCGCGTTTCGCGAAGCTGCCGCTCTTCGGGCTCGCGAACCGGATGAACGCGTACAACACCTACCTGCAGCTCGAACGGGAGTCGATGAAGTGAACGGACGCAGGCGGTCGTTGCGCGGGCTCGCCGCGTGCGGATGCATGCCGCTGCTCGCGTCGGCGCCGAGTGCGAACGCGCAGGGCGCGGCGTCGCCCCTGCCGTTCGAGTGGCCCGAGATCGTGCTGCTCGACGGCACGGTGTGGCAGCCCGAGAGCTGGCGCGACCGCGCCGCGGTCGTCGTGCTGTGGGCGACGTGGTGCCCGTTCTGCCATGGACACAACCCGCACGTCGAGAAACTCTGGCAGGTGGTGCGCGGTGGCCCGATGCGCGTGCTCGGCGTCTCGCTCGATCGCGACCCGGAGCTGGTGCGCCGGCACGTGCGTGAGCGCGGCTACACGTTCCCGATGACGATCGCGACCGACGCGCTGCGCACGCGGCTCGTGCAGCGCCGGGTCACGCCGACGACGCTGACCTTCGACCGGCGCGGCCGGCTGCTGCAGCGGATCCCGGGCGAGATGTTCGAGGACGACGTGCTCGCGCTCGCGCGCCTCGCGGACGGGCCGGCATGAAGGAGAGGCACGATGGATGAAGGGAACCGGTCGAGGTCGGGGCGAGCGGCGTCACGGCGCCGTGCCGTCGCGCTCGCCGCAGTGGCGGCGGTGCTGGCGTGGGCGGCCTCAGGGACCGCGCAGACGCCGCCGCGCGCCGCGATGCTGTTCGCGGACGCCGACCTGCCGCTGGGCGAACGGCTGATCCGCGAGCACCGCTGCGCCGAGTGCCACGCCCGCAAGTTCGGCGGCGACGGCGCGTCGATCTACCGGCCGAAGGGTCGCATCTCGACGCCCGGCTTCCTGCGGGGGATGGTCGAGCAGTGCAACACCGAGCTGAATCTCGGCATGTTCCCCGAGGAGGTGACGTCGGTGGCCGCGGTGCTGAACCGCGACCACTACCGGTTCGACTGACGGCGGCCGAAAATCGCTCATCGCGAATATAATCATCCACCGACCTCCCCGAACGGTGCGCGCATGGACGCCACTTCTCCCGACGACCGCGTCTTCGAGACGGTGGCCGAGCTCTTCGGCCTGCTCTCGGCACCGATCCGTCTGAAGATCATCAGCGCGGTGTGCCAGCAGGAGAAGAACGTCTCCGAGCTGCTCGCCCAGATCGACACCACGCAGCCGAACATGTCGCAGCACCTGTCGACGCTCTACCGCAGCGGCGTGCTCGGCAAGCGGCGCGACGGGACGCAGATCTACTACAGCCTGAAGAACGAGTTCGTCGCGACGCTGTGCCGCACCGTGTGCACGCAGGTGGCGATCGACGACGCGCCGCCGGCCGTCGTGGTGCGGCCGCGCGCGAAGGCCGCGGGGCGTGCCGCGTCGCGCTGAGTGCCTCCGGCGGCTGCATGCGTTGATCCGCGTCAGTCCGTCCCGCACCCCCCGGTGCGAGCATCGCGACGACGATCCGTCACCGATCCACCGAGGAGACTCCCGATGACCCCCCGCATCTTCCGAGCCGCTGCCGGCGCGGCGCTCGCCGTCGTGCTCGCCTCACCGTGCGTCGCGCAGCCGAAGGACGTCAAGGCGGTCGACCGCGTGCCGACGATCACCTTCGACGCGTCGCTCGTCGCCGCGCAGGCCGCGCTCGCCGAATGCCGCAAGCGCGGCGCGACGGTCGCGGTCGCGGTGGTCGACCGCTCGGGCGTGCCGGTGGTGGTGCTGCGCGACCCGCTCGCCGGCATGCACACGCCCGAGACCGCGGTGCGCAAGGCCTGGACCGCGGTCAGCTTCCGCGGCGCGACCACCGAGCTGGTCGGGGCCACGGCGCCGGGCGGCCCGAA
>JBILTM010000345.1:0-3005 GCA_044371545.1 Burkholderiaceae bacterium
AAGGCGAGGCCCGCGGCGCCGCTGCCGACGATCAGGTAATCGGTCTCGATCCGGCCCATCGTGTCTCCGTCTGGCGCGCCCGTCCGCGGACCGCGCTGGCTGCGCGTCCGGCCCGGCGGGGCGGGTGCCCATTCTGCACCGGACCGGGCCGTTCCGTGCGCCGCCCGACCTCCCTGCGCCGTCACCCGCGCTGCGCTACAGTGCATCCGACCCGGCGCCAGCCCGGGAGGGAGACTCCATGCAGCAGTTCAAGGTGTACCAGTCGCTGTGGGCGATGGAGCGCCGCCGTCCCGACGGGCTCGAGTGGACCCTCGACGAGAAGCTCGCGATGATCCGCGACGCCGGCTTCGACGGCTGCGGCGTGCGCTTCGCCGACCTCGACTACGCCCGCACCGTCACCGACTTCCTGCGCCGCCACGGCATGAGCTGGCAGGCGCAGTGCTATCCCCGCTCGGTGGACGACCTGATGCCGATCCTCGCGCACGTGCGCGAGCTGGGCGCGGACCACCTGAACCTGCAGGCCGACGTGAGGCCGTACCGCCTCGAGGACTGCGTGCCGTACATCGAGGGCTGGCGCCGGCTCGCCCGCGAGGCCGGCGTGCCGCTGCGGATCGAGACGCACCGCGACCGGATGACGACCGACCTCATCTTCACGCTGCACCTGCTCGACCGCTTCCCCGACCTGCACCTGACCGCCGACCTGTCGCACTACCTCGTCGGCCGCGAGTTCGCGTGGCCGATCGCCGACGAGAACCACGCGCTGATCCACCGGATCCTCGACCACACCTGGGCGCTGCACGGCCGCGTCGCGTCGCGCGAGCAGGTGCAGGTGCAGATCGGCTTCCCGCAGCACCAGGGTTGGGTCGAGCTGTTCATGGGCTGGTGGGCCTATGCGATGCGCAGCTGGCGCCGGCGCGCTGGGCCCGACGACACGCTGACCTTCCTCTGCGAGCTCGGCCCCGCGCCGTACGCGATCACCGGGGCCGACGGCTACGAGCTCTCGGACCGCTGGCAGGAGTCGCTCGAGCTGATGGCGCGCATGCGCGCGCTGTGGGACCGGATCGCGAGCGAGCCCCTCGAGGCCGCCGCCGCCGCAGGCTGACGGCGCCACGCGCGGCCCGCGCGCCGGTCATCGCACGACCGCACGGTCGGCTCGCGTCGCGTCGGCGTCTTCCGACGCGCCATCGGGGAACGCCGCGCCGAACTTGACGAGCGTCAAGGCTTCGGGAGCAGGCGGCATTTGGTGCCGCTTATCGGCCTCAGCTCCCTCGGCGTGGGGCCGAAACTTTCCATGACGCCGACGCGGTCATCCGGTCGCCCGCCGTCGCCACGGACCCCCCGACCATGATCGACTTCGTTCGCCACACCCCCGACCGGTCGCCCCCTGCCGTCTTCCGGGAGTCGCGTCGATGAGCGCCCCGCGGGGACCCGGCGTGCTGCGTCGGCTGCTGCGTGTGCTGCGCCCGGCCGACGCTTGCGCCGCGGCGATCGACGCGCCGCCCGCGCAGGTCGCCGAGCGGCTCGGCGAGGCATCGGCGCTGTGGGTCGCCCACATCGGCACCGTGCAGGCGCAGATGCGCGAAGCGACCGAGCAACTGCTCGGCGGCTTCTCGCGGATCCTTTCGGACCTCGACGAGGTGGTCGCGCCGACCGATGGTGGCGGCGGGCCGTCCGCGGTCGACGCGCGCGCCGCGGTGCTCGCCCAGTGCGAGGACCGCCTGAAGGCCCTGCTCGATCGCTTCGGCGGATTCGTCGGTTCGCGCGAGCAGATGCTCGACTCGGTCCGCGCGCTGTCGGCCGAGTCGCGCAACCTGAGCGCAATGGCCGAGGACGTCGGCAAGATCGCGCGCCAGACGAACCTGCTGTCGATCAACGCCGCGATCGAGGCGGCGCGCGCGGGCGACAGCGGCCGCGGCTTCGCGGTGGTCGCCGCGGAGGTCAGGCGCCTGTCGAGCGAGTCCGGCGCCACCGGCAAGCGGATCGGCGACCAGGTGCAGGCGTTCGGGGTGCGCATGCACGCGCTGCTGTCGCAGGCCGACCGCCACGCGCACCGCGACGCCGACGCGATCCACGAGTCCGAGCGCACCGTCGGCGACGTGATCGCCGACGTCGACGGCGCGGTGTCCGCGCTGAACGCGCGCGCCGCGGCGCTGCGCGAGCGCGGCGAGTCGGTGAGGTCGCAGGTCGAGCAGCTGATGATCGCCTTCCAGTTCCAGGACCGCGTCAGCCAGATCCTCGACCAGGTCTCGCGCTCGATCCGCGACGGTGCCGAGCGGCTGCAGCGCGCGCTGGCCGACGGCCACGCGCCGACCCGCGAGGAATGGGACGCGTTGCTCGGTGCGGGCTACACGACCGACGAGCAGCGCGCGATCCGGGGCGCGCCGGGCGCCTCGCCCGCCGCCTCCGTGCCCCAGCCGCAGTTCGAGACCACGTTCTTCTGATCCGCCCCCGAACCGAGACGCCACCCCCCTCCATGGCCAAGATCATCCTCATCGTCGACGACTCCTCGTCGCTGCGCACCGTCGTGCGGCTCGCGCTCGAACGCGCGGGCTACGCGGTGATCGATGCCTGCGACGGGCAGGACGCGCTCGCGAAGCTCGAGGCGGCGCAGAAGGTCCACCTGATCGTCAGCGACGTGAACATGCCGAACATGGACGGCATCACGTTCCTGACCCGGGTCAAGCAGCACGCCCGCCACAAGTTCACGCCGGTGATCATGCTGACCACCGAGGGCCAGGACGAGAAGAAGCAGCTCGGCCGGGCCGCCGGGGCCAAGGCGTGGATCGTCAAGCCGTTCAATCCGCCGCAGCTGCTCGACGCGGTGTCCAAGCTGATCCTGCCCTGAGGAGCCGAGCGTGAGCGCATTCCCCCCGTTGCCCGCGGAGCTGACGATCTACGCGGCGAGCGAGCTGCGCACGCAGTGGCTCGCGGCCCTCGACGCGTCGCCGCCCGACGCGGACCTGGAGGTCGACGCGTCGGGCGTCGCCGAGGTCGACGGCGCCGGC
>JBILTM010000346.1:0-3004 GCA_044371545.1 Burkholderiaceae bacterium
GAGAAGGGCAACCGCACGGTGTACTTCTGGACGGTGCCCCCACAGGGCAAGCCCTACCCCAGGACGTGATCGGGCACCCCGGCGGGGCTTGAGCCGGGGCGCGCCGTCCCCATGTCAGGACGGTCGCTGTCGTCCCGACCGAGCCCCACGATGAACACCGAGCGTCCCGATCGAACCGCGCTCCTGCGCCGCCAGGGCACGACCGAGTCCGCGTTCGCGGTCCTGACGGCCGTGCTGCTGCTCGGCAGCACCGCCTCGCCCGGCATCGTCGTCATGGCCGGCGCGCTCGCGGTCTGGATGGTCTGGCGCGGCCGCAGGATGGTCGAGCTCGCGGTGCCGCTGGCCGACGCCGAGCGTCGCGAGCTGGAACATCTGGCCGCCGATTCGCGTCATGTGAGGGAGCTGCTCGCGCTGCTCGCGAAGTCGGGGCAGCAGCCGGTGCGGTTCGACCTGCTGCGCTGCCGCCGTCTCGCGCAGGTCGAGTCGCTGCTCGACGGCCGGACCTGACCGCGGCCGGGCCCGGCCTCCCTCCGGCGCGTCCGGCCACATGCCCCTTTGGTGGCTCACCCCTTGAGCCACCGAGGGCCCATCCTCATCTGACGGGAATGAGCGACCCCTGCGCCCCCAACCTGCCGCCCAAGGACACCATGCTGACTTCCAACGAACGCAAGGTCCTCGAGATGCGATTCGGCCTCGGCTCCGACGATGCGTCGAGCGGGCTGACGCTCGTCGAGATCGCCCGCCGACTGGGCGTCACCCCGCAGCGCGCCAGCCAGCTCGAGGCGAGCGCGCTCGCAAAGATGCGGGCCGCGATGCGCGCCCGCGGCATCCTCTCGATGGACGACGCGGTCTGAGGCGTCCGACGCCGGCCGCGCGGCACCCCCGCGCGGCCGCGCCGCCGCTCACGGCACGATCAGGATCTTGCCGGTGACCTTGCGCGCCGACATGTCGTTCAGTGCGCGCGTCACCTCGTCGAGGCGGTAGCGCCCGGAGATGTGCGGCCGGAGCTTGCCCTCGTTCAGCCAGCCCATCATCTCCTTCATGCCGGCGAGATTCGCCTGCGGCTCGCGGCGCGTGAAGTCGCCCCAGAACACGCCGACGATCGAGGCGCCCTTCAGCAGCGCGAGGTTCAGCGCAATGGAGGGGATCTGGCCCGCCGCGAACCCGATCACCAGGTAGCGGCCGCGCCAGCCGATCGAGCGGAAGGCGGGCTCGGCGAACTTGCCGCCGACCGGGTCGTAGATCACGTCCGGGCCCTTGCCCTGCGTCTCGCGCTTGATCGCCTCGCGCAGGTCTTCCTTCTCGTAGTTGATCGTCGCGTCGGCGCCGTGCTCGCGGCAGACCGCGAGCTTCTCGTCGGTGGACGCGGCCGCGATCACGCGCGCGCCGATCGCCTTGCCGATCTCGATCGCCGACAGGCCGACGCCGCCGGCCGCACCCAGCACCAGCATCGTCTCGCCGGGCTGCAGCGCCGCGCGGTCGCGGATCGCGTGCCACGAGGTGCCGTAGGTCAGCGTGAACGCGGCGGCGACCTCGTACGAGACGCCCGCGGGGATCTTCATCACCTTGTCGGCGGGCGCGACCACTTCCTCGGCGAAGCAGCCGATGCCGGCATAGGCCATCACCGCGTCGCCCGGCTTCACGTGGGTCACGCCCGCGCCGACCGCGACCACCTCGCCGGCGGCCTCGGAGCCGGGCGAGAACGGCAGCGCCGGCTGCATCTGGTACTTCTTCTGGATGATCAGCACGTCGGGGAAGTTGACGCCCGCGGCCTTGACGCGCACGCGGACCTCGCCCGGCCCGGGATCGCGCGCCGGCACGTCCTCGACCACCAGCGACTCCGCCGGCCCCCACTCCTTGCACAGCACTGCCTTCATCGCTCCTCCTTCGGCGTTTCGGCGCAGTCTACCGCGCTCCGGCGGGGGTCCGACCCGCCGTGTATCCTTGCGGACGCCCAGAACGGCCAAGGAAAGAAGGATGACGCTGCAGGAACTGAAGCGACGGCTCGCGATCCCGGTGATCGGCTCGCCGCTGTTCATCGTGTCCAACCCGGACCTCGTGATCGCCCAGTGCAAGGCCGGCATCGTCGGCTCGTTCCCGGCGCTGAACGCACGGCCCGCCGAGGTGCTCGACCAGTGGCTGGAGCGGATCACGACCGAGCTGGCCGAGTGGGACCGCCAGCACCCGGAGCGGCCGAGCGCGCCGTTCGCGGTCAACCAGATCGTGCACAAGTCGAACGACCGCCTGCAGCACGACGTCGAGATGTGCGTGAAGTGGAAGGTGCCGCTGGTCATCACCTCGCTCGGCGCGCGCACCGACGTCAACGAGGCGATCCACTCGTACGGCGGCATGGTGCTGCACGACGTGATCAACCAGACCTTCGCGCACAAGGCGATCGAGAAGGGCGCCGACGGCCTGATCCTCGTGGCGACCGGCGCGGGCGGCCACGCGGGCGTGCAGTCGCCATTCGCGCTGGTGCAGGAGACGCGCGAGTGGTTCGACGGCCCGATCGCGCTGTCCGGCTCGATCGCCACCGGCGAGGCGGTGCTCGCCGCCGAGGCGATGGGCGCCGACTTCGGCTACATCGGCTCGGCGTTCATCGCGACGAAGGAGGCCAACGCGACCGAGGCCTACAAGAACGCGATCGTCGACGGCACCGCGGGCGACATCGTCTACACGAACCTGTTCACCGGCGTGCACGGCAACTACCTGCGCCCCTCGATCGTCGCCGCCGGCCTCGACCCGGACAACCTGCCCGAGAGCGATCCGAGCAAGATGCAGTTCGGCTCGGGCGGCAGCACCAAGAGCAAGGCGTGGCGCGACATCTGGGGCTGCGGCCAGGGCATCGGCGCGGTCAAGGACGTGCAGACCGCGGGCGAGTTCGTCGCGAAGCTGACCCGCGAGTACGACGCGGCGCGGGCGCGGCTCGGACTGGCCGTTCCGGAGCGCGCGGCGGCCTGAAGCGCAGGCGCGGGGCCTCAGCCCGCCGCGGGCCGAGCCGCCG
>JBILTM010000347.1:0-3003 GCA_044371545.1 Burkholderiaceae bacterium
CGGACACGCCGACGACGACGCGATCGAAGATGCCGGCGGCTCGCCGCACGATGTCCTCGTGCCCGCGGGTCATCGGGTCGAAGGTTCCGGGGTAGATGGCGATGGCCATCGTCAGGCTCCAGGGGGCGGGGCGGCGCGGTGGAGCAGATGATAGTGGACTTGCCCGGCCCTGTCGGCGCGCCGCAGCGCCAGTTCCGGCACCGCCGACAGCGGCGCCTCGCCCTCGGCGAGCGCACGGTCGGTCTCGACGTAGACGAAGCCGCCCGGCTCGAGCAGCGCCGCCACGCGCGGCAGCACCCGCGCGAGGTCGCCGCCGCCGAACGGCGGATCGAGGAACACCAGGTCGAAGCGGTCGCGCGCGCCGCCGAGCCACGCGGCGGCGTCGGCCTGCACGATCTCGACGGCGTCGGCCTTCAGCTTCGCCTTGACCTCGTGCAGCGCCCGCACCGCGCGCGGCTCGCGCTCGACGAGCACGACGCGCGCGGCGCCGCGCGAGGCGGCCTCGAGGCCGAGCGCGCCGGTGCCGGCATAGAGGTCGAGGCAGCGCCAGCCGTCGAGCCGCTGGCCGAGCCAGTTGAACAGCGTCTCGCGGACGCGGTCGGGCGTGGGCCGCAGGCCGGGCGCGTCGACGACCGCGAGCGGCGTGCGCTTCCAGTCGCCGCCGACGATGCGGATCTTCGAGGGCGGCGTGCCGCGGCCGGTGGGCCGCCCGGCGTCGCGCGCCGGGCCCGGGCCCGCGCGGCGCTCAGCGGGCCGCGTCACCGGCGCCGACCACGACGGTCACCAGGCGATCGGGGCGCACGGCCTTCCTGAACGCGTCGCGGACCTGCGCGGTGGTGACCGCCTCGACGCGGTCGGTCCAGCGCTCGAGGTAGTCGAGCGGCAGCCGGTACCAGCCGATGTTCGCGAGGTTGTCCAGGATCTTGCGGTTCGAGTCGATCCGCAGCGCGAAGCCGCCGACGAGGTTCTGCTTGGCCGCGCGCAGCTCGTCCTCGGTCGGGCCGTCGGCGACGAAGCGCGCGAGCGTCTCGCGCACGACCTTCAGCGCGTCGTCGGTCTGCGCCTTCTGCGTCTGCAGCCCGACGGTGAACGGACCGGGCTGCGCCATCGGCGAGAAGAACGAGTAGACGCTGTACGACAGGCCGCGCTTCTCGCGGACCTCGGAGGTCAGCCGCGACACGAAGCCGCCGCCACCGAGCACGTAGTTGCCGACGAAGAGCGGGAAGAAATCGGGGTCGCCGCGCGCGATCGCCGGCGCGCCGACGAGGATGTGGCTCTGCGTGGCGGGATGCGCGATCCGGCGCTCGACCGACGGCGGCGCGGCCACGTCGGGCAGCGGTGCAGCGGGCGCGCCGGCGGGCAGCCCGCGCGTGAGCCGCTCGGCGATCGCCTCGGCCTCGGCGCGGGTGACCGCGCCGATCATGGACACGACCGCGCCCGACGCACCGAAGCGCGCGCGGTGGAACGCGGCCACGTCCTCGCGGCGGATCGCGGCGATCGACTCCGGCGTCGGCTCGGCGCCGTACGGATGCGACGGATAGATCAGCGCGCTGAAGGTGCGCTGCGCGATCGCGTCGGGCCGCACCAGCGACTCGCGCAGGCCCTGGATCGTGCGCTCGCGCTCGCGCTCGAGCAGCGCGGCGGGGAAGGTCGGGGACGAGGCGATCCGCGCCAGCAGGTCGACCGCGGCGTCACGCTCGCGCGGCGAGGCGAGCGTGCGCAGCGACAGGCTCGCGCGGTCGTCGCCGGCGCCGCCGCCGCGGCTCGCGCCCAGGTCGGCGAAGCGCTCGGCGAGCGTCGCCTCGTCGAGCCCCTCGACGCCGCGCGCGAGCATCGCGGTGGTCATCGACGCGAGGCCCGACTTCGCGGGCGGATCGTGACGGGCGCCGGCGTCGAAGTCGATACTGACGTCGAGCATCGGGATCGCGTCGGCGCGCACGAAGTAGACGCGCGCGCCGTTCGACGTGGTCCAGTGCTCGATCGGCAGCACCGCGTGCGCGAGCGAGCCCCACAGCAGCAGCGCGAGCGCGAGCAGCAGCGCCGGGATGCCGCGCGTCGCGGGCGCGGGCGCGGCGCGGCTCGCGGGCGCGCGCGCCGCGGCGGGTCGGGTCGGGTTGCGGTCCATCGGGTCAGTGCCTCAGTCCGGCCGGCGGCGCCGCCGGCTTGCGATCGCCGAGCGGCTGCGGCAGCAGCGTCGCGACGGTCAGCTGCTCGTCGCCGAAATACTTCGCCGCGACGGCCTTCACCTCGTCGACGGTGACCGAGCGAACGCGCTCGAGGATGCGGTCGGCGTCGCGGTGCGACAGCCCGACGATCTCGAGCCCGGCGAGCTCCATCGCCTGCGCGAAGACCGAGTCGCGCTTGTAGACCTGCCCGGCGACGTACTGCACCTTGACGCGGTCGAGCTCCGCCTGCGGCACGCCCTCCTTCGCGATCCGCTCGATCTCGGCGCGCATCGCGCGCTCGACGTCCTGCGTGGTCTTGCCCTCCGCGGGCGTGCCGTCGAGCACGAAGAGCGCCGGGCCGCGCTGCGTCATGTCGTACCCGGCGCCGGCGCGGTTGGCGACACGCGAGCCGCGCACGACGTTGCGCGTGAAGCGGGTGCTGTCGCCGCCGTCGAGCAGCGAGGACAGCAGCTCGAGCGCGTACGGCTCGCGGTCGCCGTCGAGCGCCTCGAGCTTCGGCACGCGGAAGGCCATCGCGACGTACGGGTTCTCGGCGGGCGCCTTCACGTCGAGGCGGCGCAGCCCGCGCTGCGGCGGCTCGACCTGGGGCTTGCGGGGCGGAAGCGCGCGCGCCGGGATCGTGCCGTAGGTCTGCTGCGCGAGGGTCCAGACGGCCTCGGGGTCGACGTCGCCGGCCACGACGAGGATCGCGTTCGACGGGGAGTACCACGCGTCGTACCAGGCCTGCGCATCGGCGACCGTCATCGCCTCGAGGTCGTTCATCCAGCCGATGATCGGGTGGCGGTACGGGTGCGCGTTGAACGCGGCGGCCAGCAGC
>JBILTM010000180.1:0-10554 GCA_044371545.1 Burkholderiaceae bacterium
CGGCGACCGACCGGATGCCCGACCTGGATCCCCCCCCGACATGTGCTCATCGCCGCGCCGCTCGTGCTCGCGGCGTCGCGACCCCCCGCGCAGGAGGCCGATCCGCTGCTGCTGACCGACGCGCAACGGGACCGGATCCGCGACCGCCCCGTCGTCCGCTTCACCGTCTCGTTCGAGGCCCGGCCGTTCCTGTTCCTGTAGGCCGGCCAGCCTGCGGGCTGCGTCGTCGACCTGCTCGCGAAGGCCAGCCGCCTCACCGGCCTGCGCTTCGAGTACGTCGCGTCGCGTGACCGCGACGACGCGCTGCGCCGGCTCGCCGCCGGCGAGATCGAGCTGGTGCCGATGATGCGCATCGACGACAGCCGGCGCGGGCGCGTGCCGCTCACCCAGCCCGTGGCCAACTTCACGCTCGGCATCTTCACGCGGACCGACGCGCCGTACGTGGACGACCTGGCGGATCTCGCCGGCCGGCGCGTCGCCATGCCGCGTGGCATGGTGCGGTCGCTGCCGTTCGACGATCCCGTCTCCCGGTTCGAGTCGTTCGACCGCACCGTGGACGGCGTCCGGGGCCTGCTCGACGGCCGCTTCGACGCGGTCGTCGCGCCGGTCCCTGTCGCCCAGTACTGGATCCGCCGGCTCGGCACCGACGCGGTGTGGATGCAGGCGACGCTGCCGATGAAGGTGCCCTTCGGCATGGCCGCCTCGGCCGACGCGGTGCCGCTCGCCGGCATCCTCGATGCAGTGCTGCGTCGCGTCCACGCGCCCGAGCGGCGGGCGATGCTCGACGCGTGGACCACGCACCGGGGCGCGTCGAACGGCGCGGCGATCGCCGGCGGCATCGCCGGCGCGGTCGCGCCCGTGGGGCCGCGACGGTGCTGCTCGTGAGGCGGCGACGGCCGGCGTCCACAGGTGCGTAGCCCGCGGCGGCGGCCCTCGGTGCGCAGGTGGGGCTGGACGATCGGCCGGTGCGGACGGCGCGTTGAGCCCGCCGGGCCTTCGCCCGGCCGTGTGCGCATGACCACAGGAGCCGGGCAAAGCAGGGCGCCGCGAAAAGAGAACGGGCCGGGGATCGCTCCGCCGGCCCGTTCGTGCGACTGGTGCTGATGAGAGGAGTCGAACCTCCGACCTACTGATTACGAATCAGTTGCTCTACCAACTGAGCTACATCAGCGCGATCCGGGCGAAGCCCGGAAACAGCCGGAAATCATAGCACGGGGAGCCGGGTCAGGAAGCGGCCCGGCCGCCGTGCGCCCGCAGGAACGCATCGACCGTCGGCCAGCGCAGCCGCACCCTCAGCTCCCGGCGCAGCCGCCGGTTTTCGAGCCGCCGCGACTCGGACATGAAGCTCCAGAGCATCGGCGAGACCGCGGCGCGCAGCTGTTCGCGCGGCAGCCGCGGCGGCGGCGGCAAGCCGTAGGCGCGGGCGACCGCATCGAAGTACTCGCCCATCTTCATCAACGAGTCGTCGACCGCGTGCACGGTCCGCTGCGAGCGCCCCCGCATCAGCGCGACGAACGCGATCCGCGCGAGGTCGTCGGCGTGGACATGGTTGGTGTGGACGTCGTCGGCGTCGACGAGCGCCGGGGTGCCGCGCCGCAGCCGCTCGAGCGGCAGGCGCTCGGCCGCGTAGATGCCGGGCACGCGCAGCACGGTCGCGCGGATCGCGCCGCGCGCGGCGCGCCGGCGCAGCGCGCGCTCGGCCGCGACGCGTCGCACCGCGCGGTCGTTGCGTGGCGCGACCGGGCGCGTCTCGTCGAAGCGCGCGCCGCCGCAGTCGCCGTAGACGCCGGTGGTGCTGAGGTAGACCCAGGCGCGCGCGCGGTGCATCGCGTCGAGCGCGTGTCGGGTGCGCGGGTCGTCGCGGCCCTCCGAGGGCGGCGGGGCGGAGTGCAGCACGCGCGCTCCGAGGCCCGCGAGCCGGCTCAGCCCGCGTCGCGCGTCGAGGTCGGCGCGCAAGGGCAGGGCGCCCGCGGCGCGGACCGCGTCGCGCGCCTCGTCGCGGCGCACGACGCCGACGATGCGCAGCCGTCCGGCGTACGCGCGCACGAAGCGCAGCCCCACGTCGCCGCATCCGAGCACCACGACCGCCCCCCGGCGGAACCGCCTCGGCAGTGAGCGATAATGCGGCCTTCCCGTCTTCACCCCGGCGATTCTACGAGATGAGCTTCACCGTCACCGTGATGCCCAGCGGCAAGCAGTTCGCCGTGGAGCCCGACGAGACCGTGCTCCAGGCGGGTCTTCGCCAGGGCGTGGTGCTGCCCTACGGCTGCAAGAACGGCGCCTGCGGGTCGTGCAAGTCGAAGGTCGTGGAGGGCCGCGTCGAGCAGGGCGCGCACCAGGCCAACGCGCTGCGCCCCGAGGAGGCCGAGCGCGGCTTCGCGCTGCTGTGCTGCGCGAAGGCGGTCTGCGACCTCGTCGTCGAGGCGCGGGTGATCGCCGCGGCCGGCGACATGCCGATCCGCAAGATGCCGTGCCGGGTCGCGTCGATCGAGCGCGTCGCCCCGGACGTGGCGGTGATGCGCCTGCAGCTGCCCGCCAACGAGCGGCTGCAGTTCCTCGCCGGCCAGTTCGTCGAGCTGATCCTGAAGGACGGCACGCGCCGCAGCTACTCGATGGCCTGCGCGCCGCACGCGGCCGACCAGGTCGAGCTGCACGTGCGGCACATGCCCGGCGGCAAGTTCACCGACGCCCTCTTCGGCGCGACGCAGCCGGCGGTCAAGGAGCGCGACATCCTGCGCTTCGAGGGGCCGATGGGCACGTTCTTCCTGCGCGAGGACAGCGTCAAGCCGATCGTGATGGTGGCGAGCGGCACCGGCTTCGCGCCGATCAAGGCGATCGTCGAGCACGCGGCCCACAAGGGCATCACGCGGCCGATGACGCTCTACTGGGGCGGACGCCGGCCGCAGGACCTCTACCAGAACGCGCTCTGCGAGAAGTGGGCCGCGGAGATGCCGCACCTGCGCTACGTGCCGGTGGTGTCCGACGCGCTGCCCGAGGACGACTGGACCGGCCGCACGGGCTTCGTGCACCGCGCGGTGATGGAGGACTTCGCCGACCTGTCGGCGTTCCAGGTCTATGCGTGCGGCGCGCCGATCGTCGTCGATTCGGCGCGCGCGGACTTCGTGCGCGAGCGCGGGCTGCCCGAGGACGAGTTCTTCGCCGATTCGTTCACCACCGCGGCCGACGCGGCCAAGGCCGCCTGAGGAACCGACCCTCCCGGCCGGCGCGGGGCGCCGGCCCGGTGTCCGTACGTCGCCGCGGACCCGCCCGATCCGCGCGTCGGCTCGCCTTGCGGGCCGAACCGGACATTCCCCCGTCTGCTCGGTCGATCGCGCCGACGTCACCCACCTGTCCGCGATTCCCGATCGTCGACCCCAGTTGACGAAGCGCGACCGGCGCGCGCATGCTCGCGCTAGAGAGTGATACCGAGTGAGTTCAAGTGGGTCCTGCTGAGCGCTTGTACGACCCGGACCGGGTCGTCGTCGGCACCGGCCACGCGATCGAGCGCGCTCGCTCGCGGGGCGTCGACACGGTCGAGCCCGACGACCTGCTGGCCGGCATGCTGCTGGCGGTCTCGCGCTTCGGCATCGTCGAACTCGGGGCGCAGGCAGTCGACCTGTTCGACCTGGGGCTGCGCTTCGACCTGCCGTCGCCGGACGTCGCGATCAAGCCGCGCTACGCGTCGGCGGCCGCCGCGGTCTTCGACCGGGCTGCGCGGATCGCGCGCACCGACGGCGCGACACGGCTCGCGCCGATCCACCTGCTGGTCGCGCTCGCCGATCCGGCGTATCCGCTGTTCGCCCTGCTGACCGACCGGTGCGCGATCGACGGGGCCGACTGGCGCCGACTGCTTGCCGCGGTCGCACCGCCGTCCGCGCCGGCGACGCCCCCGACGTCCCGCTCGGCCTCGGCCGCATCGCCCCCGCCCGACGATCTGGACGCGCTGCTGACACCGGACGAGGCCGCGCGTGCCCTGGGCGTCCACATCCAGACGCTGCGCGGCTACATCCGATGCGGCCGGCTGCCGGCGTTCCGGGTCGCAGGCGAGCGCGCGATCCGCATCCGCCGCGACGACCTGCGGGCGCTGCTCGAGCACCTGCGGGTGACGCCGGCCCCCGCCGATCCCTGAGGCGTCGCCCTGCGACGCTTCGTCCCGCCCCGCAACCCGTCCCTCCCACAGGAGTCAACCATGGCCACGTTCGTCGCGATCCGCTCGCTGCCCGGCATCACCCCCGACGCGCTCGCCGGCGCCGGTGCCCGCGTGAAGTCGTGCGCAGCCGGCATGCAGTCAGAAGGCACCGAGGTCAGATGGCTGCGCAGCTTCTTCCTGCCCGCGTCGTCGCAGACGCATTGCTACTTCGAGGGGCCGAGCCTCGGGGCGGTCAGGGAGCTGAACGAGCGTGCCGGCCTGCCGTTCGAGCAGCTGCTCGAGGTCGCGGAAATGACGCCCGCGCAGGTCTGACCCCCGGGCGCGCCGGCCTGCCCGAGGCAGGCCGCGCCCCTGCTCAGGCCGCCTCGCCCAGGTACGCCGCGCGCACCCGCGGGTCGTCGAGCATGGTCTTCGCGTCGTCGCTCATCGTGATCAGGCCGGAATCCATCACGTAGCCGCGGTCGGCGGCCTGCAGCGCGAGCTTCGCGTTCTGCTCGACCAGCAGCAGCGTCGTGCCCTGGCCGTGCACGGTGCGGATCACCTCGAAGATCTTCTCGACCATGATCGGCGACAGGCCCATGCTCGGCTCGTCGAGCAGCAGCAGCTTCGGGCGGCTCATCAGCGCGCGCGCCATCGCGAGCATCTGCTGCTCGCCGCCGGACATCGTGCCGGCGAGCTGCTGGGCGCGCTCCTTGAGCCGCGGGAAGGTCTCGAACATCCGGTCGATGTCGGCCTGGATCCCGGCCTTGTCGTCGCGGACGTACGCGCCCATCAGCAGGTTCTCGACGATCGTCATCCGTGCGAACACGCCGCGGCCCTCGGGCACCATCGCGAGGCCCTGGCCGACCAGCTGGAACGAACCCTGGCCGCGGATCGAGCGGCCGAAGTAGGTGATGTCGCCGGCGGCCGGCTGCAGCATGCCGGTGATCGCCTTCATCGTCGTCGTCTTGCCCGCGCCGTTGGCGCCGATCAGCGCGATCAGCTCGCCCGAGCGCACCTCGAGGTCGACGCCCTTGACCGCCTGGATGCCGCCGTAGGCGACCTTCAGGCCCTGGATCGACAGGACGGTCTCAGCCATGCGACGCGCCTCCCAGGTAGGCCTCGATCACCGCCTTGTCGTTGCGGACCGCGTCGGGCAGGCCCTGCGCGATCACCTTGCCGTAGTCGAGCACGGTCACGCGGTCGCACAGCCCCATCACCAGCTTCACGTCGTGCTCGATCAGCAGGATCGTGCGGCCGTCGTCGCGGATGCGCTCGAGCAGGCCGCGCAGCGACACCTTCTCGGTCGCGTTCATGCCGGCCGCGGGCTCGTCGAGCGCGAGCAGCTTCGGATCGGTGGCGAGCGCGCGCGCGATCTCGAGCCGGCGCTGGTCGCCGTAGGACAGCGTGCGCGACTGGAACTTCGCGTAGCGCGCGATGCCGACGTACTCGAGCAGCGCCATCGCGCGCTCGCGGATCGCGGCCTCCTCGCGACGCTGCACCGGCAGGCGCAGCATCGCGGCCCAGGCGCCGCAGTGCGTGCGGATGTGCCGGCCGACCATCACGTTCTCGAGCACGGTCATCTCGGCGAACAGCCGGATGTTCTGGAAGGTCCGCGCGATGCCGGCCTCGGCGACCTTGTGCACGGCGGTCGGCTCGTAGGTCGAGCCGTCGAGCTCGAAACGGCCGGAGTCAGGCGTGTAGAGCCCGGTGATCACGTTGAAGAACGTGGTCTTGCCGGCGCCGTTCGGGCCGATCAGCCCGTAGATCTGGCCGCGCTCGATCCGCAGGCCGACGTCGGACAGCGCCTGCAGGCCGCCGAAGCGCTTGTTGACGCCCTCGACCGACAGCAGCGGCGCGGTGCCCGCGGTCTTGGGCACGGCGCTCATGCCGCCCCCTTGGCGCCGTCGCCGTTGCCGCCCTCGGGCCCCTTCGTCTCGCCGTGCTGCGGTGCCGGCCACAGGCCCGCCGGGCGGTACAGCATGATCACCACCATCGCGAGGCCGAAGAGCAGCATCCGCAGCGCCTCGGGCGCGACCAGTTCGTGGCCGAAGATCGCCTCCTGCGCGGGCTTGGCGACGAAGCGCAGGATCTCGGGCACCGCGTAGAGCAGGATCGCGCCGAGGATCACGCCCGGCACGTGCCCCATGCCGCCGAGCACCACCATCGCGACGATGACGATCGACTCGTTCAGCGTGAAGCTCTCGGGCGACACGAACCCCTGGAACGCCGAGAACATCGCGCCGGCGACGCCGCCGAACGAGGCGCCCATCGCGAACGCGAGGAGCTTCACGTTGCGGGTGTTGATGCCCATCGCCTTCGCGGCGATCTCGTCCTCGCGGATCGCCATCCACGCGCGGCCCAGGCGCGAGTCCTGCAGCCGGATGGTCAGCACGATGATCGCGATCGCGAGGATCAGGAACAGGTAGTAGTACGCGTACACCGACGGGAACTCGATGCCGAGGATCGGCTCGGGCTGGCCGAGGTTGACCTTGCCCAGGTTCAGTTCGCCGAACTTGATCGGATCGATGTTGCTGATCCCCTGAGGGCCGTTGGTGATGTTCACCGGCTGGTTCAGGTTGTTCATGAAGATCCGCACGATCTCGCCGAAGCCGAGCGTGACGATCGCCAGGTAGTCGCCGCGCAGCCGCAGCGTCGGTGCGCCGAGCAGCACGCCGAAGAACGCCGCGAGCGCCGCCCCGAGCGGCACCACGAGCCAGATCGAGTTGTGCAGCCCGTCCGGGAACATCTCCGCGATGAACTCGAAGTTCTCGGCCAGGTGCGGCGAGGCGAGCAGCGCGTACATGTAGGCGCCGACCGCGTAGAACGCGACGTAGCCGAGGTCGAGCAGGCCCGCGTAGCCGACGACGATGTTCAGGCCGAGCGCGAGCATCACGTAGAGCAGCGCGAAGTCGAGGATCCGCACCCAGGCGTTGCCCTGCGTGCCGACGACGAAGGGCAGCACCAGGAGCACGACTGCGATGACGGCGGTCGCGCCGTAGGCGGCGGCCGGGTTGTCCTTGAAGGACGGGAAGAACGAGGGGGTCTGCGGGGCGGCCATCGGTGCGTCTCCGTCGCTCAGGCCCGGTCGGCGACGCGCTCGCCCATGATCCCCGACGGCCGGAAGACCAGCACGACGATCAGCACGACGAACGCGAAGATGTCCTGGTAGTGGCTGCCGAGGAAGCCGCCGGTGATGTCGCCGATGTAGCCGGCGCCGAGGCTCTCGATGATGCCGAGCAGCAGCCCGCCGACGACGGCGCCCGCGAGGTTGCCGATGCCGCCGAGCACCGCCGCGGTGAACGCCTTCAGGCCGGGGATGAAGCCCATGCTGAACTGCGCGATGTTGTAGTTCATCGCGACCAGCACGCCGGCGACTGCCGCGAGCGCCGCGCCGATCGCGAAGGTGGCCGCGATCACCTGGTTGGAGTTCACACCCATCAGCCCCGCGATCCGCGGGTTCTCGGCGGTCGCGCGCATCGCGCGGCCGAGCTTGGTGCGGTTCACCAGCACCATCAGGCCGATCATCATCACCGCGGACACGACGAGGATCAGCGCCTGCTTCGGTGCGAGCAGCGCGCCGCCGATCTCGATCGGGGTCGTCGGAAGCAGGTCGGGGAAGACGATCGGGTTCGGCTTCCAGACGATCATCGCGACCGTCTGGATCACGATCGACACGCCGATCGCGGTGATCAGCGGCGCGAGCCGCGGCGCGTTGCGCAGCGGCCGGTAGGCGACCCGTTCGACGAACAGCGACAGCAGCACGCAGGCGGGGATCGCGGCCGCGAGCGCGAGCACCAGGATGATCGCCGTCGGCAGTCCCGACCCCATCAGCAGACCGACCACCGTGACGCCGACCATCGCGCCGACCATGAGCACGTCGCCGTGAGCGAAGTTGATCAGCTGCAGGATGCCGTAGACCATCGTGTAGCCCAGCGCGACCAGGGCGTAGACGCTGCCCAGCACCAGGCCGTTCAGGATCTGCTGCAGCAGGATGTCAAAGTCCATCGGGCGGATCCGGCGACGCGAAAAAAGTCGCCGGATTCTACGCGGACGGGACCGACGGCGGGGCAGTGCCCCAAAAAAAGCGCCCCGGAACATGTCCGGGGCAAACCAGCCAGGGAGGAAGAAACCGGTTCGAGGCTGGAGAGGAGGCCTGAAGGATCCGGCGGATCGCCGCGCGGGTCCGACAGGACCAATCTACCGAGTGGGCGCGCCTCGTGCCGTCCTTCCGGGACCGGCGGAGGAGCCGCGCGGACGGGCGGCAGGGGGCCGCATCCGGGTGTTGCGCCCAAGCAAAACGGGCGCCCGAAGGCGCCCGTCTCGGCCGGAGCGGGGTCAGGTCACTTCTGGCTGAGGACCCACTTGACCAGGCTCGACGCCTCGTCCGCGTTGACCTGCGGGTTCGCGGGCATCGGGATCTGGCCCCAGGCGCCGACGCCGCCCTCGCGGACCTTCTTCGAGAGCTTGGCGACCGCGTCCTTGTCGCTCGCGTACTTGGCCGCGACGTCCTTGTAGGACGGGCCGATCAGCTTCTTGTCGACCGCGTGGCACGCGGTGCAGTTCTTGGCCTTGGCCAGGTCCATGCTCGCGTGCGCCGGGGCGCCTGCGAGCAGCGCGGCGGCCGAGGCGATGGACAGGATCAGGGTGCGCTTCATGCGTTCTCCGGAGGTCTTTGCCCTGGGACGGGCGAAATCGAGTGCCCGGGGATTCTAACGGGTTCGTCCGTTCGTGCGTTGACCCCCACCGCCCGACCGCCGGGCGTGGACGCCGGCGCCGTCGGTCGGCCACCCTGCGCCGATCTCCTTCGAGGCGAGCGTCGCGATGCCCCTGCTCTGGATCGGTCTGCTGCTGGTGCTGCTCCGGTGGTTCGAGATCGGGCCGTTCGCCACGCTGTCGTGGTGGTGGGTGCTGGCGCCGCTCGGCGCGGCGGCGCTGTGGTTCGAGTGGCTCGAGAAGTTCTTCGGACGCGACCGCCGGCAGGTCGACGCGGTGGAATGGGAGAAGCGGCGCAAGACCCGCGTCGAGCACCAGTTCCAGCAGCAGGAGAACCGCCGCTGAGGCGAGCCCGGGCTCGCCTGCCCGCATCCGATCGGACCGCCGGGCAGTGCCCGGCGCCCCGCGTCAGCTCTCGAACCCGTCGGTGACCGCGCCGCGGCTCGCGCTCGACGCGAGCTTGGCGAACTTCGCCAGCACGCCGCGCGTGTAGCGCGGCTTCGGCGGCGTCCATGCGGCGCGGCGCTTCGCGAGTTCGGCGTCGTCGACGTTGAGCTGCAGCATCAGCTTGTAGGCGTCGACGGTGATCGAGTCGCCCTCGCGGATCAGCGCGATGTTGCCGCCGACCGCGGCCTCAGGCGCGACGTGGCCGACGACCATGCCCCAGGTGCCGCCCGAGAAGCGGCCGTCGGTGATCAGCGCGACCGATTCGCCGAGCCCGGCGCCGATGATCGCCGAGGTGGGCGCGAGCATCTCGGGCATGCCGGGCGCGCCCTTCGGGCCGAGGTAGCGCAGCACCAGCACGTCGCCCGCGTTGATCCGGTTCTCCATGATCGCGGCCATCGCCGACTGCTCGTCGTCGAACACGCGCGCCGGACCGGTCAGCACCGGGCTCTTCAGGCCGGTGATCTTCGCGACCGCGCCCTCGGGCGAGAGGTTGCCCTTCAGGATCGCGAGGTGGCCCTTGTCGTAGAGCGCCTTGTCGAGCGGGAAGATGACCTGCTGGTCGGCGCGCGGCGTCGAGGGCACCTGGGCCAGCTCCTCGGCGAGCGTGCGGCCGGTGATCGTCATGCACTCGCCGTGCAGCAGGCCCGCGTCGAGCAGCAGCTTCATCACCTGCGGAATGCCGCCCGCCTTGTGCAGGTCGGTCGCGACGTACTGGCCCGAGGGCTTCAGATCGCAGATCACCGGCACGCGCTGGCGCACCCGCTCGAAGTCGTCGATGGTCCAGTCGATGCCGCCCGCATGCGCGATCGCCAGGTAGTGCAGCACCGCGTTGGTCGAGCCGCCGGTCGCCATGATCAGCGTCACCGCGTTCTCGATCGACTTCTTCGTGACGATGTCGCTCGGCTTGAGGTTCTTCCTGACCGCCTCGACGAGCACGCGCGCCGACTCCTTCGCCGACTCGAACTTGTCGGCGTCGGGGTTGGCCATCGTCGAGGAGCCGAGCAGCGACATGCCCAGCGCCTCGAACGACGAGGACATCGTGTTGGCGGTGTACATGCCGCCGCACGAGCCGGTGCCGGGCACCGAGTTCTGCTCGATGCCGTCGAAGTCCTCCTGGCTCATGCGCCCGCGCGAGTACTCGCCGACCGCCTCGAAGATCGAGACGATCGTCAGGTCCTTGCCCTTCCAGTGCCCAGGCTTGATCGTGCCGCCGTAGACGTAGATCGCGGGCACGTTCGCCCGCATGATCCCGATCATGCCGC
>JBILTM010000024.1:0-35372 GCA_044371545.1 Burkholderiaceae bacterium
CCGACCTGGTCGGTGTACTCGCCCTTCAGCAGCGACGGGATGCCGCATGCGAACTCCACGACCTCCATGCCGCGCGTGACCTCGCCCTGCGCGTCGGAGAACACCTTGCCGTGCTCGGCGGTGATGATCGCCGCGAGCTCGTCGCCGTGGCGCTCGAGCAGCTCCTTGAACTTGAACATCACGCGCGCGCGGCGCAGCGGCGGCGTCGCGGCCCACGCCGGGAACGCCTTCGCGGCCGAACGCACCGCGGCGTCGACGGTCGCGACGTCGGCGAGCGCGACCGTGCGCACCGCCTCGCCGGTGGCGGGGTTCCAGACGTCGGCGTGGCGGCTGCCCGGCGCCGGCGCGCGGACCTCGCCGTCGATCCAGTGGCCGGCGACGGCGGCGAGCTGCAGGCCGGAGCCCTTGGCGATCTGCGGGTCGGTGGTGCCCATCTCGTGTCCTCCAGGGAGCGCGGCGGTGCCGCGCGCGTCGCTCGGCCGACTGTTCAGCCTATTGAACGCGTGTTCAGAAACTGCGATGATTGTCCGCAGGCCCAGAATCCATGTCAACCGTGTCCGCCCGCTCCGCCCCCCCCGCCGACGACGACGGCGCCCGCCTCGTGCCCGCCGTCGAGCGCGCGGTGCGCCTGCTCGACGCGCTCGCCGCCTCGCGCCAGCCGCGCTCGCTCGCCGAGCTCGCCCGCACGCTCGCGCTGCCGCGGAGCAGCGTGCACGGGCTGCTCGCGACGCTGGTGGCGCTCGGCCTCGCGCGCCGCAACGGCGACGCCGAGTTCTCGCTCGGCCCGAAGGCGCTGCAGTGGGCCGACGCCTACGGCACCAGCGCCGACGTGCTGCGCGCGTTCGACGCCCACGTCGACCGCTTCGCCGCGCTCGGCACCGAGACGGTGATGCTCGCGACGCTCGACGGCGCCGACGTGGTCTACCTCGCCTGCCGCCAGGGCAGCCGGCCACTCGCGGTGAACTTCCGCGTCGGCGGGCGCTTCCCGGCCGCGTGCACCTCGTCCGGCAAGGCGATGCTCGCGGCGCTGCCGGACGCGGCGGTCCGCGAGCGGGTCGGCGCCGGGCCGCTGCCGCGCCTGACGCG
This sequence comes from Burkholderiaceae bacterium, assembly GCA_044371545.1. GTDB lineage: Bacteria > Pseudomonadota > Gammaproteobacteria > Burkholderiales > Burkholderiaceae_E > UBA4615. The sequence goes on from JBILTM010000024.1 coordinate 1,087, forward strand.
CCACGGGCCGCCGAGCGTCGCCGCACTGCTGCGCCAGTTCGACGGCGTGCGGCGGCAGGGCGTCGCGATCGACGACGAGGAGACCGCCGAGGGCATGCAGTGCTTCGGCGCCGCGATCCGCGGGCCGCGCGGCGACGACGCGATGGCCGCGGTCGCGGTCAGCGTCATCAAGGCGGGGCTCACGCCGCGACGGCGCACCGAGCTGGTCGAGGCGATCCGGCGGCTGGCCGACGCGGTCGCGGTGGAGCTGGGGGCGGAGCCGGAGGCCGTGCCGGCCCGGCGCACCGCCGCGGGCACGCGGGGCTGAGGCGCACACGGGCTCCGCCCGTGTGCCGGCCCGCTCACGCACCCGGCCGAACGCCCCTCACTGCTGCTCGATCCCCGCCTCGCGGATCGCCTTCTCCCACTTCGCGGTCTCCGAGCGGTTGCGCGCGGCGAGCGCCTCGGGCGTGCCCGGCTCGACGACGAAGCCGTTCGGCGCGAACTTGTCGAGGATCTCCTTGTCCGCGGCCGCGCGGTTCGCGGCCTCGTTGAGCCGCACGATCACCTCGCGCGGCGTGCCCGCGGGCGCGAAGATCGCGAAGTACGCGATCAGCTCGTAGTCCTTCAGGCCCAGCGCCTCGTTGACCGTCGGCAGCTCGGGCACCGCGGCCGAGCGCTTCGTCGACGTGACCGCGAGGCCGCGGATCTTGCCGGCCTTGTGCTGCGGCACCGTCACCGCGAAGTCGGCTGTGAACATGTTGACCGTGCCGCCGATCAGGTCGGTCATCGCGGCCGGCCCGCTCTTGTACGGCACCGGGTTCATCTTCACGCCGGCCATGCTGGAGAGCATCTCCGAGGACACCTGCTGCGAGGTGCTCGCGTACGCGAAGCTGACCTGCCCCGGCTTCGCCTTCGCGAGGTCGACGAACTCCTTCAACGTCTTCGCCGGGAAGTCGTTGTTCACCGCGACCATCAGCGGCACCGAGCCGATGTAGGCGACCGGCGCGAACGCGGTGTCCTGGTCGTACGGCAGCTTCTTCATCAGGTACTTGAGCGCCGCGTTCGTGCTGTTGGTGCCGAACAGGATGGTGTAGCCGTCGGGCGCGGCCTTCGCGACCGCGTCGGCGCCGATCATGCCGTTGGCGCCCGGCTTGTTGTCGATGACGACCTGCTGGCCGAGCAGCTGAGACATCTTCTCGGCGAACGCGCGGCCGATCTGGTCGGTGGCGCTGCCGGCGGCGAACGGCACGACCGCGCGGATCGGCTTGTTCGGATAGGGCTGCGCGAACGCGGCGCCGGCGAATGCGGCGAGCGCGGCCGCGACGACGAGGCGGCGGTGGGGGGAACGCACGGGTTCGTCTCCTGGAGTCTCGGTGGCGCGCGGCACCGACCCGGTCGGGCCGGTCCGCGGAGGCGGCGAGTATCCCATCGCGGCGGGCGCGGGGCCAACGCGGCCGGCCGGCGCGCCACCCGCAGGGGTCGCCGACGCGGGCCACGCGCACGAGCGGGGGTGCGCTCGCGCCCCGCGCCCGTTCAGTCCACGCGCCGCACCCGCGCCCGCGCCGGCGGCTCGACGACCGCCGCGGCGCCCAGCCACGCGACCAGCGCGTCGACGTCGAGCGGGCCGCCGAGCCGATCGGTACCCTCGCGGAACGCCTCGAAGCCGTCGCCGCCCTCGGCGAGGAACGCGTTGACCGCGACCCGGTAGCGCGCGGCCGCATCGATCGGCACGCCGTCGAGCCGCGCCTCGACGATCCGCGGCCCCGAGGCCGACGCGCGCCACGCCCACTCGAAGCCGGCCGACGGCTGCAGCACCCGCGGCCGGGCCGCGTTGATGCCGGCGAACTGCTGCTCGAGCGCGGCGAGCAGCTGCGCGCCGGTCAGCGTCATCACCACCAGCCCGTTGCCGAACGGCTGCGCGGCGAACGCGTCGGCGACGCGTACCGTGCACGGCGCCGCCGCCGCGTCGCAGCGCAGGTCGGCCCGCATGCCGCCCGGGTTCGTCAGCGCGATGCGCGCCCCGCCACGCTCGGGCGCGCGGGTCGCCGCGAGCTGCGCGTCGGCGACGAGCCGGCCGAGCGCGGTGTCGCCGCCGGCCGACGCGTCGCGCGTCGCGGCGCCGGCGATGCGCCCCACCGGCCGGTCGGCGAGCGGCCGCGCGCGCGCCGCATAGTGCGCGACGATCGCCCCGACCGCCGGGTCCGGCGGCAGCGGCGGGAACGTCGCGTCCGCCGCCCGGTCGCCCGCCAGCCCGTTGGCGACCGGGACGTTGCGCACGCGGGTCCGCGCGCGGATCACGTCGCCGCTCGCCGGATCCAGCGCGAGGTCGAGCACCGACACGCCGCGCCCGTTGGCGTACGCCTGCACGACCGGCAGCCGCGGGTTGCCCGGTGCATCGCGCAGGCACGCGTAGCCCTGGTGGCTGTGCCCGGACAGCACCGCGTCGACCTCGGGCCGCAGCCGGTCGACGATCGCGAAGATCGGCCCGCGCGCACGCGGGCACGCCGGGTCGTTCCAGTCGCCGTCGATCGCGCCCCCCTCGTGGATCACCGCGACGATCGCCTCGATGCCGCGCGCCTTCAACGCGGCCACCTCGCGGTTGATCGCGTCGGCCTCGTCCTCGAAGCGCAGCCCCGCGACGCCGCTCGGCACGACCACCGTCGGCGTCGCGCGCAGCACCGCGCCGACGAACGCGACCCGCACGCCGCCGACCTCGCGGACCACCGAGGCCGGCAGCAGCAGCGTGCCGTCCGCGCGCCGCACGTTCGCCGCGACGAACGGGAAGCGCGCGCCCGCGAAGCGTGCGTCCGGCCCCGCGCAGCTCGCGGCGGGCGAGCCGTCGCCCGAATGGCAGCCGCCGCGCACCAGGCGCTCGAGCTCGGCCGTGCCGCGATCGAACTCGTGGTTGCCGACCGCGTTCAGGTCGACGCCGATCGCGTTCATCACCTCGATCGTCGGCTCGTCGCGGAACAGCGCGGACGACAGCGGCGAGGCGCCGACGAGATCGCCCGAGGAGACGACCACCGCGTGCGGCGCCTCGGCGCGCAGCCGCTTCACCAGCGTGGCGAGCTGCGCGACGCCGCCGGCGCCGACCTGCAGCGTGCGCGACGCGTCGGCCGGGTCGCGCACGCGCAGCGCGAGGCCCGCGGGCTCGAGCTGGCCGTGGAAGTCGTTGAAGGCGATCACGCGCAGCGCGACCGGCGGCGCCGCGCCGGCAGGCGGCGGCGCCGCCGGCCCGGCGCACGCCGCGAGCCCCGCGAGGAGCGCCGCGAGCGCGGCCGCGCGCCCGCCTCGCCGCCAGAGGTGCCGTGCTGCGTCCATCGGGTCGTCCCTTCGTTCCCGGCCGGCATCCTGCGTCCGGCAGGCCAGCGGCGAAGATACCTCGCCGCGCCCACCCCGATGCCCGTCGATTTGACGGACCGCCCCCGCCTCGCGCATCGTGCGCCGGTCTTCCTTCCCTTCCCGACGCACCGCCATGAACGCCCCCCTGCCCGCCCCGACCGCGCTCTCCACCTCCGCCGACCGCCTCTGGGACTCGCTGATGACCCTGGCGAAGATCGGTGCGACGCCGAAGGGCGGCGTGCGCCGCCTCGCGCTCACCGAGCTCGACGCCGAGGGGCGCGCGCTGGTCACCGGCTGGCTGCGCGATGCGGGCTGCACGATCCAGCTCGACGCGATCGGCAACGTCTACGCGATCCGCCCCGGCACCGACGCGCAGGCCGCGCCGGTGGCGATGGGCAGCCACGTCGACACGCAGCCCAACGGCGGGCGCTTCGACGGCAACTACGGCGTGCTAGCGGGCCTGGAGATCGTGCGCACGCTGAACGACGCGGGCATCGCGACGAAGCGCCCGGTCGCGGTCGCGATCTGGACCAACGAGGAGGGCACGCGCTTCCAGCCGGTGATGATGGGCTCGGGTGTGTTCGCGGGCGCGTTCACCGCCGAGCACTGCCGCGCGCAGAAGGACGCCGACGGCGTCACCGTCGGCGAGGCGCTCGCCGCGATCGGCGCCGACGGCACCGCGACGCCGCCGCGCTTCGACGCCTACTTCGAGGCGCACATCGAGCAGGGCCCGGTGCTCGAGAACGAGCGCAAGGTGATCGGCGTCGTCGAGTCGGCGCTCGGCCAGCGCTGGTTCGACGTGGTCGTCGAGGGCCAGGACGCGCACGCCGGCCCCACGCCGATCGAGCTGCGCCGCGACGCGCTGCTCGCCGCCTCGCGCCTGGTGCAGGCGGTGCGCGAGGTCGCGACGAAGCACCCGCACTACGCGCGCGGGACCGTGGGCCGGATGATCGTGTCGCCCAACTCGCGCAACGTGATCCCGGGCCGCGTCGAGCTCAGCATCGACCTGCGCAACGCCGATGCGCCGACGCTCGACGCCATGGCCGCCGACGTGCGTGCCGCCGCCGAGCGGATCGCGCGCGAGGACGGCGTGTCGATCTCGATGGAGCAGACCGTGCACTTCCCGCCGTGCGCGTTCGACCGCTCGATGCTCGACGCGATCGAAGCCACCGCGAACGCCTACGCCTATCCGAACCGGCGCCTGGCGTCGGGCGCCGGCCACGACGCGGTCTACGTCGCGCGCACCTGCCCGGCCGCGATGGTCTTCGTGCCCTGCGAGAAGGGCATCAGCCACAACGAGATCGAGAACGCCGACCCGGCGCACCTGCACGCGGGCTGCAACGTGATGCTGCACGCGGTGCTCGCGCGCGCGAACCGTTGAGCGCCCGCGCGAACCGTTGAGCGCCCGCGCGAACCGTTGAGGTTGGACCTCGCCGCGTTCCTGCACGCCGAGCTCGCCATCGCGCTCGGCCGCGAGCCGACCGCGCTCGTGCTGGCGGCGGTCGCCGGCGCGTTCGTCGCAGGCGGCCTCGTCAAGGGCCTGCTCGGCGTCGGGCTGCCGCTGGTCATCGTGCCGCTGCTCGCGCTGGTGATCCCGAGCCCGAAGGCGATCGCGCTGATGGGCATCCCGATCGTGCTGTCGAACATCTGGCAGGCGGCCGACAGCGGCCACGTCGTCTATGCGCTCAAGCGCTTCGCGACGCTCTTGGTCACGCTCGCGATCGCGACCGCAGTCACCGCGCGGCTCGCGCTCGGCCTGCCGGTCGCGACGCTGAACGCGATGGTCGCCTGCGCGCTGCTGCTCGCCGTGGTGCTGATGGCCTGGCACCCGCAGCTCGACATCGACGCGCGCGCCGAACGCCGATGGGGCGCCGCGGTCGGCACGCTGTCGGGGATGATGGGCGGCGTGTCCTCGCTGATGGGGCCGCTGCTGATCACCTATCTCGTCGCGCTGCGGCTGCCGCGCGAGACCTTCATCGGCTCGATCAGCGTGATCTACCTGGTCGGCGTGCTGCCGCTGATGGGCGCGATGGTGTCGCTCGACGTGCTCGGCGTGCCCGAGGCGGTGGTCTCGTGCCTCGCGCTCGCGCCGCTGTTCGCCGGCATGGCGCTCGGCAAGCGGCTGCGCAGTCGCGTCGGCGAGGCCGCGTTCCGGCGGCTGCTGCTGGTCTTCCTGACCGTGGTCGCGGTGCTGCTGCTGACGCGCTGACGCCGCTGCCGCGCCGCACCCGCGCCGCCCGGCCCGGACTCAGTCGCGCGGCAGCTCGACGCCCGCCGCGCGCGCGACCGCGCGCACCGACTCCGGCCAGTCGATCCGGCCCGGGTCCCTCCCGCCGGCGATGCCGATCAGCCACGCGTCATCGTCGCCGACGTTGCGCAAGCCCCGCGACAGCCCCGGCGGGATCGCGACCGTGTCCCAGGGGCCGAGCCGCAGCGAGCGCGCGCCCTCCGGGCCCCAGAACACCTCCCACGTGCCCGACAGCGGGATGAACACCTCCTGCGTCAGGTGGCTGTGCAGCGGCGCGGACCGGCCCGGCGCGCAGCGCACGAGGTTCAGGTGGAAGTCCTCGGCCGGCAGCGCCGCATGCGGCCCGTGACCCAGGACCGCGAAGGTGCTGCGCTCGCAGCCGGGCAGCGCGGCGTCGACGTAGGCGTCGGTCGGGCGCAGCCGCGCGAAGCGCGCGACGCGCGCCTCCATCTCGTCGACGGTGGGGTTCGCGTCGGTGATCGGGGCGATCGCGGTCATCGGGTCTCCTCGTTGGCGCGATGCCGGACGCGCCTCGACGCGACGATCGCGCGCGCCGGCGCCGCGCGCAAGCCTCGGCCCGCGCACGCCGCCTCAGGACGCCCCGCCGATCGCGACCCGCAGCACCAGCCACGCGGCCATCGCCGCGAGCGTCGCCTTGAGCCAGCCGCGGTAGCGCGACGGATCGAAACGCGCGCGCAGCCGCAGCCCCAGCAGCAGCCCCGCGGTGCCCGCCGCGGCCAGGGGCAGCACCGCCGCGAGCGCCGTCGCGTCGAACGCGCCGCGCTGCGCCATCATCACCGCCTGCAGCGTCTTGCCGGCGAGGAACAGCCAGCCGAGCACCACGATCGTCGTCGCCACCGGCAGGTCGACCAGCAGGAAGAACATCAGCAGCACCGGCCCGGCGACGTTCAGCGCGCCCTCGGTGAGGCCCGCGAGCAGCCCGAACGGCGCGGCGAGCAGCGACGGGTGCGCGCGCGCCCACGGCTGGTCGGTGTGCCCGAGCCGGTCGAGCAGCAGGTAGCCGACGAGCAGCGCCGCCATCGCCAGCATCAGCACGTCCGGCCGCACCGCGTGCAGCGCGTGCACGCCCGCGGCCATGCCGAACGGCATCGCCGCGAGCAGCGGCCAGTAGACCCGCAGCGCGCCGCGCAGGTCCGCCTGCCCCCGGTAGGCGACGATCGTCGCGAGCGTGACCAGCCAGGTCGGCAGCACCAGCAGCGCGACCGCCGCCTTCCAGCCGAACAGCAGGCCGAACAGCGGCGTGGCGAGCAGCGGAAAGCCGACGCCGATGAAGCCGTGGATGAACCCGGCGGCGATCGCTATCGCGACCATCGCGGCCCACTGGGGCAGGGCGGCGGCGAGGGTCTGCGGGTCGATCATCGGGGGCGGTGCGGGCGGTGCGGGCCAACAGCGGGGCCGCGGCGCGCGGCCCGACCGTGCGTCGGGTGCGACACGGTACACGACCGCTCGTCGGCACGGCTCGCCTTGCTGCGGCGCACCAGCGAAACCGGAACCCGCGTCGCGCCGGCGCGGCCGATGCCGGGCCGCGTGCGGTCCCGGGCGACGGTGCGCCGCAACGACGTGCCGTGCGCCGCGACCGCCGCAGGTCGATTCGGCGGGGCGCATGCCCGTTGTTCCGATGTTCGGCCGCACGCGCCGCGTGTAGGGTGGTCCGGAAGCGGTCGGCAGTCCGGCCCTGGGAGAACGACGATGGGATTCCGCGTTCTGTGTGCGATCGGTGCGTTCTGCGCCGCGGCGGGGCTGGCGCCGCCGGCCGCCGCGCTGACCGTGACCCTCGAGGAGTGCACCGAGGGCGCCGACTTCATCCGCAATGCCGCGCTGTCGCGCGACAACGGCATCCGCGCCGAAGTGTTCCTGCGCCGCCTCGAGGACGACCTGGTCGCGATCCAGTCGGTGCCGCCGGCGCTGCGCTGGTTCGCCCGCGACGGCGACGACGAGGCGCTGCTGCGGGTCGCCGCGATCTCGGTGTTCGCCGAGCCGCGCGGCGCCGAGGACCACCACCGCGACTTCCTGTCGAACTGCCGCGCGGTGGTGGCCGCCGCGAACGGCGTACCGCCCCGCGTCGCGGTGCGCTGACGCGGGGGCGCGGCCACGGGCCGCGCGGCGCCCCGGGCGACGCGGTCGCCGATACTTGCCGACGTCAACGATCTCGTTGACACTGGCAACGATCGACCGGACGCCCGCCATGCCTGCCGCAGCCCCTTCCCCCGACCCGTCGCTCGACGCCGCCGTCGACGCGATCCGCCGCTTCAACCGCTTCCACACGCGCCTGGCCGGCGCGCTCGACGCCACCTGGCAGGGCACCGGCCTGTCGCTCGCCCAGGTCCGCGTGCTCCACGAGCTCGCGCACCGCGACGCGCCGACCGCGGCCGAGCTCGCCGCCGCGCTGTCGATGGACCCCGGCTACCTGAGCCGCCTGCTCGACGCCTCGCGCCGCCGCGGCTGGGTCGCGGCCACGCCGGCGCCGGGCGACGCGCGCCGCCGCCTGCTGCGGCTGACCGCGGCGGGCCGGCGCGCGTACGCGCCGCTCGAGCGCGCCGGTCGCGCGCAGGTCGCCGGCTGGCTCGCGCCGCTCGCGCCCCGGCCGCGCGCCGCGCTGCTCGACGCGATGGCCACGGTCGAGCGCCTGCTCGCGCCGGCCGCGCCCGAGGTGCCGCCGGCCGCCCCGGCGCGGACCGACACCGCGCCCTCCGACGCCCCACGCCCGCCCGCCGTCGTGCTGCGCCCGCACCGCGCCGGCGACCTCGGCTGGATCGTCGAGCGCCACGGCGCGCTGTACGCCGCCGAGTACGGCTGGGACCAGCGCTTCGAAGGCATGGTCGCGGGCATCGTCGCCCGCCTCGTCGAGCGCTTCGACCCGGCGCGCGAGGTCTGCCTGATCGCCGAGCACGACGGCGCGCGCGTCGGCTCGGCGGTTGTCGTTCGCGAGTCCGCGACGGTCGCCAAGCTGCGGCTGGTGCTGGTCGAGCCGTCGGCCCGCGGCCTGGGCATCGGCCGCGCGCTGGTCCGCGAGTGCCAGCGCTTCGCACGCGGCGTCGGCTACCGCTCGATGGTGCTGTGGACCAACGACGTGCTCGTCGCCGCCCGCGCGATCTACCGCGCCGAGGGCTTCGCGCTCGTGCGCAGCGAGCCGCATGCCGAGTTCGGCGTCCCGATGGTCGGGGAGTACTGGCGCAAGCGGCTCTGACGGGCCGCGGGGCCCCCACGGCCCGGCCGGCCGCCGCCGGCGCCCGCGTCGCGCCCCGGGGACGGCCCGCGCCCGCCCGCACGACGCCTACAATCGCCCGATGGACACCGGACGCCCGCCGTTCGCGGTCACGATGGGCGACGCCTGCGGCATCGGCCCCGAGATCGTGCTCAAGGCCTTCGTCGCGCACGCCGCCGTGCCCGGCGCGCCGTCGCTCGTCGTCTACGGCGACGCGGGCGTGCTCGCGCGGCAGGCGCGCGCGCTCGGCCTCGCGCTCGACGTCGTGCCGGTCGCGCGGCCGGCCGACGCGCTCGCCGCAGCGCCCGCGGGCGCGGGTCGGCTCCGGATGCCGGTGATCGCCTGCTCCGACCTGCCGGCCGACCTGCCCCTCGGCCGCGTCGACGCCCGCGCCGGCGCCGCGGCCCACGCCGCGATCGTCGAGGCGAGCCGCGCCGCGATGCGCGGCGAGGTGCGCGCGGTCGTGACCGCGCCGATCCACAAGGAGGCGCTCGCGGCCGCGGGCGTCAAGCACCCGGGCCACACCGAGATCCTCGCCGAGGTCGCCGGCGTGCCCGACGTGCGGATGATGCTGGCCAACGACGAGCTGCGCACGATCCTCGTCACCATCCACGTGCCGCTGCGCGCCGCGATCGACGCGATCACCCGCGAGGCGGTGCGCGACACGATCGCGATCGCCGACGCGGGCCTGAAGCGCCTCGGCGTCGCGAGGCCGCGGATCGCCGTCGCGGGCCTGAACCCGCATGCCGGCGAGGGCGGGCTGATGGGCCGCGAGGAGATCGAGACGATCGCGCCCGCGATCGCCGACGCGCGCGCCGCCGGCATCGACGCGAGCGGCCCGTGGCCCGGCGACACCGTGTTCATGCGCGCGCGCGGCTTCCGCGAGTTCGACGTCGTCGTCGCGATGTACCACGACCAGGGGCTGATCCCGGTCAAGTACCTCGGCCTGGACAGCGGCGTGAACGTCACCGTCGGCCTGCCGTTCGTGCGCACCTCGGTCGACCACGGCACCGCCTTCGACCTCGCCGGCCGCGGCCTCGCCGACCCCCGCAGCCTGCTCGCCGCGATCGAGCTCGCGGCGAAGCTCGCGCCCGACCGCTGACCGCGCCCCACGCGCGCCCCACGACCGACCCCGATCCCCGAGCCCCGCCATGCCCGACTTCCGCAGCGACACCGTCACCAAGCCCACGCCCGCGATGCGCGCCGCGATCGCCGCCGCCGAGGTCGGCGACGACGTGTTCGCCGACGACCCGTCGATCAACGCGCTGCAGCGCCACGCCGCCGAGATGCTCGGCTTCGAGGACGCGCTCTTCGCCGCCTCGGGCACGCAGACCAACCTGATGGGCCTGCTGTCGCACTGCGAGCGCGGCGACGAGGCGATCGTCGGCCAGATGTGGCACACCTACCGCTGGGAGGCCGGCGGCATGGCGGTGCTCGGCTCGATCCAGCCGCAGCCGCTCGAGAACCGGCCCGACGGCACGATCGCGATCGACGCGATCGAGGCGGCGATCAAGCCGGACGACCCGCACTTCGCGAAGACGCGCCTCGTCGGCATGGAGAACACCACCGGCGGCAAGGTGCTGCCGATGGACTACCTGCGCGAGGTGCGCGAGCTGACGCGCCGGCGCGGCCTGGCCGCCCACCTCGACGGCGCGCGCCTCTTCAACGCGGCGGTCGAGGTCGCGCGCCGGCGCGCCGCCGGCGAGCGCGACGGCGACGCGCACGGCGGCGCGAGCACCGACCCGCGCGCGGTCGCCCGCGAGATCTGCTCGAACTTCGACAGCGTGTCGGTGTGCCTGTCGAAGGGCCTGGGTGCCCCGGTCGGCTCGCTGCTGCTCGGCTCGAAGCCCTTCGTCGCGCGCGCGCGCCGCTGGCGCAAGATGCTCGGCGGCGGCATGCGCCAGGCCGGCCTGCTCGCCGCGGGCGGCCTGCACGCGCTCGAGCACCACGTCGACCGCCTCGCCGAGGACCACGACAACGCGCGCGCGCTCGCCGAGGGCCTCGCCGCGCTCGGCCGCGCGAACGGCGACGCGATCCAGGTGGTGCCGCCGCAGACCAACATCGTGTTCGTGCAGGTCGCGGATTCGATCGCGGCGCCCTTCGCCGAGCACCTGCTCGCGCACGGCGTGCGCACCACCGGCAGCACCGGACGCTACGGCCAGGGGCTGGTGCAGCGTTGGGTCACCCACCTCGACGTGGACCGCGCCGACCTCGACGAGGCGCTCGCGGTGGCGGCCCGCTTCTTCGAGTCGCGGCGGTGACACGCGAGCCGCGGCGGCGCTGGGGGCGCTGTCCGACGGCGACGAGCCGGCGGACGCGCGGCCCGAGGCCCGAGGCCTGAGCCCGGCGCCGCGTCAGTCGTTCGGCCCGTCGCGCCGCAGGATCGTCTCCTCGTTGCGGATCCGCGCGTACAGCGCCCGCCCGAGCCGTCCCACCGGACGCATCGCCTCGACGCGCAGCAGGTCGATCCGGTGGTTCATGCCCTTCACCGTGCCGAGGTACACGCGCTCGTCGACGTGCACGTGCCGCACCTGCCCCATCACCCACCAGCTGCCGCCCAACTCGATGATCGAGTGCACGGTGCACTCGTAGGCGACCGGCGCGCCGGCCACGCGCGGCGGCTTCACCGTGGTGGACGGCGCCTCGGGCAGCTTGGCGAAGTCGAACTCGCTCTCGCCGGGCGGCAGGCCGGTCGAGGTCTCGACCATCGGCAGCATCATCGACTCGGGGACGATGTTGACCACCATCTCGCCGTTCGCGCGGATGTTGACCAGCGTGTCCTTGGGCTTGGGCTGGCCGCGCGCGTCGCGACCCGCGCCGCCGACCGAGAAGCCCAGGATCGGCGGATCGGGCGAACAGACGTTGAAGAAGCTGTACGGCGCGAGGTTGCTGCGCCCCTCGCGGTCGATCGTCGACACCCAGGCGATCGGCCGCGGCATGACCGCGTCGCGCAGCAGCAGGTACATCTCGTTCGACGTCAGCGACGCGGGGTTCAGCTCCACGGTGGGCGGGGGGTGGTCCGGGGATCGGTCCATGTCGGGCGTCGCTCGGTCGGTGGCGGAAGCGGCGACTGTACCGGAGCCGCGCCGGGGCCGCCGCGCGCCGGCCCGCACCCCGACACGCCCGGGCACGCGACTGGCCTGCCGCGGCCGTGCAACCGCGGTCGCAGACCGCTGGGGCCGTTCGGCGATCCAATGTGCCCGATGGCACCACACCAAGGCAGGCAGGCCATGAAGCCGAATGTCGGCGGCATCGACCGCGTGCTGCGCATCGTCGCGGGCCTGGTCCTGATCGCCCTCGCGGCGACGGGCACGGTCCGCGCCTGGGGCTGGATCGGGGTCGTCCCGCTGGCCACCGGGCTGTTCCGGTTCTGCCCGGTCCATTCGCTGCTCGGCCTGAGCACCTGCCCGCTGCGCACGGCGCGCGGCCCGGCCTGAGGGCGGCGACGGCGGCGGACCGGGCGCCGCCGCCGTCCCGCCCCGAGGTCGTGCTTGACCTCGATCAAGGTTCCCGGCGGCGGCGCGGCCTACGATGGTTCCGCGTTCACGACACACGCCAGCGAAGCACGCACGAAAGGCCCGACACACGATGGATCCCCTCGACGCCGCCCGCATCCGCCGCACGATCGAGCGCCGGCTCGACACGCTGCGCGGCGAGATCACCGACAAGCTCGGCGACGCCGCGCTCGTCAACGCAGGGCTCGACCACAACGCCGACTCGGGCGACCTGTCGGTCGCCGCCGACACCGCAAGCGCCGACTTCGCCGACGCGCGCCGCGACATCGAGGAATTGCAGGCCGGCCGCGCCGCGCTCGCGCGCCTCGAGTCCGGCGACTACGGCACCTGCGTCGACTGCGGCGAGGCGATCCCCGCCGGCCGACTGCAGGCCCAGCCCTTCGCGATCCGCTGCGTCGCGTGCCAGGAGCGCCGCGAGCGCGCCGCCGGCACGCACCGCAGCACGCTCTAGACGCACCGCTTTGCGTTCCGATCGTCTCCTCCTGGCAGCAGCCTCTCCTCCTCCCTCGATACCCACTCCAAGAGACCTCGCCATGTCCCACGTCCACGCCGTCGTCTGGCTCGACCACCGCGAAGCGAAGGTCATCGACTTCTCGGTCGACGACAAGCACGTCGTCGCCGTCCACCACTCGGGCGGCCACCGCCAGGTCCACCACAAGGCCGGCTCGATCGGCTCGGGCCACGCGCCCGACGACGTGCACTTCTTCGACGCGATCGTGACCGCGCTCGACGACGCCCGCGAGGTCCTGATCACCGGCCCCGGCAACGCCAAGCTCGGGCTGCGCGACCACGTCGCGAAGAAGCACGCGGAGCTCGCCAGGCGCGTCGTCGGCGTCGAGACGCTCGACCACCCGACCGAAGGCGAGCTGCTCGCCTACGCCCGCAGGTACTTCAAGCGCGTCGACGCGATGCTCGGCGACCGCTGAGCCTCACCGCGGACGGCGGGCCGCGGCCCGGCGATGACCTCCGAGGTCATTGCCGGCCTCGCGCACGCTGCGCAGAATCGGGCCATTCCCACCCCCACCCGGGAGCCCGACGTGAAGATCGCCCTGCTCGTCCTCGTCCTCGCCGTCTTCGGCGCGCTGTCCGCGCTCGCCGTCGCCGACCACGGCATCGTCGGGATCTTCGCGCACGCGCTGCAGAACACGGCCGGCATGCAGGTGCTCGCCGACCTCGTCATCGCGCTGACGCTCGTGATGATCTGGATGATCGCCGACGCGCGCCGCACCGGCCGCACCGTCTGGCCGTGGCTGCTGCTCACGCTCGCGGCAGGCTCTTTCGGCCCGCTCGGCTACCTGCTGGTCGGCGCACTGCGCGAGCGGCGCGGCCGCACGGCCCCGCTCGCGGCCGGGGCGCGCTGATGGACGTCGCGGCGCCGAGCGTCGGTGCGTCCCTGCGCCGATGGCGCGCGCGGCGCGGGCTCACGCAGTCCGCATTCGCCGAGGCCTGCGGCATCTCGCAGCGGCATGCGAGCTACGTCGAGTCCGGCCGGTCGTACCCGAGCCGCGAGCTGGTGCTGCGCGCGGCCGGCGTGCTCGACGTGCCGCTCGCCGAGCGCAACGAGCTGCTGCGGCTCGCCGGCTTCGCGCCGATGTACGGCCGCCGCTCGATCGAAGACACCGACATGGACGCCGTTCGCCACGCGATCGCCCGCCTGCTCGAGCACCACGACCCGTTCCCGGCGGTCGCGGTCGACGCGCACTGGGACGTGCTGCAGATCAACCGCAGCGCGCAGGCGCTGCTCGGCGCGTTGGTCGACGTGCCGGCGCTGGTCGCCGAGCGTGGCCGCGGGCCGGTGCCGAACGTGATGCACCTGACCTTCCATCCGCGCGGACTGTCGCGCTCGGTCGAGAACTGGGGCGTGGTCGGGCCGCACCTGTTCGCGCGGCTGCGCCAGGAGACCTGGAGCCAGCCCGAGCTGGCCGAGCTGGTGGGCGAGGTGCAGCCCTGGGTGCCGCCCGCCGATCCGGCGGCCGAGCGCGGCACGACGCTCTCGCCGGTGCTCGAGACGCGCTTCCTCGTCGACGGCGAGCGCATCGATCTGTTCACCACGATCACCACCTTCGGCACCGCGCAGGACGTGCTCGCGGCCGGCATCCGCGTCGAGCACTTCTTCCCCGCCGACGCCCGCAGCGACGCGCTGTGCCGCGCGTTCTTCGAGGGGGCGACCGCTTCGGGACGATAATGTCGGCTTCGCGCGGCGCGGCCCGACCCGGGCCGGCGCGCGGCGATGTCACCCCGGAGGCCCGATGGCCAAGCCCGACGACACCCCGAGCATGGCGGTGTTCTGCGATTTCGAGAACGTCGCGCTCGGCGTGCGCGACGCGAAGTACGAGAAGTTCGACATCCGCAAGGTGCTCGAGCGCCTGCTGCTCAAGGGCAGCATCGTCGTCAAGAAGGCCTACTGCGACTGGGCCCGCTACCGCGAGTTCAAGGCCGAGATGCACGAGGCCTCGTTCGAGCTGATCGAGATCCCGCACGTGCGCCAGTCGGGCAAGAACTCGGCCGACATCCGCATGGTCGTCGACGCGCTCGACCTCTGCTACACCAAGTCGCACGTCGACACCTTCGTGATCATCAGCGGCGACTCCGACTTCTCGCCGCTGGTCTCCAAGCTGCGCGAGAACGCGAAGACGGTGATCGGCGTCGGGGTCAAGGGCTCGACGTCCGACCTGCTGACCGCGAACTGCGACGAGTTCATCTTCTACGACGACCTGGTGCGCGAGCAGCGCAGGCGCGGCGCGCAGAGCGCGGCGCGACGCGACACGGTGCGCGACGGCGGCCGCGAGAACGGTCGCGAAGGCGGCCGCGACGGCGGTCGCGAGAACGCGCGCGGCGATGCGGGCCGCGAGGGCGGCCGCGACCCGAACCGCGACGCCGGCCGCGGCAACGGCCCGCGCGGCCCGGGACGCGGCGGCGAGCGCGAGGGCGGCCGCGATCCGGCGCGCGTCGCGCTGACGGTCGTGCCGAGCACGGGTGCCGCCGCCTCGGCGGCGGCCGACGACGAGGACGCCCCGTCGGTCGGCGGCCCCTGGAGGCCCTTCTCGGCCGAGCGCCGCGACACGGACGAGGGGCGGACCGACGACCTCGCGACGACTTCGGAGGGCGCGGACGCCGACGGCACGCAGGCCGGGGACGCGGGCACCGCCGTCGAGGCGAGCGGCGAAGGCGCCGCGCCGCCCGCGCGGCCCGGACGACGCTCGCGGCGCGGCCGCACGCGCGCCGGCGCCGCCGACGACGCGGCGCCGGCCGGCGAGCCGATCGATCCGTCCGACGTGGTGTCCGCCGCCGACTTCGTCGGCTCGGACGCGGCCGACGGCGCCGACCCGGCGCTCGCTGCGATCGACGCGGCACCGGTCGAGGCGCCGCCCCTCGTGCCCGGGGCCGATGCCACGCCACCCGCCGAGGGACCGAAGAAGCGCGCGCCGCGCCGCCGCAAGACCGCGCCCGCAGCGATCGCCGACGAGACCGCGCCGGCCGACGACGCCGGTGCGACCGCGCCCGACGCCGCGCCGCCGCAGTCCGCGTCCGATCCGATGCCGGACACGGCCCCGGGCGCAGCGACCGGCGTCACCGAGGACGCGCAGCCCGACGACGACGCCGCGGCGCGCCCGCGCCGCAGCGAGGCCGAGCGCCGCCAGGAGGCGATCGAGCTCGCGGTCGAGACCGTCGAGGCGCTGCTCGCCGAGCGCGGCGCCGACGACAAGATCTGGGGCTCGATGGTCAAGCAGACGCTCAAGCGCCGCCGCCCGGGCTTCGCAGAGAGCTACTACGGCTACCGCTCGTTCAACGAGCTGCTCGAGGACGCGCGCGACCGCGGGCTGCTCTCGCTCGAGCACGACGAGAAGTCCGGCGGGTACGTGATCCGGCTGCTCTGACGCCGGGCACTGCCGCAGGGCCCCGTTGACACGCGTCCCGTGCGCACATAACCTGTGCACACGGAGGTCGCATGAACATCACGCTGTCGGTGGACGATCGCGTCGTGGAGCAGGCCCGCAAGGCCGCTCAGGCGATGGGCAAGAGCCTGAACCAGGCCGTGCGCGACTACCTCGAGCAGCTCGCCGGGCAGGCGCAGCGCGAGGCCGTCGTCGACGAGCTGAAGGCGCTGTCGATGAAGGGCCGCGGCCCCTCGGCCGGCTGGCGCTTCGATCGGGAAGAGGTCTACGCCGAGCGACTGGACCGCCGTCGTGGCGCGTAGGTTCCTCGACACCAACGTCCTGGTCTACACCGACGACGGCGGCGACCGCCGCCGTGCCAAGCGGGCGCTCGCCGCGGTACAGGACGCGATCGGATCCGGCGAGGGTGTGGTGAGCACGCAAGTGCTGCAGGAGTACTACTCGGTCACCACCCGCAAGCTCGGCACCGAACCGGCGGTCGCGCGCCGCAAGCTGCAGCTGTTCGCGACGCTCGACGTCGTCCAGGTCGACACCGACCTGATCCTCGCGGCGGTGGATCTGCACCGGTTGCACTCGCTGTCCTTCTGGGATGCACTGATCCTGTCGGCCGCGGGTCGCGCCGGCTGCGAGATCCTGCTGACCGAGGACCTGCAGGCCGGTCGGGCGATCTCCGGCCTGCGCATCGTCGATCCGTTCGCCTGACCCGCGGGTCGGTCGCGCGATGCCACGCCGGACCGACCCGGCGCGGCGCCGGGCGCTAGAGTGCCGCCGAGGCACGTCCCGCCTATACTCGACCGCCCGACGACGCGCCTCCGGAGCCCCGCGCCGTGCCCTCGCTGTCGATCCCTCGCCGCTTCAACGGACCGCCCGCCTCCGGCAACGGAGGCTGGGTCGGCGGCCTGCTCGCCGAGCGGCTCGGCGCCGCATCGGTCGAGGTCACGCTGCGCGCGCCGCCGCCGCTCGATGCGCCGCTCGAGCTGCGTCCGCACGGCGACGGCTTCGCGCTCCACGACGGCGACACGCTGCTCGCCGAGGCCGTCGCGCGCGCGTTCGAGCTCCAGGTGCCGCGCGCGCCCGATCCCGACGCGGCGGCCGCCGCCGGTGCGCTCGGCCGGATGCGGGCACACGCACGCACCGGCAACCCTTACCGCCGCTGCTTCGGCTGCGGCATCGACCGCGACGACGGCCTGCGGATCGTCCCCGCCCCCGTCGGCGACGACGGCGTGGTCGCGACCGACTGGACGCCCGCGGCCGAACTCGCGGGCGCGGACGGCACGCTGCCCGCGCCGGTCGTCTGGGCCGCCCTCGACTGCCCGGCCGGCATCGCGTGGACGCACCGGCTGCCCGACGCGCCGCCGATGATGACCGGCCGCATCGCCGCGCGGATCGACGCGCCGATCCGCGCCGGCGAGCGCCTCGTCGCGATGGGCTGGCCGATCGCGCAGGACGGCCGCAAGCTGCACGCCGGCACCGCGCTCGTCGACGCCGACGGCGTCGTGCGCGCGCGCTCGCTGCAGCTGTGGCTGCTGCCGCGCCCCTGACCCGCGCGCGCCCACGACCCCGCCCCATCGCACGACCCCGCCCCCACGGAGCCCCCATGAGCACCCGCCTCCTCGCCGCCGGCGCCTACCGCTTCATCCCTGCCGTCTCGCAGTACTCGGGCGGCGTCGCCGCCGAGCCGGGCCACCGGATCGAGCGCGTGCGCTTCGAGCGCGTCGTGCCGCTCGCCGAGGGCTTCGCCGCGATCGAGCGCCACCTCGCCTCGATCGGCCGCCCGACGAGCGCGTTCTGCGCGTGCGAGCTGCGCTCGCCCGAGCCGTTCACCGAGCAGGGCTTCCGCGACTTCAACGCGGTCTACGTCGAGACGCTGCGGCGCTGGGGCCTGATGGACGGCGACGTCAACCCGGTCGCGCGCAGCAACGTCTGCCCCGAGCTGCACAAGCCGCCGGCGCCCGGCTTCTTCGCGTTCGCCTACACGGTGCCCGACCCGCAGGCCGCGCCGTCGTGGATCGTCGCCGGCAGCGGCGAGGCGCCCGAGACCGGCGGCGACTACCGCGACCACGCGATCGCGTTCGGCGACGTCTCGCCCGCGGGCCTGCTCGCGAAGGCGCGCTGGGTGCTCGGCGAGATGGAGCGGCGCATGGCCGCGCTCGGCGCCGACTGGTCGAAGGCGACCGCCACGCAGGTCTACACCGTGCACGACCTGCACCCGTTCCTCGCCGACGAGCTCGCCGCGCGCGGCGCGATTCCCGGCGGGCTGACCTGGCATTTCGCGCGCCCGCCGATCCGAGGGCTCGAGTACGAGATGGACTGCCGCGGCGTCGGCGTCGAGCGGGTGATCGCGGGCTGAGCGGCCGCCGCGCGGCGGGCCGGGTCAGGCCCCGCCGAGCAGCCGCGAGAGCGCCGCGCGGTCCCGCCGCACCACCGAGCGCAGCGCAGCGAGGCCGAACGCGACGGCGTCCCGCGCGAAGACGCCGAGCGCGGCCACGTACAGCACCGCGCCGCAGGCCACCGCGACCGCGAGCGCCTGGAGCGGCGGCACCGCCGCCGCCTGCATCGCCGAGATCGCCGCCGCGGTCCCCGCGGCCATCGCGAGCCCCGCGAGGAGCGGGCCGCTCGAGCACGCCGCCTGCGCGCGCCAGCCGAGCCCGGTGAGCGTGCCGACGAAGCGCGCGTAGATCGGCCAGGTCGCCCAGGCGCGGACCACCATCGCCGCGGCGATGCCGAGCAGCCCGAGCGGCGCGGCCAGTGCGCACAGCACCACGGTCATCGCGACGCCGGCGGCCGACACCGCGAGGTGCAGGTCGGAGCGGCCCATCCCGCGCACGACGGCCATCTGCACCATCGACGTGGACGCGCGCACGCCCAGCAGCATCAGCACCTGCACCACCGGCACCGCCTCGACCCACTGCGCACCGAAGAACGCCGGGACCAGCAGCGGCGCGACCGCGGCGAGCCCGAGGAACAGCGGGCACGCGACCAGGCCGGCCGCCCGCGTCGCCGAACGCAGCAGCCGCGCGACCGCCGCCGGGTCGGCCTGCGCGCGCGCGATGCCGGCCATCACCGCCTGGTACGCCGGCACCATCAGCGCGGCGCTCGCCTGGTCGTAGAGCCGGTGCGCGAGCGCGTAGTAGCCGAGCGCCTGCGGCCCGAGCAGGTGGCCGATCAGCAGGCGCGGCAGCTGCCCGTCGACATAGCCGATGCCCCACGCCGCGACGGTGCGCAGGTTGAAGCCGAGCAGCTCGGCCGCCTCGGTTCGGCACGGGCCGAAGCCGGGCCGCCACCCGGCGATGCGCAGCACCAGCGCGGTGTTCGTCGCCTGCCGCGCCAGTTCCATCGCGACGAGGCTCCAGATGCCGAGGCCCCCGATCGCACCGGCGATGCCGACCGCCGCGGACACGAGGCCCGATGCGGCGCCCGCGCCCGCGATCTCCCGGAACCGGCCGGCGCGCATCATCAGCGCGGTGGGCACGCAGGCGATCGCGGCGAGCGGCAGGGTGAGCGAGCGCGCCGGCAGGATCGCGGCCAGTTCGTCGCCGCCGCCGAGCAGCGCGGCGAGCACGTCGGCGGCGGCCCACAGTCCCAGGCACGCCGCGATCGCGATCGCCAGCGTCGCGCGGAACGTCGCGTCGCCGTGCCCGGGGCGCAGCGTGCCGCGCTGCACGAGCCCGTCGCTCGGCGCGGCCGACACCACGATCTCGAACAGACCGACCGCGATCCACGACAGCGCGAACACGCCATAGGCGTGCGGCCCGACCCAGCGCGCGATCACCGCGACGGCGACCAGCGCGACCGCGAACTGGAAGAGCTTGCCGCCCACGTTCCAGGCGGCCGCGCCGGCGAGGCGACGGGAGTCTGTCATCGGAAAGGCACCATGCGACGGATTGTGCGGTCCGTCGCGACGTCCGCGGGTGAACGATGTCGCCGATGCGCCAACTTCGTCGCAGCGGATCGTGTCGCGCCGTGACACCTTGACACCATCGCAGCCCTTCGGCCCGGACCATGGACGACACCCTGATCGGACGCCTCGGCGCACGCGCGAACGCATACCCCGACGCGACCGCCCTGCTCGCGCCGGGTCGCCGACCCCTCAGCTACGCCGGCCTGCGCGCGACCGTCGAGCGCGGCGCGCGCACGCTGCGTGCCGCGGGGCTCGGGCCGCGCGCGCGCATCGCGACCGCGGTGCCGAGCGGGCCCGAGGCGGCGGCCACCGCCTTCGCGATCGCGGCGGCCGCCACCTGCGTGCCGCTGAATCCCGCGCTGCGCGTCGACGAGGCGCGCTTCGAGCTCGAGGACGCGCGCTGCGACGCCGTGCTGCTGCCCCGCGGCGACGGCGCCGCCGTCCGCGAGGCCGCCGCCGCGCTCGGCCTGCCGGTGCTCGAGTTCGTGCCCGCCCCCGACGCCGCCGCGGGCGACTTCGAGATCCTCTGCGCAGGCCACCCGGCGGACGCGACGCCCGACTGGCCCGGCGCCGGCGACTTCGCGCTGATCCTGCACACCTCGGGCACGACCGCGCGCCCGAAGATCGTGCCGCTCACGCAGGCGAACCTTTCGGCCTCGGCCGCGTCGATCGCCGCCCACCTCGCGCTCTCGCCCGCCGACGTCGGCCTCGGCGTGATGCCCCTCTTCCACATCCACGGCCTGGTCGGCTCGCTGTTCGCATCGCTGTCCGCGGGCGCGGCGGTCGTCTGCACTCGGGGCTTCGACGACGAGGCGTTCTTCGGTTGGGTCGCCGAGTTCCGGCCGACCTGGTACACCGCGGTCCCAACGATCCACCAGGCGGTGCTCGCCCGGGGCGATCGCTACCGGCGGCTCGCGCCCGAGCACCGCTTCCGCTTCGTGCGCTCGTCGTCGGCGTCGCTGCCGCCGCAGGTGCTCCAGGCGCTCGAGGCGCTGACCGGTGCGCCGGTCGTCGAGGCATACGGCATGACCGAGGCCTCGCACCAGATGACGTCCAACCCGCTGCCCCCGGGCGTGCGCAAGGCGGGCACGGTCGGCGTGCCCGCCGGCGCACGGGTCGCGATCATGGACGCGCACGGCGCCCTGCTGCCCGCCGGCGCGACCGGCGAGGTGTTGATCCGTGGCGCGGGCGTCACCGCGGGCTACGAGCGCAACCCCGAGGCGAACGCGACGGCCTTCGTCGACGGCTGGTTCCGCACCGGCGACCAGGGCCGGCTCGATGCCGACGGCTACCTGACGATCACCGGACGGCTCAAGGAGATCGTCAACCGCGGCGGCGAGAAGGTGTCGCCGCGCGAGGTCGACGAGGCGCTGCTCGACCATCCCGGCGTCGCGCAGGCCGCGGCGTTCGCGGTGCCCCACCCGGCGCTCGGCGAGGACCTCGCCGCGGCGGTCGTGGCCCGCGCGGGCGCGGTGCTCGACGAGGCCGCGCTGCGCGCGCACCTGTTCGCGCGCGTCGCCCCCCACAAGGTGCCGTCGCGGATCCTCGTGGTCGACGCGATCCCCAAGGGCGCGACCGGCAAGGTCCAGCGCACGCGGCTGCACGAGGCGCTCGCGGCACGGCTCGAGCAGGCCTGGGTCGCGCCGCGCGACGGGCTCGAGGCGGCCATCGCCGACTGCTTCGCGCAGGTGCTCGGCCGCGGCCCGGTCGGCGCGCGCGACAACTTCTTCGCGCTCGGCGGCGATTCGCTGAGCGGGGCGCGCGCGATCGCACGGCTCAACGCGTCGATCGACGCCGGCCTGCGCGTCGAGGCGCTGTTCCGACACCCGAGCCCCGGGCAGCTCGCCGCAGCGATCGACGCCGCGCGCCGCGAGGCGGACGACGACGCCGACGCGCTGGCCGCCGAGATCGACGCGCTGTCCGACGAGGAGGTCGAGCGGCTGCTCGCGCAAGCGCAGGCCGAGGGCCGCGCGGCCTGACGCGGCGCACGCGGCCCCGTCGCGACGGGCCGCACCGCACCCCGACCCCGAGGATCCCCGATCGACCGAGGCGCCCGCGACAACGCACCCGCGACGAGGCCGTCCTGCGAAGACCCGCCACCCATGACCTCCGACCACCCCGCCGACCTCCACCCGAGCCCGCCCGCCTCCGCCCGCGAACGACTGCGGGCCCTGCGGCGACGCGAGCGCGCGGCCCTCTCGTCCGACCCGCCGCCGGTCGAGCCGCGCGGCGGCACGACCGCGCCGACCTCGCGCGCGCAGCAGGCGCTGTGGTTCGTCGAGCAGCTCGCGGGGCCCGGCAGCGCGTACAACACGGTCCTGGCGGTGCGCCTGCGCGGTGCGCTCGAGCTCGACGCGCTGCGCGACGCCTGGCGCGCGCTCGTGGAGCGGCAGGCCGCGCTGCGCACCTGCCTGCCCTCGACGGGGGGCGCGCCCGAGCAGCGGCTCGTACCGCTCGACGCGCTCGAGCTGCAGGTCGAAGGCCTGCCGCAGGCCGACGGCGACGAGGCGGCGCTGCGGCGCGCGCTCGCCGCACACGCGGCGACACCCTTCGACCTCGAGCGCGGCCCGCTTTCCCGGGCGACGCTCTTCGCGCTGGCGCCCGACCACCACGTGCTCTCGATGGTCGTCCACCACGTCGTGGTCGACGGCTGGTCGCGCAACCTGATGGCACGCGAGCTGTCCGCGCTGTACGCGGCCCGTGTCGCGGGCCCGGGCCACGCGGCCCCCCTGCCGCCGCTCTGCGTCTCGTATGCGGACTACGCCCATTGGCAGCGCGAGCGCGAGGCCGGCGCTGCCGTGACGCGCTCGATCGAATGGTGGCGCGACCGGCTCGCCGACCTGGAGCCGGTCACCGTGCCCGCCGACCGCACGCCGACCGGCGCGCCGGTGCGACCCGCCGCGGTCGTGCGCTTCGAGGTGCCCGCCGCCACGACGCGTGCGTTGCGCGCACTCGCCGCCGGCGAGAACGCGACCCTGTTCATGGTGCTGCTCGCCGCGTTCGACCTGCTGCTGATGCGCTGGTCGGGCCGCAGCGACGTCGCGGTCGGCACGCCGGTCGCGGGCCGGCCGAGGCCGGAGCTCGAGGCGCTGGTCGGCTACTTCGCGAACATGCTCGTGCTGCGCACCGACCTGTCGGGCAATCCGCGGTTCCGCGAGCTCGTCGCCCGGGCGCGGGGCACGACCCTCGAGGCGCTCGAGCACCAGGAAGCGCCCCTCGACCTCGTGCTCGCGGCGACCCGCCCGCGGCGCGACGCGACCGCCGGCGCGTCCTCGCTGTTCGGCGCGTCGTTCGCGCTGCAGAACCTGCCGCCGGGCGCGTTGTCGCTGCCCGGGCTCGAGTGCGAGCCGGTGCCGGTCGACCCGTCGGCCGCGAAGTTCGACCTGTCGGTCGCAATGCACGACGTCGGCGACACGCTGCGCGGCAAGCTCGAGTACGCGAGCGACCTGTACGAGGCCGCGACCGCCGCGCGCCTCGTCGCGCAGTTCGGTCGGCTGCTCGACGCGATCGCGACCGATCCGGACGCCACGCTGGCCGCGCTCGCGACCGTCGACGATGCGGAGCGCACCCGGCTGCTCGTCGAGTTCAACGACACCGCGGCGCCCTTCCCCGACGACCGCTGCCTGCACGACCTCCTCGCCGCGCAGGCCCGCGCCACGCCCGACGCGACCGCGGTCGTGTCCGGCGACCGGCGCCTCTCCTACGCGGCGCTCGACGCGGCCGCCGCCAGGATGGCGGCGCGCATGCGCGCGCTCGGCGCCGGACCCGGCGCCATCGTCGCGATCGCGATGGCCCGCTCCGAGCGGATGGTGGTCGCGATGCTCGCCGCGATGAAGGCCGGCGCCGCCTACCTGCCGCTCGACCCCGGGCAGCCGATCGAGCGCCTCGCCCTGACGATCGACGACGCGTCCGCGCGCGTGCTGGTCGCCGCGCCCGGGCTCGCCGCCCGGCTGTCGGCGGCGCTGCGCGAGCCGGCGGGCCACGTCGACCCGGACGACGACACGAACGACGACGGGCACGCCCACGCGGGCGACCGCACGCCCGCCGACGACCGCGGTCAGGCGTCCGACGCGCCCGCCGCCGGCCCGCGCGACCTCGTCTACGTGATCTACACGTCCGGCTCCACCGGCCGCCCCAAGGGCGTGCCGATCGAGCACCGCAGCCTGCTGAACAACCTCGCGTGGCAGGTGCGCGAGTTCGGCTTCGGCCCCGCCGACCGCGTCCTGCTGCGCTCGGCGGTCACCTTCGACGCGTCGATGTGGGAGCTGTGGACGCCGCTCCTCGTCGGCGCGTCGCTGGTGATCGCCGACGAGTACGAGCTGCGCGACCCGGCCGCGTGCCTGCGGCTGATCGAGCGGCACGGCATCACCTTCACGCAGTTCGTGCCGAGCCTCCTGTCGCTGGTGATCGCCGAGCTCGAGCGCGAGCCGCGCGAGTTGCCGCTGCGCCTCGTCTGCGCGGGCGGCGAGGCGCTGCCCGCGCACGACGTGCGACGCTGGGCCGCGGTCGCGCGCGCCGAGCTCGTCAACACCTACGGCCCGACCGAGAACACCATCGACGCGACCTTCGAGCGCTGCGTGCGCGAGGACGTGCCGGCGACGATCCCGATCGGTCGCCCGATGGCGAACACGCGCACGCTGGTGCTCGACCCGAGCCGCGCTCCGACCCCGCTCGGCGGCATCGGCGAGCTGTACATCGGCGGCGTCGGCCTCGCGCGCGGCTACCTGAACCGCCCCGAGCTGACTGCCGAGCGCTTCGTGCCCGATCCGTTCCGTCCGGGCGAGCGGCTGTACCGGACCGGTGACCTCGCCCGCCAGCTGCCCGACGGCCGCCTGCTGTTCCTCGGCCGCATCGACCACCAGGTGAAGCTGCGCGGCCTGCGCATCGAGCTGGGCGAGATCGAGGCGGCGCTGTCGGCCTGCCCCGGCGTGTCGCGCAGCGTGGCGCTGCTCCGCCCGGACGCGTCCGGCTCGCCGCGGATCGTCGCGTGGGCCGAGGCGCCCGGGACCGACGCGCAGGCGCTGCGCGAGCGGCTCGCGACGACGCTGCCCGACTACATGGTGCCGTCCGCGATCGTCGTGCTCGACCGGCTGCCCGAGCTGTCGAGCGGCAAGCTCGACCGCAGCGCGCTGCCCGAGCCGGCGACCCCCGCCGCGGGCCATGCCGACGACGGTCCCGCGCCGCGCACGCCGACCGAGGCCGCGGTCGCACGGATCTGGGCCGAGCTGCTCGGCCTCGAGCGCCTGGGCGCCGACGACGACTTCTTCCGCAGCGGCGGCAACTCGCTGCTCGCGGCGCGTGCGACCGCGCGGCTGCGCGCGCTGCTCGGCATCGACCTCGGCCTGCGCGCGACCTTCGAGTCGCCGACGGTCTCGGCGCTCGCCGCGTCGATCGACGCCGCCCGCGGATCGGCGGCCCACGACGCGCCCGTGGCGTCGGTGCCGCGCGTACCCGAGGGCACGCCCGTGCCGCTGCTGCCCGGGCAGATGTCGCTCGCGTTCGTCGAGCGGCTCGAGACCGCGACCGGTGCGTACAACATCCCGGTGGCGGTGCGGCTGCGCGGCGCGCTCGACGTGCCCGCGCTCGAGCACGCGCTCCGGGCGCTGGTCGCGCGCCATCCGGCGCTCCGCACCCGGATCGACGCGAGCGGAGAGCTGCCCGCGCAGTGCGTCCGGCCCCACGCGCCGATCGCGCTCGAGCGGCTGCGCACCACCGCGTCGGCGCTGCCGGCCGCGCTGCGCGGCGAGGCGGCCCGGCCCTTCGACCTCGCGCGTGCGCCGCTGATGCGCGCGGTGCTGTTCGAGCTCGACGCCGAAGAGCGCGTGCTGCTGCTCGCCGTCCACCACATCGTCGCCGACGGCTGGTCGATGCGCGTGATCGCCGCCGACCTCGCCGAGCTGTACCACGCGCGCACGACACGCCGCGAGCCGACGCTGCCCGAGATGCCGCTGTCGCAGGCCGACTGGGCGGCCTGGCGCCACGGCGCCGACGGCGACGCCGACGCCGCGCGCCACGTGCCGTGGTGGCGCGAGCGGCTGGGCGGCCTCGAGCCGATGCGCCTGCCGTTCGACCACCCGGGCGAGGCCGACGCGGGCCTCGCGGGCGACCACGTCGTCGTCACGCTGCCGGGCGAGGTCGCGGCCGCGGTGCGCTCGCTCGCGCGCCGTGCGTCGGCCACGCCGTACATGACGCTCCTCGCGGCGTTCCAGGTGCTGCTCGCGCGCTGGTGCGGCCAGACCGACGTCGCCGTCGGCACGCCGCTCGCCGGCCGCGACCGCGTCGAGCTGGAGCCGGCGGTCGGCTGCTTCGTGCGGATGCTCGTGCTGCGCACCGACCTGTCGGGCGGGCCCACCTTCGCCCAGGCGCTCGAGCGCGTCCGCACGGCCGCGATCGAGTCGTTCGCGCGGCAGGACGCGCCGTTCGACCGCCTGGTCGCCGAGCTGCGGCCGCAGCGCGAACGCGGCACCAACCCGCTGTTCCAGGCGACCTTCATCTTCGACGACGACCGACCCGCGGTGCCGATGCTGGCGGGCCTCGACTGCGAGCCGCTGCCGGTGCGCACCCCGACCGCGAAGTTCCACCTGTCCCTGTCGATCCTCGAGCGCGACGGCGCGCTGCACTGCACGTTCGAGTACCGCACGCCGCTGTTCTCGCGCGCGACGATCGAGGCGCTCGCCGGACGCTTCGCGACGCTGCTGCGTGGCGCCGTCGGGACGCCCGACGCGCCGATCGGGCGACTGCCGCTCGAATCGCCCGGGGAGCACGCGCGGCTGCTCGCGCTCGGACGCGGCGCCGACGGCCCGTCGCCGCGCGGCGCGGGCATCGCCGCGCGCGTCGCCGCGGTCGCGCGCCGCAGGCCCGACGCGATCGCGCTCGTCGACGGCGGGCGTCGGCTCACCTACGCCGAGCTCGACGCGCACGCCGACCGCCTCGCCGGCCGGCTCGTCGCGCTCGGCACGGCGCCCGGCGAGATCGTCGGTCTGTGCGTCGAGCGTTCGGCCGCGCACGTGGTCGCGATGCTCGGGATCCTGCGCGCGGGCGCGGCCTACCTGCCGATCGACGCCGCGCTGCCGATCGAACGGGGGGCGCTGATGCTCGACGAATGCGCGGCGCGCCGCGTGGTCGTCGACGCACGGGGCGCCGCGCTCGCGTGGCCCGCCGCGGTGCGGCCGGTGCGGCTCGATCCGGACGCCGACGCCGACGCGCGGTCCTTCGCCGACACGCGCACGCACGCCGAGATGGCGGCCGACCCGCACGACACCGACGGCGCGTCCGCCGTCGCGGGCGAGCGCCGCCCGGGCGAGACCGGCCTCGCCCCCGATGCGTTCCCCGATGCGTTCCCCGACCCGGGCGCCGACGCGCTCGCCTACGTGATCTTCACCTCCGGCTCGACCGGACGTCCGAAGGGCGTCAAGGTGCCGCAGGCCGGCGTGCTGCGGCTGGTGCTCGGCACCGACTACGTCGCGCTCGGCCCGGGTCGCGTCGTCGCCCAGGCGTCGACCTGCGCGTTCGACGCGGCGACCTTCGAGATCTGGGGCGCGCTGCTGAACGGCGCGACGCTCGCGATCGTGCCGCGCACGACGCTGCTCGACGCCGACGCGCTCGCCGCCCGACTGCGCGACGACCGCATCGACACGATGTTCGTCACCACCGCGCTGTTCAACGCGCTGGTCGCGCGCCGGCCGGCACTGTTCGCGTCGATGGACACCGTGCTCTTCGGCGGCGAGGCGGCCGACGGCCGCGCGGTGCGCAGCGTGCTGGAAGCGGGACCGCCGCGGCGCCTCCTCAACGTGTACGGCCCGACCGAGACCACGACCTTCGCGACCTGGTTCGACGCGACCGCCGCCTGGGGTGCGGACCCGTCGCGCGTGCCCGCCCGGGTGCCGATCGGCCGCCCGATCGCGCAGACCACCTGCCGGGTGCTCGATCCGTTCGGCGCGCTCGCGCCGCGCGGCACCGTCGGCGAGCTGCACGTCGGCGGTCCGGGCGTCGCGATCGGTTACCTGAACCGTCCCGAGCTCGACGCCGCGGCCTTCGTCGAGGATCCCTTCGAGCCCGGCGCGCGGCTGTACCGCACCGGCGACCGCGTGCGCTGGACCGACGACGACACGATCGAGTTCGTCGGCCGGGCCGACGACCAGGTCAAGATCCGCGGCTTCCGGATCGAGCCGGGCGAGATCGAGGCGGCGCTGCGCGCCTGCGAGGGCGTGGCAGACGCGACCGTCGTCGTCCACGAGCACGCGCCCGGCGAGCGCCGGCTCGTCGCCTACGTGGTCGCGGCCGCCGGCGTCGCGCCGGCGGCGCTCGCCGCGCCGCGGCTGCGCACGGCGCTGCGCGCCTCGCTGCCCGAGTACATGCTGCCCTCGGCGATCCTGGCGATCGCCGCGCTGCCGCTCAACGCCAACGGCAAGGTCGACCGTCGGGCGCTGCCCGATCCGGCGCACGCGCTCGCGGCCGAGGCCGCGGTGCGTCGGGTCACCGCCGCGCCGCGGGCCGCCGACGAGACCGAGAACCGGCTCGCGGCGCTGTGGTGCGAGGTGCTCGACCGCGCCGAGGTCGGGCCGGACGACGACTTCTTCGAACTCGGCGGCCATTCGCTCCTCGCACTGCGGCTGCTCGCCCTCGTCGAGCGCCGCTTCGGCCGCACGCTGCCGCTCGCCGCGCTGTTCGAGGCGCCGACGCTGCGCGCGCTCGCCGCCGCGCTGCGCGAGGAGACGCCCGCGACGCCGGTGCGCTCCTGCGTGGTGCCGGTGCAGCCGCACGGGCGCCGCGCACCGCTCTTCTTCGTGTCGGGCTGGGGCGGCGCGCTGCTCACCTTCGCCTCGCTCGCCCGCGAGCTCGGCCCCGACCAGCCGCTGTACGTGCTCGACACCGCGGCGTTCGAAGCGCAGGAGATCCGGCGCGCGACGCTGCCGGAGATCGCGGCGCGGATGGTCGCCGACCTGCGCGCCGCGTGCCCGTCGGGCCCGTACCGGCTGTGCGGCTTCTCGCTCGGCGGCAAGTTCGTCCACGAGATCGCGCGCCAGCTGATCGCCGCGGGCGACGAGGTGCCGCTGCTCGCGCTGATGGACGCCGACGCGCCGGGCTATCCGCGCCGCCGCGCGCTGCCGGCGCGGCTCGCGCTGCACCTGCGCGAGCTGGCGCGGCTCGGCCCGGTCGGCGCCTGGCACCACCTGCGCCAGCGCCTCGCCTGGCACGCGGCGCGGCTGCGCGGCGAGCGCGAGCGCCTGTTCGACGCCGAGCTCGGCGACAGCGCGGTGGCACGTGCGATGCAGGCCTCGGCCGACGCGATGCTCGACGTCTGGCGCGCATTCGAGCCCGGGCGCCACGCCGGCCGGATGCTGGTGATCCGCGCCGGGCGGCGCCCGCTGCGCCCGAGCGTCGTCGACGACGATCCCGCGCTCGGCTGGAGCGCGCTCGTCGACGGCGGCCTCGACCTGCGCATGCTCGACTGCGCGCACCGGCAGATGCTCGACGCCGCGCAGGCCCCCGCGCTGGCGCGGATCCTCGACGAGTTCCCGGCGACCCCGGACCCGGCCCCGGACGCCGCGGTCGGCCGCCGCGCGACGGCGACGCAGGAGGCGTGACGCCGCGCCGCACGCCGGTCCGCACGCGCGCTCCGCGCCCGCGGGGCCATCGGGCGGTGCGCGGCGCCCCGCGTGTCAGACTCGATCCATGAGGCGCTGCACCGCACCCCTCCCGGCCCCGCTCGCGCACGCCGCCGCGGCCTGCGCCGTCGCCCTCCTCGCGGCGCTGCCGGCGACCGCCGCGGCGCAGCAGCCGAACCTCGCCCCGGTGCCGCGCGTCGACCCGCTGCGCTACGCAGGCACCTGGTACGAGGTCGCGCGCCTGCCCAACCGCTTCCAGGCGCAGTGCGCGGGCGACGTCGTCGCGACCTACGCGCCGCGTCCGGACGGCAGGATCGACGTGACCAACCGCTGCCGCAGCGAGTCGGGCGCGCTCGACGAGGCCGGCGGCCTCGCGACGCCGCAGGATGCGTCCAACGCCCGGCTCAGGGTGAGCTTCCTGCCCGCCGGGCTGCGCTGGCTGCCGTTCGCGCGCGGCGACTACTGGGTGCTCGCGCTCGACGCCGACTACCGCTGGGCGATGGTCGGCGCGCCGAGCCGGGACTTCCTGTGGATCCTGTCGCGCCAGCCGACGCTGCCCGACGACGAGCTCGGGACGCTGCTCGGGCAGGCGCGCGAGATGGGCTTCCCGGCCGACAGGGTGGTCCGCACGCCGCACCGCGCCCCACCGCGCTGACGGCGCCGACGGCGCGCCGGATTCCGCGCGCGGGCGCGGCGGACGCCGGCCGCCTCGGCTATGCTGCCCCGATGTCCGCCGCGACCGCGCCCTCGCGCCGCGACGACGCCCGCATCGTCGGCGTCGTGTCGCTCGCCCACGGCTGCTCGCACTTCTTCCACCTGATCGTCGCGCCGATCTTTCCCTGGCTGAAGGTCTCGTTCGACCTCAGCTGGTCGCAGCTCGGCCTGCTGATGACGGTGTTCTTCGTCGTCTCGGGCATCGGGCAGGCACTCGCCGGCTTCGTCGTCGACCGGATCGGCGCGGTGCCGGTGATGCTCGCGAGCCTCGCCGCGTTCGTGCTCGCGACGCTCGCGATCGCGACCGCGCCGGGCTACCCGATGCTCGCGGTCGGGCTCGCGCTCGCCGGGCTGGGCAACGCCGCGTTCCACCCGGTCGACTACTCGATCCTCAACGCGCGGATCGCGACGCCGCGGCTCGCGCACGCGTACTCGGTGCACGGCATCGCCGGCAGCCTCGGCTGGGCGGCCGCGCCGGTGTTCCTCGTCGGGCTCACGCAGCTCTTCGGCTGGCGCGTCGCGGTCGCGGCCGCCGGCGCGATGGCCGCGGCGATCGGCCTGCTCGTCTGGCACGAGCGCGCGCGGCTCGCCGGCCGGCCGGTCGGTCCCTTCGGCGTCGTGCTCGCCGAGCGGCCCGCCGCACTCGCGGGCCCGGCCGAATCGAGCCTCGCGTTCCTGCGCCTGCCCGCGGTGTGGATGAGCTTCGTGTTCTTCTTCACGATGGCGATCTCGTTCGGCGGGATCCAGACCTTCGGGCCCGAGTCGGCGGGCGCGCTGCACGGCGTCGAGCCGCGCTGGGTGGCGCTCTGCCTGACCGCGTACATGCTCGCGAGCGCCGCGGGCATCGTCGTCGGCGGCTTCGTCGCGAGCGACCCGCGCCGCGCCGAGCCGGCGATCGCGGTCGGCTACGGCCTCGCGGCCGCGGTCGCGCTGGTGCTCGGCGCGGTCGCGCTGCCCGCCTGGGCGGTGCCGGTGCTGTTCGCCGCGATGGGCGCGGGCTCCGGCGTCGCCGGCCCGTCGCGCGACCTGCTGGTGCGCCGCGCGAGCCCGCCGGGCGCGACCGGCCGCGTCTACGGCACCGTCTACTCGGGGCTCGACGCCGGCATGGCGATCGCGCCGCTCGGCTTCGGCTGGCTGATGGACCACGGCCACGCGGCCGCCGTCTGGATCGGCATCGCGGTGTTCCAGGCGCTGCTGATCCTGACCGCGGTCAACGTCGGGCGCTTCGCGCGCAGCGCGGTCGGCGCGACGGCCGCGGCACGCTGAGCACCGCGGGGCGGTCCCGC
Organism: Burkholderiaceae bacterium; assembly: GCA_044371545.1. Lineage (GTDB taxonomy): Bacteria > Pseudomonadota > Gammaproteobacteria > Burkholderiales > Burkholderiaceae_E > UBA4615. The sequence continues at coordinate 32,805 of JBILTM010000024.1, forward strand.
GCACGACGGCCGCCCACCGCCGCACGAGACGAAGGAGGAGACACCGTGTCCGATGCACCGTTCCGCGGCCGGATCGGCCGCACCGTCGCCGACGCGACGCCCTGGTGGCCCGAGGAGCCCCGCCCGCGCGAGGGCGCACCGAACGTCGTGGTCGTCGTGTTCGACGACGTCGGTTTCGCGCACTGGGGCTGCTACGGCTCGACGCTCGCGACGCCGCGGCTCGACGCGCTCGCCGCCGCCGGCCTGCGCTTCGTGAACTTCCACACCACCGCGCTGTGCTCGCCGACGCGCGCCTGCCTGCTCACCGGCCGCAACCACCACGCGGTCGGCATGCGCTCGATCTCCAACTTCGACACCGGCTTTCCGAACATGCGCGGCGCGATCCCGAAGAGCGCGGCGACGCTCGCCGAGGTGCTGCGCGCGCAGGGCTACGGCACCTTCATGGTGGGCAAGTGGCACCTCGCGCCGATGCACGAGGCCGGCCCCGCGGGCCCGTTCCGCAACTGGCCGCTCGGCCGCGGCTTCGACCGGTTCTACGGCTTCATGCAGGGCGAGACCGACCAGTTCCGGCCCGAGCTGGTGCAGGACAACCACTACGTCGACGCGCCCCGCCGCGCCGAGGACGGCTACCACCTGAGCGAGGACCTCGTCGACCGCGCGATCGCGTACGCGGCGGACCACGTGTCGGCCGCGCCCGATCGGCCGTTCTTCACCTACCTCGCGTTCGGCGCGTGCCACGCGCCGCACCAGGCGCCCGACGCGTATCTGGCTCGCTGGCGCGGCGCGTTCGACGAGGGCTGGGACGTGCACCGCGAGCGCTGGTTCGAGCGCCAGAAGGCGACGGGCGTGGTGCCGCCGGACACCGTGCTGCCGCCTCGCAATCCGGGCGTGCCCGCGTGGACCGAGCTCACCGACAACGAGCGGCGCTTCGCCGCGCGGCTGATGGAGGCGTTCGCCGCGTTCCTCGAGCACACCGACGCGCAGCTCGGCCGCTACGTCGACGCGCTGCGCGACATGGGCCAGCTCGAGAACACGCTGCTCGTCGCGATGAGCGACAACGGCGCGAGCCAGGAGGGCGGCCGCACCGGCGTGCTCGACGAGATGCTCTACTTCAACGGCCTGAAGGAGGATGTCGAGCGCGCGGTCGGGCGGCTCGACGCGATCGGCACCGCCGACAGCCACACCAACTACCCGTGGGGCTGGGCGATGTGCGGCAACACGCCGTTGAAGCGCTACAAGCAGAACACCCACGCCGGCGGCGTGCGCGATCCGTTCGTCGTGCACTGGCCGGCGCGCGTGAAGGACGCGGGCGGCATCCGCCGGCAGTTCCACCACGTGACCGACGTCGCGCCGACGGTGCTCGAGCTCGTCGGCATCGCGCCGCCCGAGGTGTTCGAAGGCGTCGCGCAGATGCCGGTGCACGGCACCTCGATGGCCTACGCGCTCGCCGACGACGCGGCCTCGGCGCCGACCCGCAAGCGCACGCAGTACTTCGAGATGTTCGGGCACCGCGGGATCTGGCACGACGGCTGGAAGGCGGTGTGCTTCCACAAGCCGGGCGCGGACTACGACACCGAGGCCTGGGAGCTCTACCACGCCGACGCCGACGCGTCCGAGGCGGTCGACCTCGCCGCCGCGCATCCGGAGCGGCTGCGCGAGCTGGTCGCGCTGTGGTGGGCCGAGGCCGAGCGCCACGGCGTGCTGCCGCTCGACGACCGGCGGCTCGGCGAGCTGTTCCGCGCGGCGCGCGCCCGCGGCGGCTCGACGATGCGCGACCGGTACGTGCTGCATCCGCCGCTGTCGCGCTGGAACGCCGACATCTCGCCGCCGACCGGCACGCGGCCCTTCGTGCTCGCCGCCGACATCGAGCTCGGCGAGGGCCGCGACGGCGCGATCGTCGCGCGCGGCGGCTCGAACGGCGGCTACGTGCTCTACGTGCGCGAGCGCAGGCTCGCGTTCGCCTACAACCACTTCCACGAGCACACGCGCGTCGTCTCGGACGTCGCGCTGCCGAGCGGGCCGTGCACCGTCGCCGTGCGCATCGAGCGCGACGGCGAGGCGGCCACCGCGACGCTGCTGCTCGATGGCGCCGGCATCGGCTCGGTCCGCATCCCGCGCACCGCCGCGATGGTCTCCTCCACCGGCATGGACGTCGGCCGCTCGCAGGCGCCGGTGTGCGACGACTACGCGCCGCCGTTCGCGTTCGAGGGCCGCATCCGGCGCGTGGTGTTCGACATCGCGCCGCGCACGCCGCGCACCGCGCGGCGCGAGGAGGTCATGGTCGAGCGCAGGGTGCAGGGGCAGCAGTAGCATGAGCAGCCGAGGCTGATCCGCCCGATCAGCGCCCGCTGGATGCACGCGAAGGAGATCAGGCACTTTGAAGCGCAGATTGCCCGCACCCCGCACTGACGCCGCCGCGGCGCGTGTCATCGCCGACGCCGATCTCAGCCGATACGACCTCTGCGCGATGACCCCGGTACGTTTCGAGTTCGCGCCGAAGGAGGCGCGGGTCAACATGCGGATGCCCAGCGAGCTGCTCGGCGCGGTCAAGGCGGCGGCCCAGGAGGC
>JBILTM010000349.1:0-2993 GCA_044371545.1 Burkholderiaceae bacterium
GGCCGCCGACGACCTGCGGCGCGAGCGAGCCGGCGACCATGCCGAAGATCGCCGCGCCCAGCCCGACCAGCTGCGGCGGCAGCAGGCCCTCGGGCGCGACCTGCTCCATCAGGATCCAGGTCGCCAGGCCGAGCACGATCGACAGCCCGGCGCCCTGCGGCGTCGCGCCGCGCCAGAACATGCCGAAGGCGAGCGGCGTGAACGCCGCGACCAGCGTGACCTTGTAGGCGTTCTGCACCATCTCGTACATCGACGCCTCGCTGTTCAGCGCGAACAGCATCGTCGATCCGGCGAACACCACCAGCATCACGCGGCCGGTGGTCACCTGCTGGCGGTCGCCCATCCGGCCGCCGGTGAGCGGCTTGAGGATGTTCTCGGTGAAGATCGCGGTCGGCGCGAGCAGCGCGCCGCTCGCGGTCGACAGGATCGCGGAGAGCAGCGCGCCGAAGAACAGCACCTGGATGAACCCGGTCGCGTGGTTCATGATCAGGTTCGGCAGGATCAGCTGGAACTCGGGGCCGTCGCTGCCGAGGCCCGCCTCGACCGCCTTCGGATCGATCAGCAGCGCCGAGACCGCGATGAACATCGGCACGAAGGCGAACACCAGGTAGAAGAGACCGCCGAACAACGTGCCCTTGACCGCGGTCGACTCGTCCTTCGCCGAGGTCACGCGCTGGAAGACGTCCTGCTGCGCGATCGAGCCGAGCGCCATCGTGATGAACGCGGCGAACAGCGCGATCAGGTCGCGCGGCTCGACGCTCGGGATCAGCACGTGCTTGCCCTCGGACACCGCCGCCTCGATCACCTTGTCGGCGCCGCCCGCCTGGCCGCCCAGGGTGAACGCGATGTAGAGCAGCCCGAGGATGATGACGGTGGTCTGGAACAGGTCGGTGAAGGCGACCGCGAACATGCCGCCGAACAGCACGTAGACCACCAGCACCGCCGCGCCGAGCATGATCCCCTGCTCGAGCGTGATGCCGCCCTGCGACAGCACGTTGAAGCAGATCCCGAGCGCGAGCAGGTTGGCGCTCGCCCAGCCGAGGTACGACAGCGTGATCGCCACGCCCGTGCCGATCTCGACGGTACGGTTGTAGCGCTTGCGGTAGAAGTCGCCGATGGTCAGCAGGTTCAGCCGATAGAAGCGCCGCGCGAACACCAGGGCGACGATGACCAGGCAGGTCGCCGCACCGAAGGGGTCGGCGACCACGCCCGACAGCCCGTCCTTCAGGAACGTCGACGACACCGCGAGCACGGTCTCGGCGCCGAACCAGGTCGCGAACACCGTCGCGAAGTTCATGTAGAGCGGCAGGCTGCGGCCGGCGGCGAAGTAGTCCTTCGCGGTGTGGACGCGGCGGGCGGCGTACCAGCCGATGGCGATCGTCAACAGCAGGTATGCGGCGACGGACGTGACGAGCATGGGAGCGACCTCCGGCAGGGGGGTGGCTTCGGGAACGGCCCGCCGCGGCGAGTATCGGCGTGTCGCCGACGCTAGCCGAGGACGGCGGGCCGGACAACGATTCCCGTACGAGCCGTGGCCGAATCCGCCCCCGGCGGCGCTGCTCAGTCGCGCAGCCGCTGCGCGACGAACTCGCGGAAGGTCCGCATCACCGGCGCCTCGGTCCTGCCGGCCAGCGTGACGTAGGCGAACCGGGCGCTCGCCTGGATCCGGGGCGCGAGGTGCAACTCGGCGAGGCGGCCGCGCGCGATCGCCTCGCGGGCGGCGGCGACGATCCCGAGGTACACCGCCTGCGAGCGCGAGACGGTGTCGATCAGTGCGCCGATGTCCTCGCAGCGCAACGTCGCCATCGTCGCCGGGTCGGCGCGCGGCCCGTACTGCTCGACCAGCAGCCGCGCGACCTCGCCCGACAGCGGCGTGGTCGCCACCGGCCAGGCGAGCACGTCCTCGAACGTCACGCGGCGGCGCGCGGCGAGCGGGTGGTCGGCGCGCGCGACGAAGCCGGTGCGCATCTCGCCGAGCGGCTCGATCCGCAGGTCGGGCGCGGGCGAGATCCGGCGCGCGTCCACGACCAGCGCCTCGAGCGCGCGCGATCGCAGCTGCCCGAGCTGCAGCTCGGTCGAGCCGCGCGAGACCTCGACCCGCACGCCCGGGCGGCGGGGCGCGCCGTGGTGCAGCAGCGGGGTCATCAGCATCGCGCCGGGGCCCGACCCGAGCCCGACGCGGATCGTGCCGCCGCCGCCGCCCGCGAACAGTGCCGCGCTGCGCTGCAGCTCCTCGGCGTCCAGCACGATCCGGCGCGCCCGCTCGACGACGTCGTGGCCGAGCGCGGTGAGCTCGTTGCGCTTGCCGATGCGGTCGACGACCGGCCCGCCGAGCGTCGCCTCGAGCGCGCGGATGCTGCGGCTCAGTGCCGACTGGGTGATGAACGCGCGCTCCGCGGCACGGCTGAACGAGCCGGTCTCCGCGATGGCGAGCAGGTGCTCGAGGTGCCGGATGTTCATCGCCAGAGCCAGTCGAAGAACGAATGACAACGAGGAGAATAATGCATTGGACACATGATCGGGGCGGCTCCTACGATCCGTGCACCCGTCCACGTCCGCCTTTCGCCACGAGGTCCGCCATGAATCCGACCAAGCGCTCCGCACTCCTGGGTCTGTCGTCGCTCGCAGCGGGGCTCGCGCTGCCCGCCCGCGCGTCCGCGCCGGCATTTCCGACCCGGCCCGTCTCGATCGTCGTGCCGTACCCGGCGGGCGGCCTGTCGGACATCATCGCCCGCACCGTGAACGTCTCGCTCGGCGGCCGGCTCGGCCAGTCGGTGATCGTCGAGAACGTCGGCGGCGGCAGCGGCTCGATCGGGGCGAACAAGGTGCTGACCGCCCAGGCCGATGGCCACCAGCTGTTCCAGGGCTCGCCGAACGAGCTGATCCTCGCGCCGCTCGCGATCTCGTCGATCAAGTTCCGCAGCGAGGACTTCCGGCTGGTGCAGATGATCGCGACCGCGCAGATCGCGTTCCTCGCGCGCGCCGGGCTGCCG
>JBILTM010000046.1:0-28566 GCA_044371545.1 Burkholderiaceae bacterium
CGCCACCGCGTCGCCCGGGTCGCGCAGCACGACGGCACCGGCCGCGGCCCAGCGGGCGCGGGTCGCGGCGTCCGCCGCGTCGATCGCGTCGGCGTCGCCGAGCACCGCGAACGCGTCGCCGATCACCCCGTCGAGCAGGCGGCCGTCGGCGAGCCGCGGCTGCGGGAACAGCGTGCCGCCGAGCGGGCCCGCGTGCAGCCCCGGCCCGAGCCCGGGCTGCGGATACTCGAAGACCGTCGCCTCGCCGGCGAGGAAGCGCGCGTCGCGCTCCGCGGCGACCTTCGGGTCGGTCGCCTGGATGACGGCACCGAGCCGCACCGCGAGCTCGATGAAGGCCTTCACGTGCGGCAGGCGCTCGGGCTCGTAGGTGTCGAGCAGCGACTCGGGCGCGGCGCCGCGCACGACGCGTGCGAGCTTCCACGCGAGGTTCGCGCAGTCGCGGATGCCGGCGCACAGGCCCTGGCCGAGGAACGGCGGCGTCTGGTGCGCGGCGTCGCCCGCGATCAGCAGCCGGCCGCGCCGCCAGCCGTGCGCGACCACCGAGTGGAAGGTGTAGACCGCGCTGCGCTCGAGCCGCGCGGTCGTGGGCGTCACCCAGCGCGCGATCATCGGCCAGACGTGCTCGGGACGGCCGATGGTCTGCGGGTCGTCGCCCGGCATCAGCATGATCTCCCAGCGGCGGCGCCGGCCGGTCACGTTGCAGATCGTCATCGGGCGCGCCGGATCGCAGCGCTGGACCGTGTGGTCGGGCAGGCCGTGGTCGTCGCGCTCGACGATCGCATCGAACACCACCCAGGGCTGGTGCAGGCCGAGGTCCTCCAGCGTCGCGCCGATCGCGCGCCGCGTGGGCGAGCGGCCGCCGTCGCAGCCCACCAGCCAGCGCGCCCGGACCTCGGCGGGGCCGTCGCGGTCGTCGAGCGCGAGCCGCACGCCGTCGGACGACGCGTCGATCGACACGACCTCGCGGCCCGCGAGGACGCGCACGTTCGGATAGCGCGCGAGCCCGCGGCGCAGCACCGCCTCGAGCTCGGGCTGGTGGAAGTAGTGGTTGTTCGCGCAGCCCTGCGGCCCCTCGGCCGCGGTGCCGCCGCGGACCATCAGCACCCGGTCGTCGGCGTTGACGAAGTGCATGCCCTTGAGGCCGGGTCGAGAGATCGCCTCGACCTCGGCGCGCAGTCCGAGCGACTGGAACACGCGCATCACCTCGCCGTCGAAGTGGATCGCGCGCGGCAGCGGCCAGATGTCGGTGTCGCGCTCGACGACGACGACGTCCAGGCCGGCGGCGCCGAGCCGGTTCGCGAGCGTCGCGCCGACCGGGCCGAGGCCGAGGATCGCCACCTCGCAGTCGAGCGGACGGGCGTCGGCCACGTCAGGGCCTGCGCATCTTCGCGCGCATGCGCTCGACCCAGGCCGCGCGCGGCTCGAAGTCCGGCTGCGCGCGGGCGAGCGCCTCGGACTGCGCGAGGAGCGCCCCGTCGGGCTGCTCGAGGTCGACCGGCACGCGCAGCGGCTGCGTGCAGTACCAGGGCGTGTCGAAGAAGACCTCGAGCCGGTTGCCCTCGGGGTCGCGGAAGTAGATCGAGATCGCGTTGCCGTGGGTGACGGCGACGAGGTCCGCGGACCCCGCCGCCTGCAGGCGGCGGTTCAGCGCGCGCAGCGCGGCGACGTCGGCGACGCGGAACGAGATCTGGTTGATCGGATTGAACGCGGGCTCGGGCGGCCGGCCGCTCGCGAGCACGACCTGGTGGTGCTCCTCGGGATCGCGGCTCATGAAGACCAGCTGCGTCGCCCCGAGGTCGCCGCGGTCGGTGACGGTGAGGCCGAGCACGTCGACGTAGAAGCGCTCCATCGCGGCGATGTCGCGGACGTGGAAACCGAAGTGGCTGAAGCGCAGCTCGGGCGGGCCACCAGGCAGGGGGGGCTGGGTCATCGCGGTCTCCTCGTTCCTGTCACGGTTCGATTCCGGCGGCTCGATCGGCCGGGGTTTCGACGGTCGATTCTCGCATGAATTCTCGCATGTTGACAATTCGATGGGTCCGTCGGACACTGGATCGCATCGCCGGTGCCGTCCACGCGTCCCGGCCGCGCCCGTGCCCTGGGCGCGACAGACGAGCCGGCCCACGCCGGCCACGACCGAGGAGGAGCGCCCCGATGACCCCGATCCGCCGCCGGCTCACCACCGGCCTGCTCGCCGCGCCCGTCGTCGCGGCGGCCCCCTGGCCGCGCCGCGCCCTCGCGCAGCCGGACTGGCCGAACCGGCCGATCCGCATCGTCGTGCCCTTCGCCGCCGGCACCGGCCCCGACACCAACGCGCGACAGATCGCACCCAAGATCCAGGCCGCGCTCGGCCAGCCGGTGGTGATCGAGAACCGGCCCGGCGCGGCGGGGCAGATCGGCACCGACCTCGCGGCCAAGTCGGCAGCCGACGGCTACACGCTGTACATGGGCTTCACCAGCACGCTGTCGATCCAGCCGCTCGTCTACTCGAAGCTGCCCTACGACGCCGACCGCGACTTCGTGCCGGTCAGCCTCGTCGGCTCCCTGCGCACCGGGCTGATCGCGCACCCGTCGGTCAAGGCCTCGGACGCCCGCGAGCTGGTCGCGTTCGCGAAGGCGAACCCCGACGCGCTGTCGGCCGCCACGCAGGGCATCGGCACCTACTCGCACCTGTCGGGCGAGTGGTTCTCGAGCCTGACCGGCGCGCCGATCCGCTTCGTGCCCTACAACACCTCGAGCCCGTACGCGGACCTGCTCGCCGGCACGATGCAGCTGATGTTCGACGCGCTGCCGGCCGCGATCGGCAACGTGAAGGGCGGCAAGCTGAAGCTGCTCGCGATCAGCGGCGCCGGACGGCACCCGCTGTTCCCCGACGTGCCGACCTTCGCCGAGCTGGGTCTCGCCGAGTTCCAGCCGGTCGCGTGGATCGGATTGTTCGCGCCGACCGGGACGCCGGCGCCGATCCGCGAGAAACTCGCGGCCGCGGTGGCGGGCGGCGCGAAGGCGCCGGACTTCGTCGAGCTCTGGCGCGGCTTCGCCGCCGACCCGGCCGGCAACACGCCCGCCGAGTTCGCCGCGTTCCTGAAGGCTGACCGCGAGCGCTGGGCCGCGGTGGTGAAGAAGGCGGGCGTGAAGCTCGACTGACTGCGACGCACCCCCACACACGAGAGGACAGCACATGAAAGTGGCGAGCTTCACCCTGAACGGGCGCCCCGCGTGGGGCCCGGTGGTCGACGGCGGCGTGATCGACGCGACCTCGCAGTACCCGACGCTGAAGGCCGCGCTCGCGGCCGACGGCCTCGCGAAGGTCGCGGCCTGGGCCGCGGGCCGCAAGGCGGACGCGGCGCTCGACGCGATCGCGTTCCTGCCGACGATCCCCGACCCGGGCAAGGTCTGGTGCTGCGGCCTCAACTACCACGAGCACGTGAAGGAGACCGGCCGCGAGGTCACCGAGCAGCCGACGTTCTTCACGCGCTGGGCCGACGCGCAGGCCGGCCACGACCAGCCGATGCTGCGGCCGCGCGAATCGGTGCAGTTCGACTACGAAGGCGAGATCGCGGTGGTGATCGGCCGGGGCGGGCGGCGCATCGCGCAGGCCGACGTCGCGCGCCACATCGCCGGCTATGCGTGCTTCAACGACGGCAGCATCCGCGACTGGCAGCGGCACACCACGCAGTTCGCGCCGGGCAAGAACTTCTGGCGCAGCGGCGCGCTCGGGCCGTGGATGGTGACCGCCGACGAGATCCCGTTCGGCACGTCGATGACGCTGGTGACGCGGCTGAACGGCACCGAGCTGCAGCGCGCGACGACCGAGATGATGATCCACTCGATCGCCAGGCAGATCGCCTACGTGTCGAGCGTCGCGCCGCTCGAGCCGGGCGACGTGATCGTCACCGGCACGCCGGGCGGGGTCGGCGCCAAGCGCACGCCGCCGCTGTGGATGAAGGCGGGCGACGTGGTGGAGATCGAGATCGACAAGGTGGGCGTGCTGCGGAACACGATCGCGGACGACTGATCCGTCGGACAGCGGACGCGGCGCCCTCGGGTGTCCGTTCGGGCGCGACCGCGCTACGATCCGACGAAGGAACGTGCGCGGAGGCACCCGGCATGAGTCGCAGCGAGCATCCCCTCGACCCGGACGACGTGCATCCGGCGGCGGGCGGACGGGTGCCGGCCTCCGATCGCCTCGCGGCCTGGATCGACCGCGCGCTGCGCCCCGGCGGGCTCGCGCCCCGGCGGGCACTGCTCGGCGCGCTCGCCGCGATGGGCGCGATCTTCGCGGTCGACGTGTTCACCGGCGAGACGGTGCGGCTGCAGTCGCTGTACGTGTTCCCGATCGCGTCGGTCGCGCTCCACTGCGATCGCCGGTCCGACGTCGCGCTGTCGATCGTGATCGCGATCGCGCTGCAGGCGCTCGGCACGACGCTGAGGCAGGAGCCGGCGCTGGCGCGCGTGATCGACACCGGCGTCGCGCTCGCGGCGTCGCTGCTCGCGGTCGCGCTCGCGCGCACGCTGAGACGGCATTACCAGGCCTCCGAGCAGCGCGCCGCGACGGATGCTCTCACCGGGTTGCCGAACCGGCGTGCGTTCGACGCGGTGCTCGAGGCCGAGATCGACGTGCGGCGCCGCCACGGCGGCACATTCTCGATCGCGCTGATCGACCTCGATCGCTTCAAGGCGCTCAACGACACCGCGGGGCACGCGGCCGGCGACCTCGCGCTGCGCCTGGTCTCGGACACGCTGAGCGCGCGGGTGCGCGCGTCGGACGCGGCCGCGCGGCTCGGCGGCGACGAGTTCGTCGTGCTGCTGCGCAACGCGACCGCCCGCGACAGCGACCGGATCCGCGACACGCTGGTGTCGGCGATCGACCTCCGGCTCGCGCGGGCCGGCTTCGCGGTGACGGCGAGCTGCGGGATCGCCACGTTCGATCGGCCGCCCGCCAGCGCGGCGGTCGCGCTCGAGGCGGCGGACCGTGCGATGTACGCGGTCAAGTCCGCGCGTGGCGTGGCACGCGGCGCGGTGCACTGACAGCGGCCGCGGCCGTCGCCGCGCGGCGCCTCGCCGGTCCGCGCGTCAGACCAGCCCGAGGTCCACCGGCGCCACGCCCGGGAAGACCGTGGCGAGCCGAGCCGCGTCGAGGCCGTGGAGCCGCACGAACAGCCCGCCGAGCACCGCGCGGTACTCGTTGAGCACCGGCAGGTCGCGATCCTGGTGCAGCGTCTCGCGCGCGACGCGCACCTGCTCGCCCGCGATGCGCCCGCCGCGGACCGCGCCGCCGAGCACGACGAACGCGGTGCCGTGGCCATGGTCGGTGCCGCGGTTGCCGTTCTCGCGGAACGTGCGGCCGAACTCGCTGATCGCGACGACGACCGTGCGCTCCCACGCCGGGCCGAGCGCGTCGGCGAGCGCGACGAGCCCGCGGCCGAGCTCGCCGAAGCGCGTGGCGAGCGGCGCGGCCTGCGCGACGTGCGTGTCCCAGCCGCCGACGTCGACCATGCCGAGCGCGTAGCGCTCGCGCATCAGCCGGCCGATGCGGCGCGCCTCCTGCTCGAAGCCGCCGGGCGCGAGCGCGTCGCGGCCGGTGGCGCGCTGCTCGGCGGCCGCGGCCGGCTCGGCGAGCTCGCGCATCGCCGCGTCGCGGACCTCGAAGCCGTCGGCGACCGGCCGCTCGAGCGCGGTGCCCGCGTACATCGCGCCGAGCAGCGCGCGCTGGCGCGGGTCGGCGACGCCGGGCGGCGTGCCGCCGCGCACCGCGAGGTTCGGCACCGCGAGCTCGCCGCGGAACGCGACCGGCAGCCGGTCGGCGAACGCGATCGGTGCGACGCCGCTGCCGATCGCGGCGGCGAGCCGGTTCAGGAAGCCCGAGCGGCGATCGCCGCCGCGGCCGTCGGCCAGCCCGAGCTCGATGCCGTCCTGCGTCTCGAAGTGGCTGCGCGAGGTGTCGGCGGTGCCGGCGAAGGGCACGAACGCGAGCTGGCGCTCGAGCCAAAGCCGGTGCAGCGAGTCGCGCGTGGCCGGGTGCAGCGCCCAGTCGGCGTCGAGCGGCAGCGCGGCGTCCGCCGCGGCGCCGGGTCGCGGGATCGCGATCGTCGGCCGGGCCTCGGCGTAGAACGGGCTCGCCGCGGGCACCAGCAGGCTCGCGCAGTCGTAGCCGCCGCGCAGGAACACCAGCAGCAGCCGCGGCGCGTCGGCCGAGGGCGCGGCCCACAGCCGCGGGGTGCCGACCGCGAGCGGCGCGGCGAGCGCGGCGGTCAGCAGGGTGCGTCGGTGCATCGCGGCCTCCTCATCGGCGCATGAACTCGGGGGACGACAGCAGCAGCGCGTTCCACTCGCTCACGCCCGAGGCGCGCGCGAGCGCGTCGAGCGTGGCGGGCGCGGCGCGCGGGCGGATCGCGAGGTCGAAGACCTCGCCGGCGAGGCGCGGGGCGGGCGGACGCGCGGCGGGCGGCGCGGGCGGCACCGTGCCGGCGGCCGGCTCGCGGAACAGCGCGGGCGCGCCGCCGCCGATCGCGCGCGCGATCTCGAAGCGCGCGGCCATCTGTCCGGAGCCGGACCACGACGCCTCGTCGAGCGGCCAGCCGTCGGGCGTGGGCCGGCCGAACGGCAGCTGGCCGAGCCGCGCGAGCCAGCCGAGCATCGGCGCGGTGTCGGCGACCGGCGCGTCGTCCCACGCGAGGCGCACCGCCGAGACGACCCAGCGCGTCGGGTCCTTGAACTTCGCGCCGAGCGAGGCGTCGAACTCGGGCGACGCGAACAGCACGCGCAGCACCGCGGGCACGTCGCCGCCGCTCGCCGAGAACGCGTCGGCGAGGCGCGCGACGAGCGCGTCGCCGGGCGTGTCGGACACCATGAACTGCGCGAGGCGGCGCGCGACATGGCGCGCGGTCGACGGGTGCGCGGCGAGCAGGTCGAGCACCTCGTCGAGCTCGTCGAGGCCGCGGCCGCGGATGGTGCGCCCGAGCACGTGCTTGTCGGCGAAGTCGTGTCGCGCCGGGTTGAACTCGAACGCGCCCTCGCGCACGTAGTGCGCGCGCAGCGCGGGTCGCATAGGCGGCTCGCCCGGCGTATAGGCGATGCCCACGCCGGTCAGCACGCGCGCGAGCTCCTGCACGTCGGCCTGCGCGTAGCCGCCGTCGACGCCCAGCGTGTGCAGCTCGAGCAGCTCGCGCGCGTAGTTCTCGTTGAGGCGGCCGGCCGCGTTGCGCTCGTTGTCGAGGTACCGCAGCATCGCCGGGTGCCGGGCCACCGCGCCGAGCAGGTCGCGGAAGCGGCCGAGCGCATGAGGGCGGATCGCGCGCTCCCCGAAGTCGCCGACGGCCGCGCGCAGATCGGCCTTGCCGCCGAACACGCTGAAGTGGTTCGACCAGAACCAGGTCATCTGCTCGAGCAGCGGCGTCGGCGAGTAGAGCTGGCGCAGCAGCGAGCGCGACGCGGTCTCGCGGCCGTGCTCGGCGAGGGTGCGCTGGTAGGCGCGGCGCGCGTCGGCGCGCTCGGCCTCGGTGGGGAGCGTGGCGAATTCGCGGCGGCGTCGCGCGAGCTCGGCGAGCCGGTCCTCGAGCGGCTCGCGGACGATCGACATCGCGGCGATGCGCTCGGCGACCGGCGCGGGCAGCGGCGCGGCCGCATCCGCCCGCAGTTGCGCGTCGAGCCAGCGCGCCTCGCCGGCGGCGGAGAGCGCGCGCATCGACGAGGCCGAGGCGCCGCCGGCGACGCGATCGAGGAGCAGCGCGGCGCGGACGGGATCGATCGGTGCGACGGGCGGGAGCGGACCGGGCGCGGGGCGCGCCGCCGACGCGACGCCGGTCGGGCGCGTCGCGTTCGCGGTGCCCGGCGAGCGGGGGCCCGCGCATCCGGCCGCGACGAGCAGCGGCACCGCGGCCGCCGCGAGCGCGCGCCGTCGGCCGGGGGAGGCCGGTGCGGCGGCGGGGACGGGCAGGTCGGACATCGCGGTGGTCGGGGCGGGCCGCGCGATGCGGCGCCACGCCCATGCTACGCCTGACGCGTGCGCGGCGGGCAGCCGGCTTACATGCGGTTACGACGCCGGCGACCCCGTTTCAGCGCACGGTCCCGGCCGCCCCGGCGGCCGGCTTCGCGTCCGCGCGCCGCACTCGCCGCACCAGCCACCCGAGCAGCCGCTCCGCGTCGTCGACCCAGGTGAAGACCGCCGGCACGACCAGCAGCGACAGCAGGGTCGAGGTCACCAGGCCGCCGAGCACCGCGATCGCCATCGGCGAGCGGAAGCTCGGGTCGGGCCCCCAGCCGATCGCGATCGGCAGCATGCCGGCGCCCATCGCGAGCGTCGTCATCACGATCGGGCGTGCGCGCTTGTGGCACGCGTCGACCAGCGCATCGAAGCGGCTCATGCCGTCGCGCCGCGCGACGATCGCGTACTCGACCAGCAGGATCGAGTTCTTCGTCACGATGCCCATCAGCATCAGCAGGCCGATCAGCGACGGCATCGAGAAGCTCTTCTCGGCCAGGAGCAGCAGCACGAACGCGCCGCCGATCGACAGCGGCAGCGCGGCGAGGATCGTCACCGGCTGCATGAAGTCGCGGAACAGCAGCACCAGCACCATGTAGATGCACAGCACGCCGATGCCCATCGCGATGCCGAAGCTCTCGAAGAGCGCCTGCATCTCCTGCGCGTCGCCGAGCTCGGCGATCCGCACGCCCGGCGGCAGGCTCGTCAGCGACGGCAGCTTCATCGCCTCGGCGTACACCTCGCCGAGCTGGCGGCCGGCGAGCTCGACCTCGAGCGTGACGTTGCGGCTGCGGTTCAGCCGGTCGATCTGCGCGGGGCCGCTGTCGATCGTCACGTCGGCGACGTTGCCGAGCATCACGGGGCCGGTGCGCCCGGGCACCGTGAGCCGCTCGATCGCCGCGAGGTCGGCGCGCACCGCGTCGGGCAGCTTCACGCGGATCGGCACCTGGCGCTCCGACAGGTTCAGCTTCGGCAGGCCGACGTCGTAGTCGCCGGCGGTGGCGATCCGCACGGTCTCGGCGATGCTCGACGCGACGACGCCGAGGTCGGCGGCGCGCGCGAAGTCCGGGCGCACGATGATCTCCGGACGCACGAGGCTCGCGCTCGAGCTCACGCCGCCGATGCCGGGGATCGTGCGCAGCTCGCGCTCGACGGTGCGGGCCGCGCCCGCGAGCGCGACCGGGTCCTCGCTCCTCAGCACCAGCATCATCTTGACGCCGACGTCCTGCGGGCCGACGGTGAGCCGCACGCCCGGCACCTGCGCGAGCCGCCGGCGGATCTCCTGCTCGACGGCCTGCTGGTTGGCGGCTCGGTCGTTGCGGTGCACGAGCGACAGCGTGAGCGCCGCCTTGCGCGCCTCGGGCGCGGCGCCGACCGCGAACGCATCGCCCGACACGCCGCCGCCGACCGAGCTGAACACGGTGAGGATCTCGGGCATCCCGGCGAGCAGCCCGCGCACGCGCTCGGCGGCCTCGTGGGTGTCCTTGAGCGTGCTGCCCGGGGGCAGCTCGACGTTGACCAGCGTCTGGTTGCGGTCGCCGGGCGGGATGAAGCCGGTCGGCAGCAGCGGCACCAGCGACAGCGAGCCCGCGAAGAACGCGAGCGACAGCAGCGCGGTCACGAGCCGGTGGCGCAGGCACCAGCGCACCATCCGCAGGTAGGTGCGCATCACGATGCCGTCGCCCGACTCGTCGATCGGCGAGACGGCCGCGGGACCGATGCGGTCGCGGTCGACCGGGCCCTTCGCGTGGTGCGGGATCGACGCCTCGGCGGGCACCGGCGGCGACCCGTCCTTCGCGGCCTTCGGCTTCATCAGGTAGGCCGCCATCATCGGCGTGAGCAGCCGCGCGACCACCAGCGAGGCGAGGATCGCGAGCACCGCGGTCCAGCCGAACTGCTTGAAGAACTTGCCCGGCACGCCCGCCATGAACGCGGTCGGCAGGAACACCGCGACCAGCGCGAAGGTCGTCGCGACGACCGCGAGCCCGATCTCGTCGGCCGCCTCCATCGCCGCCTGGAACGGGGTCTTGCCCATCCGCAGGTGCCGCTCGATGTTCTCGATCTCGACGATCGCGTCGTCGACGAGGATGCCGACCACCAGCGCGAGCGACAGCAGCGTGACGGTGTTCAGCGTGAAGCCGAAGAGGTGGATGCCGAGGAACGCGGGGATCACCGACAGCGGCAGCGCGGCGGCGCTGATCAGCGTCGCGCGCCAGTCGCGCAGGAACGCCCAGACCACGATCACCGCGAGCAGCGCGCCCTCGTAGAGCAGCGCCATCGAGCCGTCGAAGTTCTCCTGCACCGGCGCGACGTTGTCGACCGCCTCGACGATCGACACGTTCGGGTGCGCGGCGCGCAGCTCCGCGATCGCCGTGCGCACGCCCTCGGCGACGGTGAGCTCGCTCGCGCCCTTCGATCGCATCACCTCGATCGCGACCACCGGCTCGCCGTCGAGCAGCGCGAGCGAGCGGCGCTCGGCGAAGGTGTCGGTGACCGTGGCGATCTGGCCGAGGCGGATGCGGCGGCCGTCGGCGAGCGGCAGCTCGAGGCGCTCGAGCTCGGCGGCGCTCGCGACGGTCGCGATCGTGCGCACCGCCTGCTCGGCGCCGCCGACGTCGCCGCGCCCGCCCGGCGCCTCCTGCTGCACGAGGCGCAGCCGCCGCGACACGTCGGCGGCGGCGACGTTGAGCGCCGCCATCCGCGCGGCGTCGAGCTCGACGCGGACCTCGCGCGTGACGCCGCCGAGCCGCTTGACCAGGCCGACGCCCTGCACGTTCAGCAGCCGCTTGGCGACGGTGTTGTCGACGAACCAGGAGAGCGCCTCCTCGTCGAGCTGCGTGCTGCGCGCGGCGAAGGTCACCAGCGGCCGGCCGGCGGTGGTCGCCTTGGTGACCGCCGGGTCGCGCAGGTCGCTCGGCAGGTCGGCGCGCACGCGCGCGATCGCGTCGCGCACCTCGTTGACCGCTTCCGACGCGTTCTTCTCGAGCACGAACTCGATCGTGATGTTGACCTGCCCGTCGAGGATCTTCGTGACGATGTTCTTCACGCCCTGCAGCGTCGCGATCGAGTTCTCGAGGCGGCGCGCGACCTCGGTCTCGAGCTGCGCGGGCGCGGCGCCCGGCAGGTTGGCGTCGACGGTGACCACCGGCAGCTCGATGTCCGGGAAGTCCTGCACGCCCATCGCGCGGAAGCTGAGCAGCCCCGCGAGCGTGAGCAGGATGAACAGCAGGACCGCCGGGATCGGGTTGCGGATCGACAGCGCGGAGAAGTTCACTTCGAGCCTCCGGGCGCGGCGCTCGCGGCGCGCGGCGCGTCGGTCGCGACCTGCACCAGGTCGGCATCGTTGAGGAAGCCGGCGCCGGCCGAGACGATCGTCGCGTCGGCGGCGAGGCCGTCGAGGATCTCGATGCGGTCGCCGACGCGGCGCCCGGTCTGCACCTTCTTCTGCGCGACCCGATCGCCCTGCATCGCGAACACGTACGCGAAGCCGTCGCGCACGACGACCGACTGCTGCGGCACGACCAGCGCCGGGCTCGAGCCGAGCTCGAACTCGCCGCGCGCGAACATGCCCGCCTTCGCCGCGCTGCCCGCGGGCAGGTCGACGTAGACCAGCGCGTTGCGCGACTGCGCGTCGACGACCGGGCCGACGGTGCGCACCGTGCCGCGGATCTCGCCGCCGGAGGCCGGCAGCACGCGGACCGGCTGCTTCGGCTTGAGCTTCGCGAGCTCGGTCGCGGTGACCTCGGCGCGCCACTCGAGGCGGTTGCCGCGGACCAGCCGGAAGAGCTCCTGGCCGGCGGGCACCACCGCGCCGACGCTCGCCGCGCGCGCCGAGATCACGCCGTCGTCGGGCGCGAGGACCTGCGTCATCCGCAGGCGCAGCTGCTGCGACTGCACCTGCGCCTGGGCCGACTGCGCGCGCGCCTGGGCCGACTGCAGCCGGGCCTGCGCGGTCTGCGCGGCGGTCATGTACTGCGCGATCTGCTGGGCCGACAGCGCGCCGCTCGACTCGACCGCACGCGCGCGGTCGGCGTTGCCCTGCGCCTCGGCGAGCGCGGCGCGGGCCTCGCCGATCGACGCGTTCGCCTCGGCGAGCGTGGCCTGCGCGGCAGCGAGGTCGGCGCGCACCGTGTCCGACGCGAATACCGCGAGCGGCTGGCCGCGCTTCACCGCATCGCCGACGTCCGCGCGGACCTCCGCGATCCGAAGCCCGTTGACCTCGGCGCCGATCGAGGCCTCCTGCCACGCGGCGATGCTGCCGTTGGCCGACAGCAGGTCGGCGACCTCGGCCTTCGCGGGGCGCACGGTGGTGACGACGAGCGCGGGGCGGGGGGCGGAGGCGGCGCCTTTCGGGGCGGCCGGAGCGGGGGCGGCCGACGCGGGGGCGGCCGACGCGGCGTTGGCGGGCGCGGGCGCGGCGGCCGGCGCCGTGCCGCCGGCCGGTGCGGCGTCGCGGCCGCAGGCGGCGAGCGCGAAGGCGGCGACGACGAGCGCCGCCGGCAGCGCGCGGCGCGACGCGGGGCGGCGCGCGACGGCCGGCGCGGCCGGGGCGGATACGAAGCGGAGGACGCAGGGAGTCATTTCGGGGAAACCTCGTTCGATGCGGTCCAGCCGCCGCCGAGCGCGCGGTACAGCTGCACCCAGGCGGCGACGCGGTCGCGCTGCACGCCGGCGAGCGTCGAGTCGGCGTTCAGCAGCAGTCGGCGCGACTCCTCGAGCTCGAGCACGGTCGCCAGCCCGTTGCGCCAGCGGATCTCGGCGGCGCCGAAGGCCTTGCGATAGCCCTCCGACGCGGTGCGCGCGTCGGCCTCGCGGTCGGTCGCGGCCTGCAGGCGCACCAGCGCCTCCTCGACCTCGCGGACCGCCTGGCGCGCCTTGCCGCGGTAGTCGGCCTCGGCGCCCGCGTAGGCGGCGCGCGCCGACTCGACGTTCGCGCGGCGGCGGCCCGCGTCGAAGATCGGCAGCGACACCGACGGGCCGATCGACCAGGTCGACAGCGTCGCGGCCACCTGGCCGGCCTCGAGCCGCAGCGGGCCGACCGAGCCGGCGAGCGACAGGCGCGGGTAGCGGTCGCCCTCGGCCGCGCCGATGTCGGCGCTCGCGGCGGCGAGCGCGCGCTCGGCCGCGGCGAGGTCGGGACGCTGCGCGAGCAGGCCCGCCGGCACCGTGCGCACCGCGAACTCGCGCGGCGCGGGCAGCCGGCCGGCGGTCTTCGCGAGCCGCGCGCGGACGTCCGACTCGGGCAGGCCGGTCAGCGCGACCAGGCCCTTGACCCCGACGTCGCAGTCGGCGCGCTGCGCGGTCAGGCGGCTCGCCGCTTCGGCCGCGCTCGCGCGGGTCAGCGCGGCGGTGGCCGGCGCCTGGAAGCCGGCGGCCGCGGCGCGCTCGGAGACGGTCGCGGTCTCGGCGCGCGACGACGCGTCCGACTGCGCGATCGCGACCAGCGCCTCGCAGTAGCGGTACTGCAGGTACTGCGCCGCGACCTCGGCGGCGACCGACACGCGTGCGTCGTGCCACTCGGCCGCGCGCTGGTCGAGCCGTGCGGTCGCGGCCTCGCGCTCGCGGGCGACGCGGCCGAACAGGTCGATCTCCCAGTTGGCCTGCGCGGTCGCGCGGGCCTGCGTCGCGGTGAGGATCGTCGTGCCGATGTTGATCGTGCCGCGCGATGCGGCGCCGGTGACGTCGAGCGTGGGCAGGCCGGCCGCGTTCGCCGCGACCGCGCCCGCACGCGCCTGCTCGATGCGCGCGGCGGCCTGCGCGAGCGAGCCGCTCTCGCGCTGCGCGGCGGCGAGGAACGCGTCGAGCGCGGGGTCGTCGAACTGCGCCCACCAGCGCGCGAGGTCGGCCTGCGCGCCGCCGTGCGGCAGGCGCGCCTGCCAGCCGTCGTCGTCGGGCGGCACGGCCGGGGCCGTGCGCGCGGCCTCGGCCTGCGCCTGCGAGCGCTGGGCGGGCGGGCCGGCGTAGTCGGGGCCGACCTTCGGCAGCGCGCCGCAGGCGGCGAGCACGAGCGCGGCGGACACGGCGAGCGTCGCGCGGCCGGCGCGGCGTGGCGGGCGCTGCGCGGTGGCGTCGGCGTCGAGAACGTGGAGAAGGTCGCGGACCATGCGCATCGTCAGCCCTCCGCGCGCGACGACGCGCGCCGCGCGCGCTCGCCCTCGACCATCGAGACCGCGTAGCCGGCGAGCCGTTCGGCGAGCGTGTCGACCGCGCGCGGCGTCGACAGCACCGTCGGCGACAGCGTGGTCACGCCGTCGTGGAACGCGAAGAAGTGCACGCCGAGGCCCGCGATCGACAGCGCGAGGCGATGCAGGTCGAGGTCCGCGCGGCGCAGGCCGAGCTCGCGCACCAGCAGGCGCAGCAGCGCCTCGAACTGCGGCCGGATCTGCGCGTCGACCGCGTGGGTCCACGCGCCGGTCGGCTCGGCCATCTCGCGGAAGTGCAGCTTCATCACCATCCGGAACTCCTCGCCCATCTTCAGCGGCTCGAGGAAGTCGACGAAGAACAGGCGCATCGCCTCGGCGAGCGGGCGGCCCGGGTCGGCGAAGGCGGTCAGGTCCTCGGGCGCGCAGCCGACCGGCGGCTCGACGAAGAGCGCGCGGTACAGGCCTTCCTTGTCGCCGAAGTAGTAGCTGATCGCGCCGAGGTTCACCCCGGCCGCCTGCGCGAGCGCGCGCACCGAGGTCTTCTCGAAGCCGTGCTCGGCGAAGAGCCTGATGCCGGCCGCGAGCAGGCGCTGGCGGGCGTCGATGCCGTCGGCGCGGACCGGCTGGTGGGGCGTGGCGGGGGCCATGGCGGGTCGTGGGTCGGGGTGGTCGCGGGCGACGGAGGGTGGCGGAGGGTGACGGAAGAGAGGTCGAACGTCCGTTTCAATTCAAACGACCGTTCGATTTCATACGATCGTTCGAGTTGTGTCAAGCGCAGGGTCGGCCGGCGCGGCCGTTCCTGACGGTCGGCGCGACGGCGGCGACCGGTGACGACGGACGGGGACCCCGCGGATCGACGTCCGCGGCGGACGGGGCGGGCGCGGGGTCGCCCGCTCGCGGGATCAGCCGACCCGCAGCACGAGCTTGCCGAGGTGGTCGTTCGCCTCCATCGTCCGCTGCGCGTCCGGCAGCTCGGCGAAGTCGAACACGCGGTCGACCACCGGCGAGATCCGGCCGTCGGCGGCCATCGGCAGCAGGTCGCGCGCGAGCGCGCGCACCGCCGCGATCCGCTGCGTCATCTGCCGCATCTTGTTCGACACGCCGAACAGCTGCAGCCGCTTCTTGTGCAGGGCCAGCACGTCGAGCGGCGCCGAGACGAGACCGTCGACGTAACCGACGGTCGCGAGCCGACCCTCGAAGCCGAGCAGCTCGATGCAGTCGGGGAGCACCGAGGCGCCCACCGGGTTGACCGCGAGGTCCACGCCGCGCTCGCCGACGACCTCGCGCACCGAGGGCACGAAGCCCGGGCCGCGGATCGGGATGCCGACCTCCAGGCCCATCGCCCGCAGCCGCGCGAGCTTGTCCATCGAGCCCGACAGGCCGATGGTCCGGGCACCGAGCGCGCGCGCGACCTGCAGCGCGGCGACCCCCACGCCCGACGAGATGCCGGGCACCAGCATCCATTCGCCGGCGGCGAGCCGGCCCTGCGCGATCAGCGCGTCGTGCACCGTCAGGTGCACCACGGTGAACGCCGCCGCCTGCTCCCACGACAGCGCGTCCGGCACGCGCATCGCCTCGTCGACCCACATCGTGCCGGCCTCGGAGAAGGCGCCGTCGACGCGGCCCATCACGCGATCGCCCGCACGCAGCGCGGTCACGCCCTCGCCGAGCGCGGCGACCTCGCCGGCGGCCTCGAAGCCCGCGGGCTTCGCAGCCCCGGCCGCGTGCAGGCCGTGGCCGGCGATGAACTCGCCGCGGTTCAGCGCGGCCGCGCGGATCCGCACCAGCACCTGGCCCGGCCCGGGCCGCGGCTCGGGCACGTCGCGCAGGTCGACCTTCATCGCACCGCCTTCGGTGCGGACGTGCCAGCTCTTCATGGGTTTCGCCTCATTCCTTCGGGATCTTCGCGTCGCGCACGACCCGCGCCCAGCGCTCGAGGTCGCCGCGGATCTCGGCGCCGAACGCGTCGGGCGTCGAGGGTTCGACGTCGAAGCCGGCACCGCGCAGCCGCGCGACGAGTTCCGCGTCCTGCATCGCCTGCGCGGCCGCCTGGCGCAGCCGCGCGATCACCGGCGCGGGCGCCGCCGAGGGCGCGAACACGCCGTACCAGACGTCGTAGCGCGGCAGCGAGGCGTCGAGCTCGCCGAGGGTCGGCACGTCGGGCGCCTGCGCGGCGCGGCGCGCGCCGGTCACCGCGAGGCCGCGCAGCCGGCCGGCCGCGAGGTGCGGCAGCATCGGCGCGAGCGTCGAGACGATGAAGTCGACCTGCCCGCCCACCGCGTCGGCCGTGGCCGGCGCCGATCCCTTGTACGGCACGTTGTTGAACTGCGCGCCGGTGGCCAGGGCGATCAGCTGGCCGTAGAGATGCGGGCCGGTGCCCACGCCCGGCGACGCGTAGTTCAACGGTCGCTGACGCGCGAGTGCGACCAGCTCGGGGAAGGTCTTCACGGGGAGCGAGGGATGCGACGCGATCGCGGCCGGCGTGCTCGCGACGCGCGCGACCGGCGCGAAGTCGCGCAGCGTGTCGTAGCGCACCGAGGCGAACACCACCGGGTTCGTCGCGAGGAACTCGTTGCCGAAGAGCAGCGTGTACCCGTCGGCCGAGCCGCGGGCGACCACCTCCGCACCGATGTTGCCCGACGCGCCGGGCCGGTAGTCGACGACCACCGGCTGGCCGAGCAGCGCGGCGAACCGGTCGCCGAACGCCCGTGCGGCGAAGTCGGCCGCACCACCCGCGGGGAACGGCACGATCAGCTTGACCGGGCGCTCGGGGAAGGCCTGCGCGCGTGCGGCGCCGGCGAACGGCAGGCCGGCGAGCGCGAGCGCGACGCGACGCGGCGGCGCGCGCGCGCGACGGAGTGCGGGTCCGGTCGCATCGCTCAGCCTCCCCGCAGCGGCCGGAAGAACGCCCGGACCTCGTCGACCAGCAGGTCCGGCTGCTCGAGCGCGGCGAAGTGCCCGCCGCGCGGCGAGACCGTCCAGCGCCGCAGGTCGGTGTACACGCGCTCGGCGAGCGAGCGCGGCGGGCGAAGGATCTCCTTCGGGCACTGCAGGTAGCCGGCCGGCACGCCGATGCTGCCGTCGCGGATCGGCCAGGGGCCGTGCATCCGCGCGTAGTACGGCCAGAACGAGCTGCCGATCGCGCCGGTGAACCAGTAGAGCGAGATGTTCGCGAGCATCGTGTCGAGCGGCACCGCGCTGCGCGGGTCGCCGTCGTTGTCGGTCCAGCGCTGGAACTTCTCGAGGATCCACGCGGCGAGGCCGGCCGGCGAGTCGGTCAGGCCGAACGCGAGCGTGTGCGGCCGCGTCCCCTGGATCCACTGGTAGCCGGTCTCCTCCTTCATGAAGAGCGCGAGCTCCTCGAGCCAGCGCCGCTCCTCGGGCGAGGGGTTCGCGACGATCGTCGGGTCGCGCCGCAGCGGCAGCATGTTCAGGTGGATGCCGGCGACCGCGTCCGGAAACTCGGCGCCCAGGATGCTGGTGACGAACGAGCCCCAGTCGCCGCCCTGCGCGCCGTAGCGGCGGATGCCGAGCACGTCGGTCATCAGCGCGTGGAAGGTGCGCGCGATGTCGTCGACCGCGAAGCGCGGCTGCCCCGGCGCGAACGAGAGGCCATAGCCGGGCAGCGACGGCGCGACGACGGTGAACGCGTCGGCCGGCTCGCCGCCGAATCGCGCCGGGTCGGTCAGCCTCGGGATCACGTCGAGGAACTCGAACACCGAGCCCGGCCAGCCGTGCGACAGCAGCAGCGGCATCGGCTCCGGGCCGCCCGGCGCACGCACGCCCGGCACGTGCAGGTAGTGCAGCTCGATGCCCGACAGCGGCACCCTGAACTGCGGGAACGCGTTCAGGCGCGCCTCGTGCGCGCGCCAGTCGAAGCGGTCCTTCCAGTGCGCGACCGCGTCGCGCAGGAACGCGGTGTCGGTGCCGGTGACCCACGGCTCGCCGGGCGGCGTCTCGGGCAGGCGGGTGCGCGCGAGGCGCTCGCGCAGGTCGGCGATCGCGTCGTCGGGCACCTGCAGGCGAAACGGAACGGGGGCGCTCATCGGGGGTCTCCAGGTCGCGGTCCGCCCCGGCCCCGTGCTGCGGGACGGCGCGCGGATCGGCTATCGTCGGCGGGCTCCCCATTCTCGACGAGGTCACCGCCGATGTCCGCCCTCACGTTCCACATGATCGGCGGCGCGCCCGATCCGGTCGCGCCGTTCAGCCACGCCGTCGAGGCCGACGGCTGGGTGATGCTGACCGGGCAGATGCCGTTCACCGGCACCTCGAACACCTCGGCGTACCCCGAGTCGATCGAGGACCAGACGCACCAGGTGATGCGCAACCTGCGCACGGTGCTCGAGGGCTGCGGCCTGGGCTTCGAGCACGTGGCGAGCGTGCGCGTGTACCTGCTGCGATTCGACGAGGACTACGCGCGCATGAACGCGGTGTACGCGACGTACTTCGCCGAGGGGCGGCGGCCGGCGCGGACCTGCATCGGCGTGTCGGGACTCGCGCGGGGCGCGCGGATCGAGATCGACATGCTGGCGCGCCGCCCCGACGCGACCGGCGTGCCGGTCTCGCCCGGCATCGGTTCGGGCGGCAGCTAGCTGCGGCCGGCCGGCTCACGCGGGCGGACGGCCGGGCACGCCGGTGCCGATCATCGCGTCGCGCCCGACCCAGGCGGCGAGGGCCTGCTCGTCCAGCCCCGCGGTCTCGGCCGGACGGACCGGGATCACCAGGAAGCGCAGGTCGGCGGTGCTGTCCGAGACCCGCAGCTCGACGTCGTCGGGCAGCCGCAGGCCGAACTCCTCGAGGACCGCACGGGGCTCGCGCACCACCCGCGCCCGGTACTCGCGGCTCTTGTACCAGGCGGGCGGGACGCCGAGGAGCATCCTCGGGTAGCACGAGCACAGCGTGCAGACGACGACGTTGTGGACGCGCTCGGTGTTCTCGAGCACGCGAAGCTCCGGCGCCGGCCCGATCTCGATGCCAAGCGTGCGCGAGAGCGCGGCCTTCGGGTCCTCCAGAAGCGCGGCGCGGAACGCGGGGTCGGTCCACGCGCGGGCGACGATCGCGCTGCCGAGCGCCGGCGTGCGCGACTCCTGGTGTTCGATCTGGCGCTGGATCTCGGCCGACGAGAGCACGCCGTCCTCGATCAGCAACTCGCGGATCGCCTGCTCGAGGAACTGGAACTCGCCGAACGCGTCGTGGTCCTCGATCGGCGCGTGCGCGCCGGCGTGATCGTGGTCGTGGTCGTGGTGGTGGTCGTGATCGTGGTCGTGGTGGTTCGCGCTCATCGTCCCGTCTCCGTCGAGGGCGGACTGACCGCCTCGATCCAGTGCTCGTAGAGGTCCGCGTCGAGGGTGTCGATCGCGGCGCCGGGGTAGTCGGGCCACACGTCGCGCTGGCGGAACCGGACGCGGTAGAGCCGCCGCGGCGGCAGGCCGGGCCGGTGGTATGCCAGCAGCTCGGGGTCGCGGTAGGTGCCGGCGAGCTCGACCACTTCGCCCTCGCGGCCCTTCAGGTACGCGGGCGTGCGGCAGTGGCCGGGGATGCGGTGCGCGAGCACGCGCACGCGGGTGCCGGCGGCGATCACGGCGCCGTCCCCGCCGCCGCACGGCGCTCGCGAAGCTGCGCGATCCGCGCGTCGATCCGCGCGTCGGTCAGCACGCCCTGCTCCACCAGCAGCTGGCGGATCGCCTTCATCCACCGGTCGTAGTAGGGCAGCGTCTCGTATTCGGACGCGGTGTAGTTCTCGATCGCGCGGCGCAGCGCGTCGACCTTGAACGCGCCGCAGGCGGGGTTGGTCAGCAGCATCAGGATCGCGTCGACCCGCATCTCGTACAGCGTTCGCGGATGCTCGTCGCGGTCGATCGGCCCGAGCCGCAGGCCGCCGAGGTCGTGGTGCCCGGGCGTGTCCGGCCGGGCGTCGGCGGAAGGCGTCGTCATGTCGTGCTCCTCGTGTCGAAGGTCACCAGGTGGCCTGCTGGAAAGTGGACGGCGACGCGGTCGCCGCGGGCGAGTTCGAGGCCGGCGCTCGGGCGGTCGGCGAGCAGCGCCGTGCCGTCGGCCGCGTGCAGGACGACCTCGGCGGTGCTGCCGCGATAGATGACGTCGGCGACGGTGGCGGCGCACTCGCCCCGGTCCGGGTCCGCGTCGCCGGGCCGCAGCGCCACGTGCTCGGGTCGGATCCCCACGTGCAGCGTCTCGGGCAGGCCGGCGCCCGCGAGGCCGAAGCCGGCGCCGGGTCCGACGCGGTACCAGCCCTCGCGCGCCGGGTCGCGGCGGGCGTCGAGGAAGTTGGCGCGTCCGAGAAAGGCCATCACGTCGGCGCGCCCGGGCCGCTGGTAGAGCTCGGTCGGCGGCGCGATCGCGGCGATGCGCCCGGAAAACATCACCGCGACGCGGGTCGACAGCGACAGCGCCTCCTCCTGGTCGTGCGTGACGATGATCGTCGTGATGCCGAGCTCGCGCTGCAGCCGCTTGAGCTCGATCTGCATCTCGTCGCGCAGCTTGCGGTCGAGCGCGCCGAGCGGCTCGTCGAGCAGCAGCACGTCGGGCCGGATCACGATCGCGCGGGCGAGCGCGACGCGCTGGCGCTGCCCGCCCGACATCTCGGCCGGATAGCGGTGGGCGAGCGCCTCGAGGCGGACCATCGCGAGCGCGTCGGACACCGCCGCGTCGATCTCCTTCGCCGGTCGACCGCGCATCCGCAGGCCATAGCCGACGTTCTCGCGCACGGTCATGTGCGGGAACAGCGCGTAGTCCTGGAACACCAGCCCGACGTTGCGCCGGTGCGGCGGCCGGTCGTCGACCGGTTCGCCGCCGATGCGCACCGTGCCCGAGTGCGACCGCACGAAGCCGGCGATCGCGCGCAGCGTCGTGGTCTTGCCGCAGCCGGAGGGCCCGAGCAGCGACACGCACTCGCCGTCGGCGACGTCGAGCGTCACCCCGTCGAGGATGCGCTGGCCGCCGAGGCTCAGCTGGAGTCCGTCAAGCTCGACGCGTGCCACCTTCGTCTCCCGGGGAAACCGCCAGCGACACGATCCGGTAGCGGCTCTCCGCCCACAGGATCACCGCGGTGAGCACGAGCACGTACAGCGTGGAGAACGCCGCGGGCGTCGGATCGAGGTTCTGGCTGATGTAGTTGAACACTTCGATCGGCAGCGTCGTCAACGCGCCGCGCACGAGGAAGATGCTGATCGGGTAGTTGTCGAAGCTGATCAGGAACGCGAACAGGAAGCCGCTGATCAGGCCCGGCTTGAGCTGCGGCAGCGTGACCGTCAGGAACACCTTCCACGGCGGCGCGCCGAGGCTCGCGGCGGCCTCCTCGAGCGACGGGTTCGAGAGCGTCAGCGAGGCGACCAGCGTGCGGACCGGATAGGCGATCACCAGCACCAGGTGGCCGATCACCAGGCTGTACCAGGTGAACGCCATGCCGGTCCAGATGAAGAACTGGATCAGCGCGATGCCGATCGCGACGATCGGCACGGCGACCGGCGAGGTGACGAACGCGGTCAGCGCCGCCTTGCCGGGGATCGGCGTGCGCACCAGCACCAGTGCGATGCCGACCGCGAGCGCGGTGGCGAGCGTGCCCGCCGCGAGCGCGATCCCGAGGCTGATCAGCGTCGCCGCACCGACGCGGTGGATCGCGCCGATGTTGGCGTACCAGGCGAGCGACCACGACTTCGGCGGGAACTCGATGAACGGCGAGCCGCCCAGGCTCGCCACCGCGGTCAGCACGACCGGGAACACCAGGAAGGCCACCGCGAGCCAGCCGGCGACCGAGACGAACGCGCGCAGCGGCCCGGAGTCAGACATGGACGCGGAACACCCTGCGCACGAGCAGCGCGTAGCACGAGACGATCGCGAAGGTCAGCCCGGTCAGCACCACGACGAGCGCCGAGCCGAGCGGGAAGTCGAGCTGCACGAGGAACTGCTCCGCCGCGACCTGGGAGACCATCGACGTCGATGGCGAGCCGAGCATCAGCGGCGTGACGAACGCACTCATCGACAGCGAGAAGGTCAGCACCGTGCCGCCGAAGACGCCCGGCATCGACAGCGGCCAGACGATCTGGCGCAGCACCGTCCAGGGCGACGCGCCGAGGCTCTGCGCCGACTCCCGCAGCGACGCCGGGATGCGCAGCAGCGACGCGAAGATCGGCAGCACCATGAACGGGATCGCGTAGTGCACGAGCGCGACGATCGTCGCGCCCTCGGAATAGACCAGTCGCACCGGCCCGTCGGCGAGGCCGGTCGCGCGCAGCAGCACGTTGACCGGGCCGGCGTCGGAGAGCGTGACCAGCCAGCCGTAGTTGCGCACGATCAGGCTCGAGGCCAGCGACACGAAGACGATCGTCAGCAGCGCGGTGCGGACGCGGCGCCCGACCTGCAGCAGCAGCAGCGCGAGCGGATACGCCACCGCGAGCGTGAGCACCGTCGTGAGCGCCGACATCCACACGGTCCGCTGCAGCGCGCGCACCATCCGGCCGCTGCCGAACAGGCGCGCGTACTGCTCGGTGCCGATCGCGGCCATCGTGCCGGGCCGCGCCGTGCCGGTCGGATGCAGGCTCTCGACGACGAGCTGCGCGAAGGGCACGACGTAGAACACCAGCAGGAACGCGAGCGCCGGGCCGATCAGGCAGGCCGGGCCCAGCCAGGCGGGCGCGCGGCGGGCGGACGCACCCGTCCGCGGCGCCGTCGCGCCCCGTGCCGGATCCGCCGCCGCCACCTGCCGCGCCTCGCTCAGCCGAAGACGTTGTTCCACATCTCGGTGAGCTTGGGCCGGTTCTCGGACAGGAACTTCCAGTCGGCGTAGACGATGTTGTTGCCGGGGCCGAGCAGTTCCACCGTGCGCGGGCTGGGCGCGACGTCGCGGTGCGCCGACGGCGAGCGCAGCACGCTGTCGATCTTCTGCTGGAAGTCCTTCGACAGGCTCATGTTGATGTAGACCTCGGCCAGCTCGACGTTCTTCGCGTTGACCGGCATGTTCAGCCCGACGACCTCGCCGTGCAGGCCCTCGGTGAGCGTGGTCGACGGCGCGATCGGGGCGCCCTTCTCGATCACCGGGTTGATGAACGCGCCGTAGAACGGCACCAGCGGGGTCTGGCCCGACTGCAGCATCTGGATCGCCTGCGGCGCGCCGGTGAAGGCGATCGCGCCGTTCTGCTTGAGCCTCGCGAGGTGGCGGATGCCGGCCTCGAGGTCGTACTGAGCCTCCTTGAACGGCTTGCCGGTCGCGACCTGCGCGGCGGTCGTCACCATCCGCACGCCGCTGTTCCAGACGATCGGCGGCACGGCGATCTTGCGCTCGTTGGCCTTGTCCCACATCTCGGCCCACGACGCGGGACGGGTCTTGATCGCGGTGGTGTTGTAGTAGAGCGTGTTGACCGCGTCGATGACGCCGGCCGACCAGTCGCCGGCGAGCCTGAAGCTCGGGCGGCTGGTCGCGAAGTTCGCGATGTTCTTCGCGTTGAGCTGGCGCAGCAGCCCGTCCTTGGCGGCCTGGAACACGCCCGCCTCGGAGAACTGCATCAGGTCGGGCGGGTTGTCCCGCTGCGTCTTCAGCATCGCGAGCATGTTCGCGGTGACCGACTGCTGGACGTTGACCTTCGCGCCGGTGGCCTTCTCGAACGCCGGGTTCAGCTCGTCGATCCAGAGCTTCGCGAGCAGGCCCTGGTTGAGCACGACGTTGAGCTCGCCGGCCGCGCGTGCGGGTCGCGCGACCCACGGCGCCGCGAGCGCCACCGGGACCGACTTCAGGACGGCGCGCCGGCCGGCACCGCGTGCGGTGGAGGACTGGATCGGGGACGGGTTCACTGCGGCACTCCTGCGGAGGTGGGATGGCTGGGGCGGGACGGGTCGGTCGGCGCACGCGCGACCGGGCGGGCGTGGCCGTCGGGGCGGCGCTCGCGGGGGCCGAGCATCCGGTCGCGCGCGACCCAGATGTGCTCGCGCATCAGCGACGACGCCCGCAGCGGCTCGCGGGCGACGATTGCCGAGACGATGCGCTCGTGGGCGACGTGGGACTCCCTGAACTCGTCGCCGCTGAAGTTGAAGTAGTTGCGGATGACCGGGGGCAGGTCGGTCAGCCTGTCGATCAGCGTGCGCAGGTGGCCGTTCGGGCAGGCGCCGTACAGCGTCGCGTGGAAGGTGTGGTTCAGCGGCAGGTAACGCGCGCGCAGCCGGGCCTCGGACTGGCCGCGCGCCCGGATGCAGTCGTTCATCCGCTCGAGCACGTCGTTCAGCGTCGCGAGGCTCGCGTCGTCGATGCCGCGCTCGGCGACGAGGCGGACCGCTTCGGATTCGAGGATCGCGCGGCATCCGTAGATCTCGCGCACGTCCTCGAAGGTGTAGACCTTCATCCGGTGGCCGCGGTTCGGCGAGTAGGTCACGAACCCGTCCGCGACCAGCCGCCCGAGCGCCGCGCGCACCGGCGTGCGAGACAGGCCGAGCTCGGCGGCCAGGCCCTCCTCGCCCAAGCGCTCGCCCATCTCGAAGCGCCCCGACAGCACCATCGCGCGCAGCGTCGCGTAGCACCGGTTCGAGTCGGCTTCGGGGGGCGGTTCGGCTCGCTTTGGATACATTGTGGAGCCCGGAACAGTGCGGGCCGTGTCGGATCGTCGTGGAAACGCGCGCCCGGAGCAGTTCAGTCGCGGAACGAGTGTTGCGGATTTCCGTCTTTGCGGCAAGACTGTATACATTCCGGGGAGGCCACAGCATGTCCAGAATCCTGCGCGGCGCCGTCGCCACGGCGCTGCTCGCCGCACCGCTGATCGCGGTCGCGCACCACGCCGAGGGCTATGCGACGCCCGGCACGCCGATCGCCGGGATGCTGTCCGGCCTCGCCCATCCGGCGATCGAGATCGGCCAGCTCGCGTTCCTGCTCGCGCTCGGCGTGCTGTGCGCGGGGGCGCCGTCGGGCGTGCGGCCCGTCGCGCGGTTCGTCGCGGGCTCGGCGCTCGGCGTGGCGGCGGCCGCGGCCGGCTGGAGCGTGCCCGCGGAGCCGCTGCTGCCGTTGCTGCTGCTGGGCATCGCCGCGCTGCTCGCGTGGCGCGGCGCCGGCGCCGCGTCGGCGTCGCCCGCGGCCGTCGGCGCGCTGCTCGTCGCCGGGTTCGTTCACGGACAGGCCGCGATCGAGCCGATGGGCGCGGCGGCGATGGGCCCGTTCGCCGCCTATGCCGCGGCGATGCTCGCGACCCAGTGCGCGATCGTGCTCGCGACTCGCGCCGCGATCGTCCGGCTGGTGCCGGCCGATGGGCACGCGCGTCGATGGGGGACGGGGGTGACGGCCGCGGCCGCGGGCCTCGCCGCGATCGCCGTGGCGCTGCAGCCGGGCCTGTCGCTCGTCTGAAGCCCGGTACGCGGGGCGGCCGGTCGGCCGCCCGCGCCCCCGCGCCGCTTCAGGCGCGCAGCTGCATCGCCTTGTACTCGAGGAACTCCTCGAGACCGTACACGCCGTTCTCGCGCCCGCGGCCCGACTGCTTGTAGCCGCCGAACGGCGCCTGCGGGTTCCAGCGGCCGCCGTTGAGATCGACCTGCCCGGTGCGCAGCCGGCGCGCGACCTGCATCGCGCGTTCGTCGGAACCGGCCCAGACCGCGCCCGACAGCCCGTAGATCGAGTCGTTCGCGATCCGGATCGCGTCGGCCTCGGTGTCGTAGGGGATGATCGCGAGCACCGGCCCGAAGACCTCCTCCTGCGCGAGCGTCGCCTTCGAGTCCGCGACGACGAACACCGTCGGCTTCACGAAGTAGCCGTTGCCCACGCCCTGGGGCGGCTCGGCGCCGCCGGTCACGAGCTCGCAGCCCTCCTCGATGCCGCGGCGGATGTAGCCGAGCACGCGGTCGCGCTGCAGCGAGGACACCAGCGGCCCGAGCTTCACGCCTTCGCCGAACGCGCTGCCGACGGTGAACGCCTCGGCCGCGGCCTTCGCGATCGCGCGGGCCTCGTCGAGGCGCGCGCGCGGCACCAGCAGCCGGGTCCACGCGGCGCAGGTCTGGCCCGAGTTCATGTAGCAGTTCGAGACCGAGGCCTTCACCGCCTTCTCGAAGTCGGCGTCGTCGAGCACGATCGAGGCGCTCTTGCCGCCGAGCTCGAGCGAGACGCGCTTGACGGTCTGCGCGCCGACCTCGGACACGCGCTTGCCGGCGCGGGTCGAGCCGGTGAACGACACCATGTCGACGTCCGGGTGCTTCGCGAGCGCCTCGCCGACCACCGGGCCGAGGCCGGTCACCAGGTTGAACACGCCCGGGGGCAGGCCCGCGTCGTGGATCACGTCGGCGAGGATGAACGCGTTGATCGGCGCGACCTCGGAGGGCTTGAGCACCACGGTGCAGCCGGCCGCGAGCGCGGGCGCGACCTTCAGCGTGATCTGGTTCAGCGGGTAGTTCCAGGGCGTGATCGCCGCGACGACGCCGACCGGTTCGCGCGTGACCACCGAGTTGCCGACCTTCTGGTCGTACTCGAACTCGCGGGCGAGCTTCGCATAGTTCGCCCAGGCGGCGACCGGGCCGCCGACCTGAACGATCGTCGACAGCTTGAGCGGCATGCCGACCTCGGTGGCGATCGCCTTCGCGAGCTCCTCGCTGCGGGCCTTCAGGCCGTCGGCGATCTTCTGCACGAACTCGGCGCGCTTCTCCGGGGCGGTCTGCGACCAGCCCTCGAACGCGGTGCGCGCGGCGGCGACCGCGGCGTCGGCGTCGGCCTCGGTGGCTTCGGGGATCGTCGCCCAGGCCTCGCCGGTGTTGGAGTCGGTGACCTCGAGGGTCTTCGTCGACGACGGGGCGACCCAGCGGCCGCCGATGTAGAGCTGCTTGCGTTCGATCATGTTGTGGTCCTCCTGAGCCGACGAGTATAGGTGCGGGGGCGGCGCGACCGTTCTGCATCGCTGCGGTCGCGCCGCAGCGTCGTTCCCGGATCGTCGCCGGCGCCGGCTAGGCGGCGGCGGGACTAGAATCGGGTTGACACCCACAGTCGTCACGGACGCCTCACATGGCCCTCGCCTTCCCGTTTTCCGCGATCGTCGGCCAGGACGAGATGAAGCGGGCCATCCTGATCGCGGCCGTCGATCCGTCGGTCGGCGGCGTGCTGGTGCTCGGCGACCGCGGCACCGGCAAGTCGACCGCGGTGCGGGCGCTGGCGGCGCTGCTGCCGCAGATGAAGGCGACCGTCGGCTGCCGCTATGCGTGCGACCCGGCCGCCGCGCCCGGCGCCTGCGACCGGTGCGACGAGCTGAAGTCCGGAAAGCGGGTCAAGTCGCACCTGGTGCCGGTGCCGGTCGTCGACCTGCCGCTGGGCGCGACCGAGGACCGGGTGGTCGGTGCGCTCGATCTGGAGCGTGCGCTCACTGTCGGTGAGAAGGCGTTCGAGCCTGGACTGCTGGCACGGGCCCACCGGGGCTTCCTGTACGTCGACGAGGTCAACCTGCTCGAGGACCACCTGGTCGACCTGCTGATCGACGTCGCGGCCTCGGGCGAGAACGTCGTCGAGCGCGAGGGGCTGAGCGTGCGCCACCCGGCGCGCTTCGTGCTGGTCGGCAGCGGCAACCCCGAGGAGGGCGAGCTGCGGCCGCAGCTGCTCGACCGGTTCGGGCTGTCGGTCGAGGTGAGCACGCCGACGGAGCTGGCCGACCGGATCGAGGTGGTGAAGCGGCGCGACGCGTTCGAGCGCGACCCGAAGGGCTTCACCGAGCGCTGGCACGCCGAGGACGAGAAGGTGCGTCGGCGGATCCTGAAGGCGCGCGAGCGCGTCGCGCAGGTGAGCGTGCCGGACACGGTGCTCGAACGCGCGGCGAAGCTGTGCATCGCGCTCGGCACCGACGGGCTGCGCGGCGAGCTGACGCTGATGCGCGCGGCGCGGGCGCTCGCCGCGCTCGAAGGCGACGCTGTGGTCGGCGACGCGCACCTGCGGCGGATCGCGCCGTCGGCGCTGCGCCACCGGCTGCGGCGCGACCCGCTCGACGACACCGGCTCGGGGGCACGCGTCGAGCGCGTCGTCGCCGAGCTGATGCCGACCTGAGGCTGGGGCGGTGCCTCAGGCGAGCGACGTCGGGGCGGCGCAGCGCGGGCCCGGCCCGGCATACGCGGCGCCCGGCGCCG
The DNA here is from genome assembly GCA_044371545.1 of Burkholderiaceae bacterium. Taxonomy (GTDB): domain Bacteria; phylum Pseudomonadota; class Gammaproteobacteria; order Burkholderiales; family Burkholderiaceae_E; genus UBA4615. The sequence goes on from JBILTM010000046.1 coordinate 28,204, forward strand.
CCGATCCGGCCGGGGACGCGGACGCCGGCCCGTCGCCCGCCGAGCTGGCGACGCTGCGCTGGATCGACGCGTTGCGGGCCGCGGCGCTGCTCGCGGTCGACCCGTGGGGCTTCGGTGGCGTTGCGCTGGCCGCGGGCCACGGGCCCGTGCGTGAGCGATGGCTCACTGTCTTTCGAAGCCTTCTGCCGAGCGGATCCCCGTGGCGACGGGTGCCGATCCACGCCGGCGACGACCGGCTGCTCGGCGGCCTCGACCTGACCGCGACGCTCGCGGCCGGCCGCCCGGTCGGCCAGGCGGGCCTGCTCGCCGAGGCCGACGGCGGCGTGCTGCTGCTCGCGATGGCCGAGCGGGTGAGCGTGTCGA
>JBILTM010000245.1:0-6681 GCA_044371545.1 Burkholderiaceae bacterium
CGCGGCTGTGCGCGGCGCTCGACTCCGGCGAGTGCGCGGTCGCGCGCGAGGGCCTGGCGGCGGCGCGGCCGGCGCGCTTCGGCGTCGTCGCGCTCGACGAGGGGGCGGGCGACGACCCGCCGCCCGCCGCGGCGCTGCTCGAGCGCCTCGCCTTCCGGCTCGAGCTGGCCGAGGTGCCGCTCGCCGTCGCGACGGCGTTCGACGGCGACGGCGACGCCGACTCGCCCGACCGCGCGGCGGTCGCCGCGGCGCGCGCCCGGCTCGCGGCCGTCACCGTCGACGACGCGGTGCTGCGCGCGCTGTGCGCCACGGCCGCCGCGCTCGGCGTGGACTCGGCGCGCCCTGCGCTGATGGCGCTGCGTGCGGCACGCGCCGCCGCCGCGCTCGACGGCCGCGACGCGGTGACCGACGAGGACGCGGCGCTCGCCGCGCGCCTGGTGCTCGCGCCGCGCGCCACGCGCTGGCCGGCGCCACCGGACCCGTCGCCGCCGGAGCCGCCCGAGGAGCCGCCGCCCCCGCCCGACGCCGAGCGCGACGCCCCCGAGGCCGGCGACGACGACCCGCCGCCGCGCGACCCGGACGCGCCGCTCGACGACGTGGTCCTCGAGGCGGCGAAGGCGGCGATCCCGGCCGACCTGCTGTCCGGCCTGATGCTCGCGGCGAGCGCGGCCGGCGCGTCCGGCTCGGGCCGCGCCGGCGTGCTGCGCGCCGGCAGGCTGCGCGGCCGGCCGGCCGGCACGCGGCCCGGGCTGCCGCGCGACGGCGCACGGCTCGCGCTGGTGGACACGCTGCGGGCGGCCGCGCCGTGGCAGCCGCTGCGGCGGCGCGAGGCGGCCGCGGCGACGTCCCGTGCGCGGGGTGCGGCGGACGCGGCCCCGGCGCAGCCCCCCCGGCGCCTGTCGCTGCGCGCGTCCGACCTGCGGGTCTCGCGGCTGCAGGAGCGCACCGAGACCACGACGATCTTCGCGATCGACGCGTCCGGCTCGTCGGCGTTGCACCGTCTCGCCGAGGCGAAAGGGGCGGTCGAGCTGCTGCTCGCCGACTGCTACGTGCGCCGCGACCGGGTCGCGGTGGTCGCCTTCCGCGGCCGCGGCGCCGAGGTGCTGCTGCCGCCGACGCGCTCGCTGGTGCGCGCCAAGCGCAGCCTCGCGGGACTGCCCGGCGGCGGCGGCACGCCGCTCGCCTCGGGCATCGACGCGGCCGCGGCGCTCGCCGACGCGGTCGTGCGCCGCGGCGGCTCGCCGATCGTCGTGCTGCTGACCGACGGCCGCGCGAACGTCGCGCGCGACGGCGCCGGCGGTCGCGCGAAGGCGGTCGACGAGGCGGTCGACGCGGCCCGCCGGCTGCGCGCGGGCGGCCACGCGGCGCTGCTGCTCGACACCTCGCCCCAGCCCGCGGCGGCCGCGCAGGCGCTCGCCGCGGCGATGGCCGCCGCCTACGTGCCGCTGCCGCGCGCCGACGCCGAGGGCATCGCGCGACCGGTGCGCGCGATGGCCGGCGCCGGCCGGCGCGGACCGGGCCGTGTCCGCTGACGCCGGCCCGCCGCGCCTCGACTGGGCGCGCGACGGGCGCGACTGGCCGAACCGCGACGCGAGCCGCTTCGTCGAGGCGGGCGGCCTGCGCTGGCACGTGCAGGTGCTGGAGCCGACGGACGCCGACGCGCCGACGCTGCTGCTGCTGCACGGCACCGGCGCGGCGACGCACTCGTGGCGCGCGCTCGCGCCGCGGCTCGCGCACGGCTTCCGGGTGGTGGCACCCGACCTGCCCGGCCACGGCTTCACGTCGATGCCGCCGCCCGACGGCCTGTCGCTGCCCGGCATGGCCGCGGCGCTCGGCGCGCTGCTCGCCGCGCTCGGCGCGGCGCCGGCGCTGGTGGTCGGGCACTCGGCGGGTGCCGCGGTCGGCGCCCGCGCGATCCTCGACGGCGGCTGCGCGCCGCGCGGCCTGGTCGGCCTGAATCCCGCGCTGCTGCCGCTCGCCGGGCTCGCCGGCCAGCTGTTCTCGCCGGCGGCGCGCTGGCTCGGTGGCGTCTCGCTCGCGCCGCGCCTCTTCGCGCGGCTCGGCGAGTCCCCGGCGGTGCTCGACCGGCTGCTGCGCGGCACCGGCTCGTCGATCGGCGAGGACGGCCGGCGCGGCTACGCGACCCTGGTCGGGAACCCCGGCCACGTCGCCGGCGCGATCGGCATGATGGCCCGCTGGGACCTGCGCGCGCTCGAACGCGACCTCCCGCGCCTGCCGGTGCCGCTGCTCGCGATCGTCGGCGCGCGCGACAACACGCTGCCGCCCGAAGAGGGCGAGCGCGTCCGGCAGCGCGTGCCGGGGGCGAGCGTCGAGACGCTCGCCGGGCTCGGCCACCTCGCGCACGAGGAGCGGCCGGACCTGGTCGCCGCGCGGATCGCGGCGTTCGCGGCACAGGTCGGCGCAGCCGTCGCCTGACAGTTTTGGTTGTCCAGTTGAGTTGACACAGCTACCATGGCCGGAGCCGAACCGAGAGCCCGACCATGCCCCCGATCGCGTCGATGTCGTTCGACCTGGAAGCCGCGCCCGCCTTCGACCGCGTGCCCGCGCGCGCCGTTCCGGACGCCGCGGCCGACCTCGCGGCGTGCCGCGCACAGCTCGCCGACGGCTCGAGGACCTTCCTCGCCGCCTCCCGCCTGCTGCCGCGCTCGGTCCGCGAGCCCGCCTGCGCGCTCTACGCGTTCTGCCGGACCGCCGATGACGCGGTCGACCTCGACACCGTCGACGAGCTCGCCGCGGTCGCGCGGCTGCGCACGCGGCTCGCGCGGATCTACGCCGGCCAGCCCGAGCCGACGCCCGCCGACCGCGCGTTCGCCCGCGTCGTCGTGGACCACGCGATGCCCCGCGAGCTGCCCGAGGCGCTGCTCGACGGCTTCGAGTGGGACGCGCGCGGCCGTCGCTACGAGACGATCGAGAACCTGCACGACTACGCGGCGCGCGTCGCCGGCACCGTCGGGGCGATGATGGCCGTGCTGATGGGCCGGCGCTCGCCCGAGGCGCTGGCGCGCGCCTGCGACCTCGGCGTCGCGATGCAGCTCTCGAACATCGCCCGCGACGTCGGCGAGGACGCGCGCCGCGGCCGCGTCTACCTGCCGCTCGCGTGGCTGCGCGAGGCCGGCGTCGACCCCGACGCGTGGCTCGCCGCGCCGGTGTTCGACGCGCGGATCGCTGCGGTCGTGCGGCGCCTGCTGCGCCACGCCGACACGCTGTACGCGCGCGTCGAGGCGGGCATCGCGCTGCTGCCGCCCGCGTGCCGCCCCGGCATCCAGGCCGCGCGCGTGCTCTACGCCGAGATCGGCCGCGAGGTCGAGCGCCGCGGCTGCGACTCGGTGTCGCAGCGCGCGGTCGTGTCCGGCCGGCGCAAGCTCGCGCTGCTCGCGCGCGCGCTCGCCGAAGGCGTCGTCGCTCGCCCCGGACCCGGCGCCGGACTGGCGCCGCTCGATGCGGTCGGCTACCTGGTCGATGCGGTGGTGCGCACCGATGCACCCCGGCCCGCCCCGGCGCTTCGAGCCGTGCCCGACGCCACCGAGCAGCACGGCGCGCCGTCCTTCGCCTTCGCGAGGCGCGCCGTCTGGGTCATCGAGCTCTGCGAGCGGCAGGAGCAGCGCCGGCTCGGCCGACGCGACGCCTCGCAGCCGTCCTGACGGCGCCGCGCGCGCCGGACCCGCGCTGCAGGGCGCCGCTCGCACCGCCAGGCCGACCGTGCGTGGCGGCGCCGTCGACCGTTCGTCGGCGGGCCGCCTACCGTTCGCGTGCGACGCCGAGCGCCGGACACGTCGCGCGTGCATTCTTTCCTCGACAGGTCGTCACGACGACGATCGCGCGAGGAGGGCAGCCGATGCTCTGGACGAGGCGCAAGGCGGGCGGGCAGCTCGCCGGCGAGCGCTTCATGACGCTGATCGACGCGTCCGCGACCGTCGACGGTCGGCTCGAGTACCGGGAGAGCCTGCGCATCGACGGCCGGGTGACCGGCTGATTGCGGCTCGAGGCCGGCAGCACGGCCACCGTCGCGATCGCCGAGGGCGCGGCGGTGCGCGGCGACATCGACGGGCACCGCGTGCTGGCGGCGGGCCAGGTCCACGGCAACATCCGCGCGAAAGAGCGCGTCGAGCTTTTCGGCACCGCCCAGGTCTGCGGCGACATCGCCTGCGGCTCGATCAGCGTCGCGCACGGCGCGCGCGTGGCCGGCATGCTGCTCGAGCTCGACCGCTGCGACGACGCGTCGAGCAAGACCGACGCGGTGATCCGAAGCGCCCGCGCGAACGGCGACGAGGCGCGCAGCGCCTAGGCGCGCATCGGCCCTCGATCGCGGAGGCTCCGGCGATGCCGCTGATGCGGCTGTCCGGACCGCTGGGTGCGGTGCACTCGCCGACCGTGTCGCGCGCCGCGCTCGCGCTGCTCGCCGCGTGCATCGCCCTGCTGCTGCTCGCGGCCGGCAACCTGCTGCACTACATGGGGCTGAGGCTCGCGCTCGAGTACCGACCCGAGCTGGAGCGGGCGATCGGCGTACTCACCGCGGACGACCTCGGGCGCATCGAGGACACGTACCGGCAGCGTGTCGCGCAGCTGCGGGGCGAGATCGCCGCGGTGGGCCGGGAGGTGGCCGAGCTGCGCACGCTGAAGGACGAGTTCGCGCGGCTCGCGCTGCCGCGGCACTACACGAGCGGCGGCGCGCGACCGGACCCGCCGGCGCGGCCGGCCGATCGGCCGGCCCGCACCTGCACTTCGAGGTGTTCCATCGCGGCACGGCGCGCGATCCGGAGCCCTACCTCGTGCCCGCCGCCGACGCGTCCGCGGCGGTCGATGCCCGGGCGGCCGGCCGCTGATCCGCGGCCGCCGCGCCGTGCTCCCCCCGGTTCGCCCGGCCGGGTTCCGGTTCCGAAGGCGTTGACGCCCCGCCCCGGAGTGTCTATTGTCCTTGACACTCTGAACCCGCTCATCGAGTTGACACTCGGTGGGCCGACCACACGGGACGGCACGGCATGGACATCCTCGCCCGGATCGAACAGGCGCTCGACGCGGCGCTCTCGCAGCACGAGGTCCCGGGTGCCCCGCCCCGCCTCGCCGCCGCGATCCGCCACGCGGTCTTCCCCGGCGGCGCCCGCATCCGCCCGCAGCTGTGCATCGCGGTCGCCCGCGCGTGCGGCGACGACGACCCCGCGCTCGCCGACGCGGCCGCGGTCGCGCTCGAGCTGCTGCACTGCGCGTCGCTCGTGCACGACGACCTGCCCTGCTTCGACGACGCGGCCACCCGCCGCGGCCGCCCCTCGGTGCAGGCCGCCTACGGCGAGCCGCTCGCGGTGCTCGCCGGCGACGCGCTGATCGTCCGCGCCTTCGCGGTGCTCGGCGAGGCCGCGCGCCGCTCGCCGCAGCGGCTCGGCCCGGTGCTCGCGACGGTCGCAGGCGGCACCGGCACGCCGTTCGGCATCGTCGCCGGCCAGGCCTGGGAGTGCGAGCCGCGCGTCGCGCTCGCCGACTACCAGCGTGCCAAGACCGGTGCGCTGTTCGCCGCGGCCACCGCCGCCGGCGCCGAGGCCGCGGGCGCCGAGGGCCGCATCTGGCGCGGGCTCGGCGACCGGCTCGGCGAGGCCTACCAGGTCGCCGACGACATCCGCGACGTGCTGTCCGACCCGGACGTGCTCGGCAAGCCGATCGGCCAGGACGTGCTGCTCGGCCGCCCGAGCGCCGCCCGCGAGCTCGGCCTCGACGGCGCGATCTTCCACTTCCAGTCGCTGGTCGCCCAGGCGATCGCGGCGATCCCTGACTGTGCGGGTGCGCCCCGCCTGCGAGCCCTCGTATGGATGGAATCCGAACGGCTGGTGCCGAAGGCGTGGTGCGAGGACGCGGAGCGCCGGCGGGCCCTGGCCTGACCGGAGCGGGCCGCCCGACGCTGCGCGACCGCTGGCGCGCGCTGCGCGACCGGCTGCTGACGAGCCCCGAGTTCCACCGCCGCGCGGCGTCGTTCCCGCTCACGCGGCCGTTCGTGCGGCGCGACTCGCGCGCGCTGTTCGACCTCGTAGCCGGCTTCACCTACTCGCAGGTGCTGCTCGCCTGCGTGCGCCTGCGCGTGCTCGACACGCTCGCGGCCGAGGGCCCGCTCGCCGCCGACGAGCTCGCGCGTCGCGTCGGCCTGCCGTCGGAGGGCGCCGCGCGCCTGTTCGCCGCGGCCGCGTCGCTCAAGCTCATCGAGGCGCGCGACGACGGCCGCTGGGGCCTCGGCCGCCAGGGCGCGCCGATCGTCGCGCTGCCCGCGGTGGCCGCGATGATCGAGCACCACGCGACGCTGTACCAGGACCTCGTCGATCCGGTCGCGCTGCTGCGCGGCGAGCGCGACACCTCGATGTCGGGCTACTGGCCCTACGCGGACACCGCGCCCGGCGCCGTGCCCGAGGCGCTCGACGAGGCACGCGTCGCCGAGTACTCGCGCCTCATGTCGGTCACGCAGCCGCTGGTCGCCGAGCAGGTGCTCGACGCGTACCCGTTCGCGCGGCACCGCGTGCTGCTCGACGTCGGCGGCGGCGACGGCGCCTCCGCTACCGCCGCCGCGCGCCGCGCGCCCGCGCTGCGCGTGATGCTGTTCGACCTGCCCGCGGTCGCCGAGCGCGCGCGCGAGCGCCTTGCGCAGGCCGGCCTCGCCGATCGCGCGCGGACCTTCGGCGGCAG
>JBILTM010000181.1:0-10488 GCA_044371545.1 Burkholderiaceae bacterium
TTGCGCGGCACCTTCGCCGACGCCGCCTCGACCGACTTCAGCATCTGCTCGATCGCCGCGTCGCCGCTGACGTGCATCATGATCTGCCAGTCGTTGCGGAACGCGCGGGTCACGTAGTCCGCGACCTGGGCGTCGTCCTTGAACGTGGGATAGCCGGCGTAGGTCGCGGGCTGGCCGGGCGGCGGCTTGAGGAAGGGCTGCGACAGCCACGCGGTCTTGCCCTGCGGCGAGCCGTCGAGGTTCAGCTTCACGCCGCCGATGCGAAAGCCGTTCGTGTAGCGGCGCGACATCAGCGGACCCTTCAGCGCCGGGTTGTCGGCGTTCATCTGCAGGTCGGGGTACGCGACGACGTCGAGCTTGAGCGCACCCTGCGCGGCCGCGCGCGGCAGCAGCGTCAGGTCGCCCGGGGTCGTGCGCCCGTCCTGCGCGGTGGTGTGGCCGAAGCGCAGGTACAGCTCCTGCCCCGCCTTCAGCATCGCGATCCGCTGCGGCTCGCCGAGCGCCGGCATCACCTTCATCAGCGCGGCGATGTGCGCGGTCTCCTCGAGCGTGCCGTCCGGTTCGCGCGAGCCGGCCTTGCGACGGATCACGCCGCCCGCCGGGTCGGGCGTGTCGGCGGTGATGCCGGCCTTGCGCAGCGCGGCGCTGTTGTAGGCGCCCAGATGACCGGACTGGTGGACCACGAACACCGGCAGGTCGCGCGAGACCTCGTCGAGCTCCTCGCGGGTCGGCGGGCGGCCCTCCTTCAGCTGCGAGTCGTCGTAGCCGAAGCCCATGACCAGCCCGTACTCGCGGTGCCACGGGTTGGCGGCCATCCAGTCGCGCAGCGTCTGCTGCAGCGCGGCCACCGAATCGTTGCGGCCGTCCGGCGGCGGCAGCGCGTTCGCGACCAGCGCCTGGATCCCGACGCCGGTGATGTGGCCGTGGCCGTCGACGAAGCCGGGCAGCAGGGTGCGGCCCTTCAGGTCGTGGCGCACGGTCTTCGGGCCCGCGAACCGGCGCTCGACGTCCGCCAGCGCGCCGACGCCGACGATCTTCCCGCCGCGGACCGCGACGGCCTCGGCCGACGGCTGCGCATCGTTCACCGTGACGATCGCACCGCCGCTCCAGATCGCGTCGGCGGGCTGGGCGAGGGCGGCGAAGGAAGCGAGGGCGAGCGCTGCGGGCAGCGCGTGGCGGGCGAGGGCGCGACGTGCGGACATGCGAGGGCTCCCGGAGGCGGATCGAGGAAGCCTAGCCGAAGCTCGGCCGTGCCGCGAGCGCTCGCGCGGCCGCACGTCGCACGGCGCGGGCCGCGGCGCCCCACGGCTCGCTCTTCCGGCCCGCTCTTCCGGGTCGCCCGGGCCGGTCGCCCCGCGCGATCAGGCCTCGGCCTTCACCACCCCGCGCCGGATCTGGTCGAGCTCGATCGACTCGAACAGCGCCTTGAAGTTGCCCTCGCCGAAGCCCTCGTCGCCCTTCCTCTGGATGATCTCGAAGAAGATCGGGCCGACGACCGTCCTGGTGAAGATCTGCAGCAGCAGCCCGCCGGTGGGGCCGCCGTCGAGCAGGATCCGGTTCTTCGCCATCCGCGCGACGTCCTGGCCGTGGCCGGGCAGGCGCGTGTCGATCAGCTCGTAGTAGGTGTCGGGCGTGTCGAGGAAGACGACGCCCGAGCGGCGCAGCGCCTCGACGGTCGCGAAGATGTCGTCGGTGCCGAGCGCGATGTGCTGGATGCCCTCGCCGTGGTATTGCTCGAGGTACTCCTGGATCTGGCCGCCGCCGGTGCCGGTGCCTTCCTCGTTGATCGGGATCCGGATCCGGCCGCAGGGCGAGGTCATCGCCTTCGACTTCACGCCGGTGGCCTTGCCCTCGATGTCGAAGTAGCGGATCTCGCGGAAGTCGAAGAGCCGCTCGTAGAACGACGACCACTCGGCCATCCGGCCGCGGTGCACGTTGTGCGTCAGGTGGTCGACGTAGGTGAGGCCCGCGCCGGCGTGCTCGATGCCCGCGTCGCCGATCGGCTCGAAGTCGACGTCGTAGATCGAGATGTCGCCGATGCCGCCCTGGCGGCCGTCCTTGCCGCGCCAGCGGTCGACCAGATAGATCAGCGAGTCGCCGATGCCCTTGATCGCCGGGATGTTCAGCTCCATCGGGCCCGAACGCGAGTCGAAGCCCCAGGCGCCGAGGTCGAGCGCGCGCCGGTAGGCGGCCGCCGCATCCTTCACGCGGAACGCGATCGCGCAGATCGACGGGCCGTGCAGCCGCGCGAAGCGCTGCGCGAACGAGTCGGGCTCGGCGTTCAGGATGAAGTTGACGCCGCCCTGGCGGTACAGCGTCACGCGCTTGGTGCGATGGCGCGCGACGGCCTTGAAGCCCATCTGCTCGAAGAGCGCGCCCATCGCGACCGGGTCGGGCGCGGCGTACTCGATGAACTCGAAGCCGTCGGTGCCCATCGGGTTCGGCCAGGCGGAGGTGGTGTCGGTCATCGCGGTCTCCTCGGTGCGGTGCGCGCGCCGGACGGCGCGTCGTGCGGACGGTCCGGACGATTCTAGGCATCCGGCGCGCCAGCGGATTGCGTATCGATGGCGCCCGGGTCCGGTTTCGAGCAAGATCCTGCCATTGAAGCCCATGACGGTGGCGGATCATGCCCCGACGTCCTGCCGCACCCGCCGCGGTCGAGCTCGACCGCACCGACCTCAGGATCCTCGCCGAGCTGCAGCGCGACGGCCGGCTGACCAACCAGGAGCTCGCCGAGCGCGTCTCGCTGTCGCCGTCGCCGTGCCTGCGCCGCGTGCGCCGGCTCGAGGAGGCGGGCGTGATCCGCGGCTACGTCGCGCTGGTCGAGCCGCGCGCGGTGGGGCTCGGCGTCGTCGCCTACGCGAGCGTGAAGCTCGACAAGCGCGCGCCGGCCAAGGGCGGGCGCATCCCGTACGACGAGTTCCGCGAGGCGGTGCGCGACTGGCCGGAGGTGGCCGCGTGCCACGCGACCACCGGCGACATGGACTACCTGCTGCGCGTGCACGTCGGCACGCTCGACGACTTCTCGCGCTTCGTGCAGCAGCGGCTGCTGAGGCAGCCGGCGGTGCTCGACGTGAGGACGAGCTTCGCGCTCGACGTGATCAAGGACACGACGGCGCTGCCGCTGAGATAGTGCCGGCTCTCGCCGGATTCACGCCCCTGTCGCAGGAGGGTGCCGCAAGCATGCGGCACCCGCTGCCGGGGCGGCGGGCAGTGCCCGCCGAAACCCCCCGTCAGTCCTGCAGCGACTTCCACATCTCGATGTCGCGCTCGGCCGTCCAGATCCGCGGGTGCTTGATGCCGCTCGCCTCGTCGTAGGCGCGCGAGACGTCGAAGGGCAGGCAGTGCTCGTAGATGAACACGCTGCCGAACACCGGGTCCATCACCCCGCGCACGTCCTGGAAGACGCCCTTCAGGTCCTTGCCGGCGGCCACGCCGCGGCGCGCGGTCTGGTACAGGTCGGTGACCCACCGGCGCGTGTACTCGATCGCCTTCTCGCAGTCCTCGGGCGTCGTCATCGCCGGGCCGCGGCCGGGCACCAGCCGCTTCGGCTTCAGCGCGCGCAGCGCCTCGAGCGTCGCCGGCCATTCCTCGAGGTGCGCGTCGCCGGTGTAGACGCCCGCGTTGTACTCGACCAGGTCGCCCGAGAAGACCACGTCCTGCGACGGCACCCAGGCGATCGTGTCGCCCTTCGTGTGGCCGGGGCCGATGTGCTTCAGGCGCACCTCCAGCTTGCCGAGGAACAGCGTCAGGTCGCGCTCGAACACCATCGTCGGCCAGGTGAGCCCGGGCACCGACTCCACGCCGGCGAAGAGCCGCGGGAAGCGCTCGATCTCGCTCTTCATGTCCTGCGCGCCGCGCTCGACGATCAGCTCGTGCGTGCCGCGCGAGGCGATCACCTCGGTCGCGCCCTCGGCGAAGTAGGCCGACGCGCCGAGCACGCGCACCGCGTGGTAGTGCGACAGCACGACGTACTTGATCGGCTTGTCGGTGACCGTGCGGATGCGGGCGATCAGGTCTTGCGCCATCGCCGGCGTCGCGGTGGTGTCGATCACCATGCATGCGTCGTCGCCGATGATCACGCCGGAGTTGGGGTCGCCTTCGGCGGTGTAGGCCCAGCAGTTCTCGGACAGCTGCGTGAAGGTGACCTGCTTGGCGGCGAGGTCGCCCTTCGAGGCGAATTGTGCGGACATGGCGCGTCTCCCGGTGGATGCGGTCGATTCTATACGGAGCGCCCGATGCGCGAGGACCGGTGCGCGAGCGCGGCGGGACGGGGCCGCGCGCGGTCGCCGGCGCGGCGCGCCGCGCGTTCAGGCGAAGCGCGCGTCGACCTCGGGCGCGGGCTCGCAGACCCCGCGCTCCCACAGGTCGATCACCAGCTCGGCGTAGCGCTCGTAGCTCATCGGCCCGTCCGGCCGCAGCCACGCGAAGGTGAAGTTGATCATGCCGAGGAGCGCCATCGTCGCCGGCGTGCGCTCGCCCGGCGCGAAGCGGCCCGGCGCGACGCGCTCGATCGTGTCGGCGAGCGCGGCGACGACCGCGCGCTGCTTCGCGAGGATCGGCTCGCGCAGCTCGGGCGACAGGAACTTCACGTCGTTGAGCAGCGCGACGTGCCGCTCGCGCGAGTCGCGGTACTCCACCAGCAGCGCGCGGATCAGCGCGGCCAGCTCGTCGCGCGGCGCGAGTCCCTGCGCGCGTACCTCCTCGACGACCCGCAGCAGCCGGCGCACGTACCGCTCGAGCGACTCCGCCAGCAGCGACTCCTTGCTCGGGAAGTAGTGGTAGAGCCGCGCCTTCGAGGTGCCGCAGGCCTGCGCGAGCTGCGACATCGACGCGCTCGGGTAGCCGAGCTCGGCGAACGCGGCGGTCGCGAGCGCGAGGATGCGGTCGCGCTGGTCGTCGTAGTCGGACGCCTTGGGCCGCGCCACGGTTCAGCGCTCGTCGTAGCTGACCACGACGCGCTCGCTGACCGGGTGCGCCTGGCAGGTCAGCACGAAGCCGTCGGCGATCTCCTTCGGCTCGAGCGTGTAGTTCTTGTCCATCCGCACCTCGCCCTCGAGCACCTTCGCGCGGCAGGTGCAGCACACGCCGCCCTTGCACGCGTAGGGCAGCGCGGCGCCGGCCGCGAGACCCGCGTCGAGGATCGCCTGGCCCTCGAACGGCACGCGCAGGTGCCGCTCCTTGCCGTCGATCACGATCACCACCTTGGCCGCGGGCGCGTCGACCGCGACCGGCTTCGGCGCCCCCGACGGCGCCGGCGTGCCGAAGCGCTCGACGTGGATGCTCGCCTGCGGCACGCCCGCCGCGCGCAGCGCCGCCTCGGCGGCGTCCATCATCGGCGCGGGGCCGCAGACGAACGCCTCGTCGATCGCCTCGCCGGCGAGCACGGTGCGCATCAGCTCGCCGCAGCGCGCCTCGTCGAGCAGCCCCGACAGCAGGTCGACCTCCTGCGGCTCGTCGGACAGCACGTGCACCAGCCTGAGCCGGTCCATGTAGCTGTTCTTCAGCTCCTCGAGTCGCTCGAGGAACATGATCGAGGCGACCGTGCGGTTGCCGTAGACCAGCGTGAACGCGCTCGCCGGCTCGGTCGACAGGATGGTCTCGATCAGCGACAGCATCGGCGTGATGCCCGAGCCGCCGGCGAAGCCGACGTAGCGGCGCGCGCGGGCCGGGTCCAGGTCGGTGGTGAAGCGTCCGTCGGGCGTCATCACGTCGATCGCGCGGCCAGGCTTGAGCGACTCGTTCGCCCAGTTCGAGAAGCGGCCGCCCGCGACGCGCTTGATCGCGACGCGCAGCTCGCCGCGGCGCTCGTAGTCGGGCACGCCCACGCAGACCGAGTACGAGCGGCGCACGTCCTCGCCGTCGAGCGTCTCGCGCAGCGTCAGGAACTGGCCCTGCCTGAAGCGGTACGCATCGCGCAGCTCGGGCGGCACGTCGAACGCGACCGAGATCGCGTCGGCGGTCTCGGGGCGCACGTCGCGGATGGTGAGGCGGTGGAACTGCGGGACGGCCATGGCACGCTCGCTGTCAGTAGGGCTTGAAGTAGTCGAAGGGCTCGCGGCAGGCGACGCAGCGGTACAGCGCCTTGCACGGCGTCGAGCCGTGCTGCGACAGGCGCTCGACGTCGGCCGAGCCGCAGCGCGGGCACTCGATGATCTCGGCGTCGGCGTCCGCGTCGGTGCTGGCGGTCGCGGCGACCGCGGCGGCGGCCGCGGTCCCGGACGACGGGTCGCAGGACGGCGCACGGCGATGCGCGTCGACGGCCGCGAACGACGTTTCCGCGGACACGTCGCCGGCCGGCACCGCGCGCGGCGCCGTCCTCGCCGCGCGCGGCACCAGTCGCACGACCGCGTCCGTCGATGCGCGCGCGCCGGGCGGCGCGATGCCGTACTCGCGCAGCTTGCGGCGGCCGTCGGCGCTGATCCAGTCGGTGCTCCACGGCGGCGCGAGCACCATCCGCACGTCGGCGTCGGCGAAGCCGCCGTCGGCGAGCGCGCGGCGCACGTCGTCGGCGATCACGCGCGTCGCGGGGCAGCCGGTGTAGGTCGGCGTGAGCTCGACGACCACGCGGCCACCCTCGTCGCGCACGTCGCGCAGGATGCCGAGCTCGTCGAGCGTGACCACAGGGATCTCGGGGTCGGGCACCGAGGCCGCGCACGCGCGGGCGCGCGCCAGGCGTTCGTCGGCGACCCCGCTCATCGCGTCGGGCTCACCAGCTCGCGCCGGGATGCTGGCGCGCGAGGGTCTGCATCTCGGCGAGCAGGAACCCCATGTGCTCGCTGTGCACGCCGAGCTTGCCGGCGGAGACGAAGGGCACGTCGGCCGGCCGCGCGAGCGTCGCCTTCGCGAGCACCGCGTCGACGGTCGCGTCCCAGGCGGGCCGGAGCTCGGCGAGCGTCGGGCCGATGCCCGCCTTCGCGGCCTCGTGCTCGACCGCGTCGGTCGCCCACCATTCGTTGGTGTACGGCCAGAGCCGATCGAGCGCGGCCTGCGCGCGGCGCTTCGACTCCTCGGTGCCGTCGCCGAAGCGCACCGTCCAGTCGGCGGCGTGGCGCAGGTGCGAGCGCGCCTCCTTGACCGACTTCGCGGCGATCTGCGCGAGTTCGGCGTCGGCGGAGGTCGCGAGCGCCTCGTAGCGCGGCACCGCGAGCGCCGAGGCGAGCAGGTTGCGCACGATCGTCGTCGCGTAGTCGTCGTGCGCCGCCTCGCCGTTGGGCAGCTCGACCAGCGTGCAGTTGCGGAAGTCGCGCTCGTCGCGGAAGTAGGCGAGCGCGTCCTCGTCGCGGCCGCGACCCTCGAGGCGGCCGGCGTGCGAGAGCAGCAGGCGCGCCTGGCCGATCAGGTCGAGCGAGACGTTGGTGAGGGCGATGTCCTCTTCCAGCATGGGGCCGTGGCCACACCATTCGGCGAGGCGCTGGCCGAGGACGAGGGCGTCGTCGGCGAGGCGGAGGAGGTATTGGAGGTGGTAGTCGGGGGCGCTCATGCAGGGCCGTCCTTGCAAATCTTGCCGGCTCTCGCCGGGTTCACGTTCTCGCACCACGAGCCCGGCCCATCGGGGCCGGTCGTTCGCCAGGCGGCTCGCAGTGCGAGCCGAAACCCCTGCCTCACCGCCGCAAGCATGCGGCGCCCGGTCGGCAGGCGGCGAGCAGTGCTCGCCGAAACCCCTGCCTTCCCCTCACATATGCTTGACCTCGTCCGGCAGTTCGTAGAACGTCGGATGCCGGTAGATCTTGTCCGCCATCGGGTCGAAGTCGATCGACTTGTCCTCCGGCGCCGACGCGGTGATCGCGGCCGAGGGCACGACCCAGATGCTCACGCCCTCCATCCGCCGCGTGTAGACGTCGCGCGCCATGCGCAGCGCCATCTGCGCGTCGGCGGCGTGCAGGCTGCCGCAGTGCTTGTGGTCCAGGCCCTGCTTGCTGCGGACGAACACTTCCCACAGCGGGAGTTCCCTGTCGCTCATCGTCGTGCTCCTGGTTGTCCTGTGGCGTGGCTCAGGCCGCGGCCTTCGCGGCCCGGGCCCGCACGTTGGCGGCGTGCGCGAGCGCGGCCTCGCGGACCCACTCGCCCTTCTCGTGCGCCCGCAGCCGCGCGGCGAGCCGCTCCCGGTTGCACGGGCCGTTGCCGTTGACCGTCCGCCAGAACTCGTCCCAGTCGATCGGGCCGTGGTCGTGGTGGCCGCGCTCGGCGTTCCACTTCAGGTCCGGGTCGGGGATCGTCAGGCCGAGCAGCTCGGCCTGCGGCACGGTCGCGTCGATGAACTTCTGGCGCAGCTCGTCGTTGCTGATCCGCTTGATGCCCCACTTCATCGTGTGCGCGGAGTGGATCGAGTCGGCGTCGCTCGGCCCGAACATCATCACGACCGGCCACCACCAGCGGTTCAGCGCGTCCTGCGCCATCGCCTTCTGCTCGGGCGTGCCGCGGCACAGCGCGAGCATGATGTCGAAGCCCTGCCGCTGGTGGAACGACTCCTCCTTGCAGATGCGGATCATCGCCCGCGCGTACGGGCCGTAGGAGCAGCGGCACAGCGGGATCTGGTTCATGATCGCCGCGCCGTCGACCAGCCAGCCGATCGCGCCCATGTCGGCCCAGGTCAGCGTCGGGTAGTTGAAGATCGAGGAGTACTTCGCCTTGCCCGAGTGCAGCGCCGCGATCATCTGGTCGCGCGAGGTGCCGAGCGTCTCGGCCGCCGCGTACAGGTACAGCCCGTGGCCGCCCTCGTCCTGGATCTTCGCGAGCAGGATCGCCTTGCGCTCGAGGCTCGGGGCGCGCGTGACCCAGTTGCCCTCGGGCAGCATGCCGACGACCTCGGAGTGCGCGTGCTGCGAGATCTGCCGCACGAGCGTGCGGCGGTACGCGTCAGGCATCCAGTCCTGCGGCTCGACCTTGCGGTCGGCGGCGACGCGCGCGTCGAAGCGCGCCTCGGCGTCGGCGGACGCGGCGTCGGCGGGCACCGCGCGCAGCTCGCCCGGCTGACCCTGCGGCAGGTCCATGGATTGGGTGTACATCTCGGCGGCCTCGGTCGTTCGATCGGGACGCCAGTTTATTTCCCGACCAGTCGGTCGGTCAATGGCGGATCGACTCGGCGACCGGCCCGGACGGACGAGGGGCGTACGACAGCGGTCGGGGCAGGGGTCGGGGGTCGTGGATCGCGTCGGTCGGCGCGATCGGCAAAGCTTGCAGGGCCCTGCAAGCTTTGCCGCAAGAGCTACAGCCTCGCTCGACGGTGGGGCCGAGAGGGTGGGCGCGCCGGGCCGCCGCGCCGCGGCGGGCGGTCGCACCGGCCGATCGGCCGGTGCGACCGGAGGGCGTCAGCGGGTGCCGCCGCCCTTGTCGCCGGTCGAACCGGCGCCCGGTTGCCCCGGGTTGCGGCGTCCGCCGTGCGACGCCTCGCCGCCCTTTCGGCCGGCCTGCGCGGCGAGCGCGCGATCCTTCGAGAAGCTGCGCTCCTCGGGCGGCACGCTGCGCCCGCCCTTGCTCGCGATCTCGCGCTGGAGGGCCGGATCCATCGAGGCGAACCCTCGGTTCGACGTGCCGGACGATCCGGACTTGCTGTCTTGGGCCATGGATGCTTCTCCTGTTTCCCGCTCTGGGTGGGCTCGGTGGTGGGTGCCGCGTCGCAGCCGGACGCCGGCACAGCGGAGCAAATGCAGGAAGCGTGCCAGGCCGGCGGCGGCCGGACCTGCGGAGAATCCCGAGCGGCGCACGGGGCCTCGGATTTGACAACCCGGGCGTCCGTGGCAATAATTCGCGGTTCCCTGGAGGGGTGCCCGAGTGGCTAAAGGGGGCAGACTGTAAATCTGTTGGCTTACGCCTACGCTGGTTCGAATCCAGCCTCCTCCACCAGGTTTCCAGGCAGCAGCCAGTAGCACCGGCAGTACGGCAGGACGGATTTTCCGGGTTCATCCCGGGTTGCAGGGGCGGTCGGGGAGCCCTCGGGTTCTCGGCCGATCGGCAGGCGGGTGTAGCTCAATGGTAGAGCAGAAGCCTTCCAAGCTTACGACGAGGGTTCGATTCCCTTCACCCGCTCCAGCAGCCCGATGCCCATGTGGCTCAGTGGTAGAGCACTCCCTTGGTAAGGGAGAGGTCGCGCGTTCGATCCGCGCCATGGGCACCACGTAACACGCATCGTCAGGACCTCTTCTTCTCGATCACCGGCCGCGACGTTCACACGACACAGCGCGCGAATCCCGCGGCCCGCGCACCGACCAGGAGTCTCTCGCCATGGCAAAAGGCAAGTTCGAGCGTACGAAGCCGCACGTGAACGTGGGCACGATCGGTCACGTGGACCATGGGAAGACGACGCTGACGGCGGCGATCACGACGGTGCTGTCGTCGAAGTTCGGCGGGGAGGCGAAGGCGTACGACCAGATCGACGCGGCGCCGGAGGAGAAGGCGCGCGGGATCACGATCAACACGGCGCACGTGGAGTACGAGACGAAGGCGCGGCACTACGCGCACGTGGACTGCCCCGGGCACGCGGACTAC
>JBILTM010000182.1:0-10422 GCA_044371545.1 Burkholderiaceae bacterium
CGCCTACGCCGGCGTCGCGTTCGACGGCGCGGTCGGCCCCGGTCAGGCGGTGCGCGTGATGACCGGCGCGGTGATGCCGGAAGGGTGCGACACCGTGGTGATCCAGGAAGTGGTCCGCGTCGACGGTGACCGGATCGTCGTGCCCCGTGGGCAGCAGGTCGGCCAGAACCGGAGACTGCGCGGCGAGGACCTGGCGCGCGGGCGCGCGGCGCTGCACGCGGGCCGTCTGATCCGGCCCGCGGACCTCGGGCTGCTTGCCTCGCTCGGCGTCGCCGAGGTGCCGGTGCAGCGACGCCTGCGGGTCGCGTTCTTCTCGACCGGCGACGAGCTGCGCTCGATCGGCGAGCCGCTCGATGCGGGCTACGTCTACGACTCGAACCGGTACACGCTGCACGGCATGCTGACGCGGCTCGGCGTCGAGCTGCTCGACATGGGCGTGGTGCCCGACTCGCGCGAGGCACTGGAGGCCGCGATGCGCACGGCGTCGCTGAACGCCGACGCGATCGTGTCCTCGGGCGGCGTGTCGGTGGGCGAAGCGGACTTCACGCGCGAGGTGATGGACCGGCTCGGCGAGGTCGCGTTCTGGACCATCGCGATGCGCCCGGGCCGCCCGATGGCCTTCGGTCGCGTCGGCGAGGCCTGGTACTTCGGACTGCCGGGCAACCCGGTCGCGGTGATGGTGACCTTCCTCTTCTTCGTGCGCGACGCGCTGATCCGGCAATCGGGCGCGAGCCCGCGACCAGTGCTGCCGCTGCGCGCGCGCAGCGTCGCACGGATGCGCAAGCGCCCGGGTCGCACCGAGTACCAGCGCGCGATCGTCGAGTCCGGGCCGGACGGCGCGCTGCAGGCGCGGATCACCGGCAGCCAGGGCTCGGGCGTGCTGCGCTCGATGAGCGAGGCGAACGCGCTGGTCGTGCTGCACCACGAGCAGGGTGACGTCGCCGCCGGCGACTGGGTCGACGCGATCCCGTTCGACGGCCTGATGTGACGCTGGCCGCGCCGGCCGCGTTCGGCTAGAGTCGTCCGCACCTCGCGATCGCGAGACCACAGGGAGTGCCGCATGACGTCGTCCGACGCCCGTCCCGGCCCCGCGCCGGCCCCCGCCACCGAGCTGGTGCGCAAGACCTGGTGGGCCTTCGTGCTCGGCGGCCTCGCCTCGATGGCCTTCGGCGTGCTCGCGCTGCTGGCACCGATTGCAGCGCTGTTCGTGCTGAGCGTGTTCTTCGCCGCCTCGGTGCTGCTCGACGGTGCGGCCGCGCTGTCGGGCGCGTTCCAGCACCGCGACAAGGACGGCTGGTGGGTGATGGCGCTGCTCGGCGCGCTCGGCGTGCTGGTGGGCGGCTACGCGCTGCTGGTGCCGCCGGCCGCAATCGCCGCGTTCGTCGCGGTCGTCGCCTTCCAGGCGATCGTGCTCGGCGTGCTGACGGTGCTGCTCGGCTGGCGGGTGCGTCGCGTCGCCGAGGGCGAGTGGATCCTGTACCTGACCGGCGTGGTGTCGGTGCTGTTCGGCGTGATGGTGCTCGCCAGGCCCGAGGCGGGCAGCCTGTCGGTGGTGTCGATCGTCGCCTTCTGGGCGATCGTCACCGGCGCGATGAAGACGGTGTTCGGGCTGAAACTGAAGACCCAGCCGCCCCACTGGAACGGCGAGCCGGCGCCGCGCGGCTGAGGCCGCGGGGCCGGGCGTCGGTCACGCTCCGGTCAGGCCACGTCCGGCCGCGTCAGGCCGCGTCAGGCCGGCAGCGGGCCGCCCACCGAGACGAGCCAGCCGTCGCGGTCCGCGTAGATCCAGTCGCCGGGGCGGATCATCACGCCGGCGAAGGCGACGACCACGCCCGACTCGCCGAGCCCGCGCTTGTCGCTGCGCCGGGGCACGAGCTGCAGCGCGCGCACGCCGAAGCGGCAGGCGTCGAGTTCGTCGGCGTCGCGCACCGCGCCGTTGACGATCGCGCCGGCCCAGCCGGTGTCCTGCCCGAGCTTCGCGAGGTTGCCGCCGACGAGCGCGCAGCGCAGGCTCGCACCGCCGTCGACGACGAGCACCCGGCCGTCGCCCGGCTGCTCGAGCGTCCTGCGCACCAGCGAATTGTCTTCCGGCAGGCGCAGCGTCACCGCCGGACCCGCGAAGCGCTCGACCGCGCCGAACGCGAGCCACGGCGGCGCCGCGACCAGCAGGCGTGCGTCGCGCAGCCGGTCCTCGTGCGCATCGCAGAGGTCGGTGGTCGCGAACGCCGCAGCGGTCACGGGACGCGCCTCAGCGCTTGACGCGCAGCGAGCCCGGCAGGCTCTCGTAGTAGGCGGCGAGGTTCGCGATGTCCGCCTTCGACAGCGGCTGCGCCTGGCCGGCCATGATCGCGTTCTTGCGGGCGCCGCTCTTGTAGTCGAGCAGCGCGCGCTCGATGAAGTCGCGGTACTGGCCGGCGAGCTTCGGGTAGGACGGGTCGATCGGAGTGTTGGCGTCCTTGCCGTGGCAGGCCGCGCAGACGGCCTCGTGCTTGGCCTGGCCGGCCGCCTTGTCGGCCGCCAGCGCAGGCGCGGCCAGCAGCGGGAGCGCGAGCAGGAGCGCGCCGTGACGGAGGATTCGGGGCATCGCGAGGGGCTTCATCGGAAGGCGGGTCGGGTTCACTTGCTGCCGTACAGCGCGGCGAGGTCGGCGATGTCCTGGTCGGACAGGGTGCCGGCGATCGCGCGCATCGTCGGATGGCTGCGATCGCCCTTGCGGTAGGCCTGCAGCGAGGCCTCGATGTACTTCGCCGTCTGGCCGGTGATCTTCGGCACGTGGTACACGGTCGGGAAGGACGCCTTGTAGCCGGGGATCTCGTGGCAGCCGATGCAGTTCGAGGCCTTGGCGCGGCCCGCGTCGGCGTTGCCGGCGGGCGCGCCCTGGGCGGCGACGCCCTGCGCGACGAGCGCGGCGGCGAGCATCGACAGGGCGCGGACGGCGGCCGACGTGCGACCGGGGTGGCGTGTTCTCGTCATGGGATGGGCGCGTGGATCGGGCGGATGGATCGGGTGAGCGACGCGGGAAACGGTCGGGGATACAGCATCTTGTTGGAACGTGCTCCAGACCCCTTGCGGGCCCGGACAAACGCCGCATTCTACCCGACGGGGCACTTTTCCGTATACTCGGCCGGATCGGGCCGCGGCCCGCGGTCGTGCCCGGTGCGCGGCCGCGGAGCGGCCTTTCCACACCGGGCGAACCCATCCATGCGATTCGAAGGCACCTCCACGTACGTCGCGACCGACGACCTGAAGCTCGCGGTCAACGCGGCGATCACGCTCCAGCGTCCGTTGCTGATCAAGGGCGAGCCGGGCACCGGCAAGACGATGCTGGCCGAGGAGGTGGCGCGCGGACTCGGGATGCCGCTGCTGCAGTGGCACATCAAGTCGACGACCAAGGCCCAGCAGGGCCTGTACGAGTACGACGCGGTGTCGCGGCTGCGCGACTCGCAGCTCGGCGACGAGCGCGTGAAGGACATCCACAACTACATCGTCAAGGGCGTGCTCTGGCAGGCCTTCGAGGCCGACAAGCCGGTCGTGCTGCTGATCGACGAGATCGACAAGGCCGACATCGAGTTCCCGAACGACCTGCTGCGCGAGCTCGACCGGATGGAGTTCTACGTCTACGAGACGCGCCAGCTGATCCGCGCGAAGCACCGCCCGGTGCTGATGATCACCTCGAACAACGAGAAGGAGCTGCCCGACGCGTTCCTGCGCCGCTGCTTCTTCCACTACATCAAGTTCCCGGACAAGGAGACGATGCAGCGGATCGTCGACGTCCACTACCCGGGGATCAAGAAGACGCTGCTCAAGGAAGCGATGGAGAGCTTCTTCCAGATCCGCGAACTGCCGGGCATCAAGAAGAAGCCCTCGACCTCGGAGCTGCTCGACTGGCTGAAGCTGCTGGTCGCCGAGGACATCCCCGTCGAGGCCCTGCAGTCGAAGGACGGCAAGGCCGCGATCCCGCCGCTGCATGGCGCGCTGCTCAAGAACGAGCAGGACGTGCACCTGTTCGAGCGGCTGATCTTCATGGCGCGGCACAACCGCTGAGCGCCCCGGGACGCGTGCCCGTCCCGCCCCTCGCCCAACTCCATGCACTGGTACTTCCTCGCCGCCGCGATCGTCTTCGAGATCGCCGGCAGCACCTCGATGAAGCTCTCGCAGGGCCTGTCGAAGGTCGGCCCGACCGCGATGATGTTCGCGTTCTACGCGGTCGCCTTCGCCTGCAACGCGATGGCGCTGAAGAAGCTCGACCTGTCGGTCACCTACGCGATCTGGTCGGGCCTCGGCACGGCCGCGGTGGCGGTCATCGGGATGACCTGGTTCCAGGAGCCGATCACCGCGCTGCGGCTGGGCAGCATCGCGCTGATCGTCGTCGGCGTCGTCGGCCTCGCCCTGTCGGCGACCAGCAGCTGAGCGCACGCCGGTGAGCGACGCGGCCCCCCTGCCCTGGCCCCCCCGACCGGTCGTGCTCGAAGGCGAGCACGTGCGGCTCGAGCCGCTCGCGCCGGCGCACGCCGACGCGCTCGCCGACGCGGTGGTCGACGGCGGGCTGGACGCGCTCTGGTACACGATCGTGCCCGCGCCCCGGTCGGTGCCCGGCTGGATCGATGCCGCGCTCGCGCTGCAGGCCGCCGGCCGCGCGCTGCCGTTCGCGGTGATCCGCCGCCGCGACGGCCGCGTCGTCGGCTCGACCCGCTACATGAACGTCGAGGAGACGCAGCGCCGCCTCGAGATCGGCACCACGTTCTACTCGGCGAGCGTGCAGCGCAGCGGCCTGAATACCGAATGCAAGCGGCTGCTGCTGCGGCACGCGTTCGAGGCGCTCGCCTGCCTCGCGGTCGAGTTCCGCACGCACTGGTTCAACCAGCGCTCGCGCGAGGCGATCGCCAAGCTCGGCGCCAAGCAGGACGGCGTGCTGCGCAACCACCAGCGGCTGCCCGACGGCAGCTTGCGCGACACGGTGGTGTTCTCCATCATCGACTCGGAATGGCCGGCGGTGAAGCGCCACCTGGCCTTCCGCCAGTCCCGGCTGCCCGCGCCCTGAGCGCCCTCGGCCCGGACACCCGCCCCCTCCACCGGAGCGACCCATGCTGATCGAATTCTTCCTGCACCTGCGGTCGGCGAAGCTGCCGGTGTCGATCAAGGAGTACCTGACCCTGATCGAGGGCCTCAAGCAGCACGTCGTCGGCACATCGGTCGACGACTTCTACTACTTCTCGCGCGCGGCGCTGGTCAAGGACGAGCGCAACTTCGACAAGTTCGACCGCGCGTTCGCCGCGTACTTCAAGGGCGTCGCGGCGATCCAGGGCATCGACGTCGACGTGCCGCTCGAATGGCTCAAGCGCCAGCTGCAGCGCGAGTTCACCGCCGAGGAGAAGGCGGCGATCGAGGCGATGGGCGGGCTCGACAAGCTGCTCGAGCGACTGAAGGCCCTGCTCGAGGAGCAGAAGGAGCGCCACGAGGGCGGCAGCAAGTGGATCGGCACGAACGGCACCTCCCCGTTCGGCAACGGCGGCTACAACCCCGAGGGCATCCGCGTCGGCGGCCCCTCGGCGGGCAACCGGACCGGCGTGAAGGTCTGGGAGCAGCGCGCCTACCGCGACTACGACGACCAGGTCGAGCTCGGCACGCGCAACATCAAGGTCGCGCTGCGGCGGCTGCGCAAGTTCGCGCGCGAGGGCGCCGAGGAGGAGCTCGACCTCGACGACACCATCTCGAGCACCGCGCGCAACGCCGGCTTCCTCGACATCAAGATGGTCCCGGAGCGCCACAACACCATCAAGGTGCTGATGCTGCTCGACGTCGGCGGCACGATGGACGACCACATCAAGCGCACCGAGGAGCTGTTCTCGGCGGCGAAGGCGGAGTTCAAGCACCTCGAGTTCTACTACTTCCACAACTGCGTCTACGACTTCGTGTGGAAGAACAATCGCCGGCGCCACTCCGAGCGGCTGATGACCTTCGACCTGCTGCGCAAGTACAACCCCGACTACCGGCTGATCTTCGTCGGCGACGCGACGATGAGCCCGTACGAGATCCTGCAGCCGGGCGGCTCGGTCGAGTACAACAATGAAGAGGCCGGCGCGATCTGGCTGCAGCGGCTCGCCGAGCGCTTCCCGAAGTTCGCGTGGCTCAACCCCGAGCCCGAGGGCGTCTGGGAGTACCGGCAGTCGATCTCGGTGATCCGGCAGGTGATGTCGAACCGGATGTACCCGGTGACGCTCGCCGGGCTCGAGAAGGCGATGCGCGAGCTGTCGAAGTAGCGCCGCGCGCACGGCCCGGCGCGGTGCCGGGCCCCGCGCGGGGAGACGTGGCCGCCACGACGGCCGCGCCCCCGAACCGGAGCAGACCGCGATGCCCGACGTCCATCCGAGCACGCTGCGCGCGCATCGAGCGCTCGCCGACGCCCTGCCCTTCGCCGATGCGCAGGACTTCGAGGACGCGCGCCGCGGCTTCGTCGGCACGATCCCGGACGCCCGGGTCGAGTCCGAGGACGGCCGCACGATCTGGGACATGGCGCCCTACCGGTTCCTCGACGACCCCGCGCCGCCCGACACGGTGAACCCGAGCCTGTGGCGACAGGCACGGCTCAACACCGTCCACGGGCTCTTCGAGGTCTGCGAGCGCACCTGGCAGGTCCGAGGCCTCGACATCGCCAACATGACGATCGTCGAGGGCGACACGGGGCTCATCGTCATCGACCCGCTGACCGGCGTCGAGGTCGCGCGCGCGGCGCTCGAGCTCTACTTCGCGCACCGGCCGCGCCGCCCGGTGCACACGGTGATCTACAGCCACTCGCACGCCGACCACTTCGGCGGGGTCAAGGGCGTGGTCGACGAGGCCGACGTGCGCGCGGGACGCGTGCAGGTGATCGCGCCGGCGCGCTTCATGGAGGCGGCGGTCGCCGAGAACCTGCTCGCCGGCGTGCCGATGGCGCGGCGCGGCCAGTACCAGTTCGGGCCGCTGCTGCCGAAGGGTCCGGCCGCGCAGGTCGACGCGGGCCTCGGCAAGACGACCTCGCTCGGCCGGCTCACGCTGATCGCGCCGACCCGCACGATCGTCGCCGAGACCGAGGCGCACGCGATCGACGGCGTCGAGATCGTGTTCCAGCTCACGCCCGAGTCCGAGGCGCCCGCCGAGATGCACTTCTGGTTCCCGCAGTGGCGCGCGCTCAACCTCGCCGAGAACGCGACGCACACGCTGCACAACGTCTGCCCGATCCGCGGCGCGCAGGCCCGCGACGCGCTGCTGTGGTCGAAGTACCTCGACCGCGCGCTCGCGCGCTGGGGCGATGCGGTGGAGGTGGTCTACGCGCAGCACCACTGGCCGATCTGGGGCAACGCGCGCTGCCGCGCGTTCGTCGCCGAACAGCGCGACCTGTACCGCTACCTGCACGACCAGACGGTGCGGCTGATGAGCCATGGCTGGCGCCCGGCCGAGATCGCCGAGATGCTGAAGCTGCCGGCGGGCCTCGACGCACGCTGGCATGCGCGCGGCTACTACGGCACGGTCTCGCACAACGTGAAGGCGATCTACCAGCGCCACCTCAGCTGGTACGACGGCAATCCGGCGAACCTGAACCCGCTGCCGCCGGTCGACGCGGGGAGGAAGACCGTCGAGTACATGGGCGGCGTCGACGCGGTGCTCGCACGCGCCGCCGCGGACTTCGAGCGCGGCGAATTCCGCTGGGTCGCGCAGGTGCTGAGCCACGCGGTGTTCGCACATCCGGAGCGTGCCGACGTGCGGCTGCTGGCCGCGCGCGCGATGGAGCAGCTCGCCTTCCAGGCCGAGTCGGCCACCTGGCGCAACGCCTACCTGATGGGTGCGAAGGAGCTGCGCGAGGGCACGCCGCCGCCGGGGCGACGCAACATCGCCAGCACCGACATGGTCCGCGCGATGACGCTGGAGATGTTCTTCGACTTCGTCGCGGTGCGCGTCAACGCGGAGCGCGCGGCGGGGCTGCGGATGGTGCTCGACTGGGTGTTCCCCGACGTCGACGCGCGATGGCGCTGCGAGCTGTCGAACTCGGCGCTCACCGCGCGCGAGGGCACCGAGGGTCCCCCTCCGGAGGCGACGGTGACGGTCGACCGAGCGACGGTCGACGCGTTCCTGATGCAGCGCACGACGCCCGCCGAGGCGTCGGCGGCCGGCCTGCTGCGCGTCGACGGTCCGCCCGGCACTTTCGCGCGGTTCTGGGGGCTGCTGGACCGGTTCGAGGTGATGTTCCCGATCGTCGAGCCGCATCCGGACGCGATCGCGCCGCGCGGGTGAGCGCACCCGCGGCGCCGATCGAGCCCGGGCTCGATGCGATCGGCGCGCGACGCGCGTGCCCGAGCGCGACGCGGCAGCGGGGCCGCCCCGCTACGGCGCGTCCGGCGCCGGCGCACCGATCGCGGCGACGATCGCCAGGACACGGTCGGGATCGACCGGCTTGACGAGGTGGTGCGCGAAGCCCGCCTCGAGCGCCTTCGCCACGTCCTCCGGCTGGCCGTAGCCGGTCAGCGCGACGAGCGTCGCGCCCGCTGTCGCATGCCTGGAGCGCAGCGCCCTCGCGATCGAGTAGCCGTCCGCCCCCGGCAGCCCGATGTCGAGCACGACCACCTCCGGCCGCACCTCCGCCGCGCGCGCGAGCGCGGACTCCCCGTCGAAGGCGACCCACACCGCGTGGCCCGATGCGCGCAGCACGAGCGCGAGGCTCTCGGCGGCGTCGACGTTGTCGTCGACGACGAGCACGCGCCGCGAACCGGCCGGGGCCGTCGTCGAGGCGAGCGGCGGCACCGGCTGCGGCAGTGCAGGCGCCGGAATCAGCGGCAGCCTCACGACGAAGCGGCTGCCGCGCCCCAACCCCTCGCTGTGCGCTTCGACACGTCCGCCATGCAGCGTCACCAGCTGGCGCACCAGCGTGAGCCCGAGGCCCAGTCCCCCCTTCGAGCGATCGAGCGAGGTGTCGGCCTGGGCGAACAGGTCGAAGACCCGCGGCAGCACGTCGGGGGCGATGCCCACTCCGTCGTCGACGACCTCGATCGCGCCCTCGCCCGCCTCGCGCCGCACGGCAACTCGGATGTGCCCGCCGTCGTCGGTGTACTTCGCCGCGTTGTTCAGCAGGTTCGACAGCACCTGCGTGAGCCGCAGCAGGTCGCCCTCGACGAACAGCGGCTCCGGGTACGTCGCGACGTCCAGCGACAGGTGACGCGCGGCGATCGCCGCGCGGCTGACCTCGAGGGCGCGCTCGATCAGCAGCGACAGCTCGACAGGCACGCGCTCGAGCTGCGTCTTGCCGCGGGAGATCCGCGCGACGTCGAGCAGGTCGTCGAGCAGCCGCGCGAGCGCGTCGCTCTGGCGCTCGATCACGCGGGCCGCCCATGCCGTCTGCGGGTCGGGCGGACCGAACTTCGTGATGATCGCGACGGCGTTCCGGATCGGGGCGAGCGGGTTGCGCAGCTCGTGCGCGAGCATCGCGAGGTACTCGTCCTTGCGTCGGTCGGCGGCGATCAGCGCCGCCTCGGCGTTGCGGCGCTCCTCGACGTCCATGGTCAGTGCGACGTAGCCCGCGAAGTCGCCCCGCGCGTCGAAGTGCGGGACGCTGATCGAGCGCATCCAGCGGTAGGCGCCGTCGCTGCGGCGAAGGCGCAGGTCGACCTCGTGGCGCGCCCTCGGATGCGGACCCGCGGCATGCTCTTCGCCGAACCGGGCACGGTCCTCGGGGTGCACGTACTCGAGCCAGCCCCGGCCGAGCAGCGTCTCGCGCGGTCGCCCGGTGAACTCGACGCAGGCCTGGTTGACGAACTGCGCGCGCCCGTCGATGCCGTCGACCCGCAGCAGCGCCGGGATCCGGTCGGCGAGGCGCCTGAAGTGGATCTCGCTCTGCGCGCGCAGCCGGTCGGTCACGTCGCGTTCGGTGGACATCACCGCTCGGACCGCCCCGTGTTCGTCGCGCAGGCCGGATGCGGTCACGGACACCGACACCGTCCCGCCACGATGGTCGATCCGCCGCACGACCTCCGGGCCGAATCGGCCGGTGCGCCGCACCTGCTCGACCATCGCGGCGGCGGCATCCCGGTCGTCCTCGGGTACCAGCGCGTACAGGCCGGCGGCGGCGGCCTCGTCCCGCGTGTAGCCGTAGAGCCGCTGCGCCGCCGCGTTCCAGCCGGTGATCGCGCCGTCGAACGCGAACATCAGCACGGCGTCGTTCGAGTCCTCGAGGACCGTCATCAGGTGCTGCGCCTGGCGCGCCGCGTCGCGCAGCGCCGTGATGTCGACGAAGGTCGCGACGAGCCCCGCGGTGACGCCGCCCGCGGGGCGGTACGGCAGCACGCGGCGCAGCACGGTCCTGCCGTCGCCGGTGCGGGCTTCGGCGTCCGCGACGCGCTCGGTCTCGAGCACGCCGGCGAGGTCGGCGCCGAACGTGGGATCGTCGAGGCGGCT